>CAUCIO010000057.1 GCA_958442925.1 uncultured Clostridium sp. | reverse complement strand
ATTTCCCTGAGCTGCGCCCCTCTCATAATACTCGACAGCTCTGTTCCAGTCCACTCCTGCTGTTCCCTCTATCTCTCCCCCATAGAGCTGTCCCAGCAGCAGGCAGGCTTCATTCTGGTCTTCCCAATGATTATCCTCTGACGCATACTCTGTCAAAAGCTGCTCTGCCTTCTGTTGATCCCGATGTTCTCCCTCAGCCAAGCAGAACCTGGCCAGCGCAAGGCCTGCTTCCTTCTTCCCGCATCCATAGGCTCTGCTGTACCAGTAGTATGCCTTCTCTTCGTCCTGAAAAGCCTCTTCTGAATAAAGCTGTCCCAGTCTGAGAAAGGCCTCTCTGTTCTCATGTCTGGCAGCCTCCTCAAAGCAGGCTGCTGCCTGTGAAAAATCCTGCTCTATCCCCAGGCCATTCATATAAAGCTCCCCCAGATAAAATGGAGATGTCTCGTCTCCCTGACAGGACGCCGCATAAAAATAGGCAAACGCTGCTTCAAAATCCTGGTGTTCCACTGTATACAGTCCCATATTCAGCAGTCCCCAGGCATCTCCTGAAGCTGCCGCTTTTTCTGCCCAATAAAGCCCTCTTTCCTCGCTCTTTAATGTATAAGTTCCTGAAAAACAGCAGGTTCCAGCTCTTCTCATCGCCTTTACAATACCGCCCTCTCCGGCTTCTTCATACCACTTAAAGCAGTGTCCTGCCCATCTTTCACTCTTGGGAAGAATTTCATAAACGTCTTCGTAGAAAAAGGCTTCCGCTATCTGGTAGGCAGAAAACGCATCCCCTCTGCCTGCCGCTTCTGCCACAAGCTCAAAACTTTCGTTCAAAGAATATCTGGACACGCGTTTCATCCTGTCATCGTACTGGCCAGCGCGCACTGCTCCCAGCACGCAGCGAATACTGCCCGCCTGCGCCCCTGCCAGATAGTATTCATATGCCTTCTTATCATTAAAACCTACGGAACCGTCGCCCCAGCTGCAGCAGTATCCCAGAAAAAACAGGGCTTCTGCATCTCCTTTTTCTGCAGCTTTCTCCAAGTATTCCAGTCCCTGTGAAAAAAGTTCTTCATTGCATTGTTTCCAAATTAAATCTACACCTTTCTCACACAGTTCTGACATCAATTCTGCCATATATGCATTCCTCGTTTTCGTAACATTTCTATGGCTATCATACTATTTTTGAGAATCCTGTACAACTGTTTTTATTCATAATTTTATTGTGGCATATTCTTTGACATAGCATTCTACTATATATAGAAGAAATCAAATCATCAGGTGATACATATGAACTGTATGACACAATATAGGGGGGCAATCTATCTGCGTCTGTCTAAGGACGATGAATCCCGAAGGGAAAGTTCCAGCATCAGCAGCCAAAGACGCCTTCTTATGAGCTACGCAAAAGAGCATGATTTTTCGATCATCAAAGAATATTCTGATGAGGGCTGGTCTGGAACCACCTTCGACCGCCCGGCCTTCCTGGAGATGATACAGGATATTAAAAAAGGAAAAATTAATCTTATTTTAACAAAGGATCTGTCGCGGCTAGGCAGAAACTATATTGTATCAGGCCAGTACACGGAATTCTTCTTTCCCTCCATGAACGTCCGTTTTATTGCTGTTAATGACGGATACGATTCCGCTGTCTCTGATTCTGATATGATCCCATTTAAAAATATTATGAATGAAATGTATGCCAGAGATATCTCCAAAAAAATACGTTCCTCTCTGCGCACGCGTATGGAAGACGGAAGTTATATCGGAAACTTCCCTCCTTATGGCTATGAAAAGTATCCAGGGCCTCCGATACGCCTAGTCCCTGATCCAGATTCCTCCCCTGTGGTAAAGCAGATTTTCACCCTGGCCGCAGAAGATAAAACTCCATCCCAAATTGCCCGATTGTTAAACACGGCGCTCATCCTCTCCCCGTCCTGTTACCGACGCAGTAAGTATCCCCACCTGAGACAGAACAGCTGTCCCAGCAGTGGCAGCTGGACCGCTAATACTATCCTGAAAATACTCCATAATCCTGTCTATCTGGGCCGGATGATACAGGGCAAAAGCAGAAAACTTTCCTTTAAAAGCCGTCTTACCATAAAAAATCCGAAGGAGCTGTGGATTGACAGCGGAATCACTCATGAAGCTCTCGTAACAGAAGAACTTTTTAAAGACTGTCAGGCTGCCATTGAAAAAAGGAAATGCAGGGCAAAGCAGTGACCACGCATGGCTATGGGCTTCGGCTGCAACGCAGTGGGCGTCACAGGATGCCGGATTATCGATTCTCCCAGAGAACGTCTGATCGCCATACTTACAAACGCTCTCGTTCCCTGCAACGGCCGCTTTCCTACGTTGATTACTCTTTCTCTGTTTTTTATGGGCAGCTTTCAAATATCAAAGAGCGGTTTCCTCCCCATTCCGCCGTCCCTTGCCACCGCCCTTTTCTTAACCGGTCTGATCCTGCTGGGAATCGGAGCTACACTGCTTTCCTCTCTGATTCTTTCGAAAACGCTGCTTTGCGGAATGCCATCCTCCTTCACTCTGGAGCTTCCGCCATACCGAAGGCCTCAGTTCAGCAAGATCCTTGTGCGTTCTGTGCTGGATCGCACTCTGTTTGTTCTGGGACGCGCGCTCCTCGTAGCCGCTCCGGCCGGTTTAATCATATGGCTGTTAGCTAATCTTCAATGGGGTGGCATAAGCCTTCTGTCTCATCTGGCTGGAGGGCTGGATCCCCTGGGACAGCTTCTTGGTATGGATGGAATCATCCTGACTGGATTTATACTGGGATTTCCAGCCAATGAAATTGTCATTCCTATTATTCTGATGGCTTATTTACAGACCGGACAGCTGGTGGAAATGTCTGACCAGGCACAGCTTTTTTCTCTGCTGTCTGCCCATGGCTGGACAGCAAAAACCGCTGTATGTATGGCTGCCTTTTCCCTGTTTCACTGGCCTTGCTCCACCACCTGCCTGACTATACGCAAAGAAACAGGAAGCTGGTTCTGGACACTGACTGCCTTCCTTCTTCCGACCCTTATAGGCATGGGTTTGTGCTTTGCAGTCAATCTTCTGCTTCCATGAAACCGGCTGTATGCTTCATTCCTTCTCATCCTGAAAACTCCGCTGAAAATCTACTGTCTGGCTGCATTCTTTCAAATCAAAAATAAAATGCAGCCAGATAGGCTCCTCCATTCTTTGACCACACTATCCCGGACTCCACTCTTTATCTGTCTCTCTTCCCCCATCTCTCCCATACAGCTCGCCCAATCCGAACCAGGAATCGAAAAAGAAAAATCAGCAAAAGGATCATTCCCAGTCTGACGGTAATCAGTGTAAGCTGTTTTATGACACGCCGCGCTTTCTCCATCCACATGGAGCCTGCATTTTCTCTCTGAGTATTCTCTTTCTGATTTGTTCCAGAGACTGTTTCCTTTTTCTTCTCCTCAGTTTTCAAACGGTACACTGCCTTCGTCCGATAGACCTTCTTCGGCGGCAGGACAATCTCCCCTCCATATACTGCCTGACAGTCCCTCACCAGCCGCTCTCCCCTGGCAGACGCATCCCGGCACAGCATTCCTCCTTCATCCAGGTAAGCCGCGCCAGTCCACTCGTATTCAGTGATTCGATAATATTCCTCAGAAAGCCCTAATAGTTCTAATAGCTCCCGCTCGTATCCCTGCAGGGCCGGACGCTCTGAATCTGGATCTGAGGAAATCTCTATCTCTCCCAGCTCGTAAATATCTGCCTGACAGGAATGAAAAGTAAGCTTGAATAAAAAATCGTCTTCCCATCGCTCGTTCAGAAACTCACTCCGTACCAGAGGCGCTGAAAAGTTCCCCTCTTCTCCTTCAATAGAGATCTCCGCCGTCTCCGGAATCTCCGCATCCATCCCCATCTTCTCATAGACAACTGACGATTCCTCATACTGCATACGTCCAGGAAGTTCCCACTCCGAAATCTCCCACTCTGTCAGAGCATAGGGTATATCTTCCCGCACAAACACTTCCGGCGGATCCTTCAGACGTTCTGAATCGCTCTCTGGCTCCGAGTACCTCAGGATTTCCCTCGGCAGCGGCAGTTCTGCCGCCTGCGTTATAAAGGCCGCTGATACCATCCACATACAGACAGTAAAGATTGTCTGCAGCTTCCTGTACAAAAAATATCTTATCGATTTTTCACATTTCATAATTCCCTCTCATCAGAATACTGCTTCTGCCTCCCAATGCCTGCCAGAAGCCAAAATTGTTCTCCAGAAAACTGAAACAGATGTGGAAGATAGCTTTAGCTTAGCAAATCATTATTTTAAATCAATCTGTTTTTCGCCCATATCCATTGTAATATTTCACAAATCTATCTTCATTTTTTTGTGCAGTATTTTAGGGTTCTTAAAAAACAACAGAAAAACAGCCTTCCACAATCTACGATCCTGGAAGGCTGCACGTCACTGAAACACAACTGGTTCTTCTATAAATTCTGTTTTAACAACAATGAACGGATAAGATGGAGACGCGCCCTGCTGAGTCCCCTGTTCAGGTCCCTGAAGCTCTGTCTTTATTATAATCGAATTGTCTGTCAGGTAAAATTCAGGAACGGAAATGCTGAATCCTCCTGTCTGCTGTTCTCCATACCCCACCGCTATGTAAAGATCCTCTCCGCTGGTGTAAGTCAGCCGAAATTCTCCTGTTTTTTTCTGTTCAATCATATCCATGAGTTCCATAGGAATCTCATTCTGCCCTACCACAGTAAATTCCAGATCTTTCACCTTTTCTTCTGCCGCTTTTCCAGAGCAGCCGCCCAGCAGGCAGATGCCGGACAGCAGAAACCCTGCTGCCAGAGCAGCCAGTTTTTTCATGGTTCCCATATGCTTCATAAAAGCTCCCTGTTCCATTAATTGTTATCATTTTATTAGGCAGCTGTGCTTTTTATTCCTCCGCTGTTTATAAGAACTTTTTGTCGGCGCTGCAAGCCTGAAGCTGATGCTGGTACTTTTCCTTCGTAGCCAGTCCTCCCCTGATATGGCGCTCCGCTTTATTGATGTTTAATACAACCCTTGCCTGCGCTGCCAGGGATGGATTGATATCTTCCAAACGATCAGTGACGTCTTTATGTACCGTACTCTTGCTGATTCCAAACTTTTTCGCCGTCTGACGCACCGTAGCATTATGGTCTATGATGTAATTAGCGATCTCTACTGCCCGTTCTTCAATATATTCTTTCATGGGATTACCCCTGAAAATGTTTTTTACAATTTATGTTTTCATATAAAAAAGTATGACTGTTTTTCCTTTCTTCCGCTCTGGACAAAATAGCTTTTTATGGTAAACTTAGAAATGGTTCATCGCATGTCCAATATTGATGAAAAAAGGGACTTATGAAAAGCGAAATGAAGGAAGACGTGTCAAATATTTACCAGCTGGAGGGGCGGGTTCCCATTATGAAGACAATCCCATTTGGACTTCAGCATATTCTGGCCATGTTCGTAGCAGGTATTGCAGCCTTAATCCAGCTCTATCCTGTCTGGAAAATCGGATCCGGACTTCCTATAAACTTAATTCTTCCGGATGACATGGAAATTAAACATCCCGCAGCATAGGCTGAACCAAAATTTTCTGAATGTAACTGCCCAAGAGACTTTCTCAGAGCTCTTCTGGCAGTTACGTTTATTTTTGATACTATTTCATCTATTTCTTTCCTTTCTCCTTTATTTTTTGTTCTGTTTTGAAACATATTTTATCGTTTAATTTTCCTATGTTTCCATTTTTTCTGTAATTAGTTTAAAAACGAAACACTTTTGTTGTTTTTTTCGATGCCAATTTTGTCTAAATACGGCATAATATATAATATCAAGAAAAGAAAAGAGGAAGAATGATGATCCTTCTTTTAATCATTGCGGATGACTTCACCGGCGCTCTGGATACCGGCGTTCAATTCGCGGCCCGCGGCATTTCAACCCGTGTAATTGTAGAGCCTGAGGTAGACTTTTCCACTTACCGCGACAGCGTTTTAGTGGTGGATACAGAAACCCGCCACCTCGCAGCCGGGGAAGCTTTCGATATCGTTGCCCGGCTGACTGAAAGAGCCAGAGCGGCAGGAATCCGCTACATTTACAAAAAGACAGATTCCGCCCTCAGAGGAAACATAGGGGCTGAGCTGGCCGCGGTTCTCACTGCCAGCGGCTGCAAGCGTCTCCCGTTCCTTCCGGCGTTTCCTCAGACTGGCCGCGTGACCAGAGAGGGCGTTCACTATGTGGACGGCGTCCCCGTGACGGAAAGCCCCTTTGGTATCGATCCGTTTGAACCGGTGGTTCATTCTATTGTCACAGATTTAATTGGCGAGCAGTGCAGCATCCCGGCGTTCAGCTTCCCGGCTCTCTCCGGCGATTCAGAAGTCCCCAGTCAGGAGGGAATTCTGGTCTTCGACGCATCCACGCCTTCTGATCTTCGCGAAACGGGAAAAAAGCTGTTTGACGCGGACATGCTCTCCGTCATGGCCGGCTGCGCCGGCTTCGGAGCTGTTCTGCCTGAACTGTTAGACATTGCCCCAGACAGGCCGGCCGCCCTTCCAAAACTGGATCCAAGGCTTCTGGTGGTCTGCGGAAGCGTCAATTCCATCACCCTGGCGCAGCTGGATCAGGCAGAAAAAGCTGGATTTTCCAGACTCCGCCTGAGTCCGGAGCAGAAGCTGGAACCAGGATACTGGCAGACAGAGCAGGGAAAAGAGGCGCTTCAGGGCATCGAGGACATGCTGTCCTCCCACTCTCACTGCATTATCGAGAGCAATGATTTGGGCGGAAACCAGCCCACCGCCGACTATGCCGCAGCCCTTGGCATTGACCGGGAAACTCTGAGAGTACGGATCGCAGGCTGTCTCGGCTACCTGGTGGGCGAAATCTTTGCCAGCCCCTCTCTGGGCACTCTGCTTCTTACCGGCGGCGACACGCTGCTTCAGTGTATGAACTGCGTCGGAGTTAACGAGCTGGAGCCCCTGCGGGAGCTGGAGAGCGGAGTCGTACTGGCCCGCTTCACCTACAACGGCTGTACCCGCCATGTGATCACAAAATCCGGCGGCTTCGGCCAGGAGACTCTGCTGACTGATCTGGCAGAACAAATTGCTGATTAAGCTTTTTATTTCACTTTTAACATTACATACTGGAGGAAAACATTATGACATATCCGAAACTTCCCGGACTGACCTGGGACGGAACGATTTACGAAAACGAAGAGATGGGAACCTGTGAAGCTCTGCTTCCTACAGGCGGTTATCCCACCGCTCACGCTCCTGCCATGGTGGAGCTGCCAAACGGTGATCTGCTGTGCTGCTGGTTCGCCGGAACTTACGAGGGAAGCGCTGATATCCATATCATCTGCTCCCTCCTTTCAAAGGACGCTCCCGCATGGCTTCCGCCAGTAGATATTTCCGGTGATCCGAAGCGCAGCGAGCAGAATCCTTCCTTATTTTATGGACCTGACAACGCCGTATGGGCCATGTATACAGCCCAGTTAGATCGCCAGGAAGGCAAGGACAATATGCAGTTTACTTCTGTGGTCCGCTGCCAGAAGAGCACAGACGGCGGAAAGACATGGGGGCCTTACGAGACCATTTTCCCAGAGGAGGGAACCTTCTGCCGCCAGCCAATCCAGGTGCTTTCAAACGGACGCTGGATCTTCTCCAACTGGATCTGCACGGACTCTGCAGACGGCCTTTCCGGCGATCCGACCGCCTTCCGCATTTCCGACGACCAGGGCAAGACCTGGAAAAAGGTGATGATGCCTGAGAGCAACGGCCACGTTCACGCCAATGTGGTAGAATTAGAGCCTGGACACCTGGCTGCATTTATGAGAAACCGCGAGGCATACCGCATCCACAGAAGCGAATCCTTCGACTGGGGCGAGACATGGACCAAGCCGGAGCCGACTCCCCTTCCAAACAACAACTCCAGCATCAGCGCCATTAAGCTTCAGAGCGGACGGGTTGCCATTGCCTACAATCCGACCTGCACTCCGGATCCACAGCCAGGAAAGGCCGCATGGCCTGGACTTCGCTGCCCGGTAGCGGTAGCTCTCTCTGAGGACGGCGGTTTAACTTTCCCAATCATCCGCTGGATGGAGAGAGGCGAGGGCTTCATCGGAGATGAAAATAAGACAAACAACAAGCAGTACGAATATCCGTACCTGATGCAGACACGCGATGGCATGCTTCACCTGGCCTACGCCGCACGCACCCGCCTGGGCGTAAAATATGTCCGCTTCAGCGAGCAGGATGTGCTGGGCGAGAAGAGAGAGACTGTAGGACTTTACAATCCCACTGCCGCTCAGAGCCGTTAATCTATATACATGAAACCATTCAAGGAGGTTTTAAATATGCTTACTACTTACAACCTGAAAATGCCTCACGCCGTTTACGGCGGTGAGAACGCTATGGACAACATTACTTCTATTTTAAAATCCAATGGCGTAAAGCGCGTAGCTATGTTTACTGATAAGGGAATCGAGGAGGCTGGTCTTTTCTCCCTGCCTGAAGAAGCTGTCAAAGCAGCTGGCGCAGACTATTACGTGCTGGACGATCTTCCAGCTGAGCCAAGCTACATGGCTGTTCAGAAGCTGGTAGACGAATTCAAGGCCAGCGGAGCCGATATGATTGTAGCCTGCGGCGGCGGAAGCGTTATGGACGCGGCTAAATTAGCCAGCATTCTGGTGACAGACGAGTACGGCGTGAAGGAGCTCTTAGACGAGCCTGGCCGGGCGAAAAAATGCGTTCCGATTATCCTGATCCCTACCACCGCCGGCACAGGCGCAGAGGTAACTCCAAACGCCATCGTAGCCGTTCCTGAGAAGGAACTGAAGGTGGGAATTGTCAATGAAAACATGATTGCTGACTATGTGATTCTGGACGCCCGCATGATTAAAAACCTGCCGCGCAAGATCGCAGCAGCTACCGGAGTAGACGCCCTGGCTCACTGCATCGAGTGCTTCACCAGCAACAAGGCCAATCCGTTCAGCGACCTTTACGCTTTAGAAGGCCTTGACCTGATTCTCAACAACATCGAGAAGGCCTGCGACGATCCGGAAGCCATGACGGAGAAGAACCGGATGCAGATCGCAGCCTACTACGGCGGTCTGGCCATCACAGCCAGCGGAACCACAGCAGTTCACGCTCTCAGCTATCCGTTAGGAGGCAAATACCACATTGCCCACGGCGTTTCCAACGCTATCCTCTTAGCTCCGGTTATGCGTTTCAACGAGCCGGCCTGCCAGGAGCGCTTCGCCATTGCCTACGACCGCTGCTGCCACGACGAGGTAAAGACCTGCAGGACAAACGCCGAGAAGTCCGCATGGATCATCAGCCGTCTGGAAGAGATTGTAAAACACCTGGATATTCCCACCAGCTTAAAGGAATTCGGCGTTCCGGAGGAAGATCTGGACGGCCTGGTAGAGGCTGGAATGCAGGTACAGCGTCTCCTTGTAAACAATCCCCGCCAGGTAACGCCTGAAGATGCGAGAAAGCTCTATCTGGAAATTTTATAGGACGCTGCCACGAAATCAAAAATAAATTTACACTTTACATAACACAGGAGGAATTCACTATGAAACCAGTTGAAATCAAAGGTATTATCCCGCCAATTCTCACACCTATGAACGACGACGAGAGCATCAACGTAGCTGAGCTCCGCAACCAGGTAGACCGTATGATCGAGGGCGGCGTTCACGCTCTCTTCCCATTCGGAACAAACGGCGAGGGCTACATCCTGAACGCCAAGGAAAAGCAGCTTGTATTGGAGACTGTTATCGAGCAGTGTAACGGACGTGTTCCGGTATACGCAGGAACCGGCTGCATCTCCACTAAGGAGACGATCGAGCAGAGCAAGATGGCTCAGGCGGCAGGAGCAGACGTGCTCTCTATCATCACACCAAGCTTCGCAGCTGCAAGCCAGGACGAGCTCTACGCTCACTACAAGGCAGTTGCAGAGGCAGTTGACATGCCAATCGTTCTCTACAATATCCCTGCACGTACAGGAAACGCTCTGGCTCCGGCTACTGTAGCCCGCCTGGCTCAGATTGAGAACATCGTAGGCGCTAAGGATTCCAGCGGAAACTTCACAAACATTTTAGGCTACATCGACGCAGGCGCCAAGAAGACAAACGGCAAGTTCTGCACACTGTCCGGAAACGATCAGTTAATCATCTGGACACTTCTGGCAGGCGGTACAGGCGGAATCGCAGGCTGCGCAAACGTATATCCCCACACTATGGCTTCCATCTACAACCTGTTTATGGAAGGCAAGATCGAAGAGGCCAAGGCTGCCAACGCAAGCATTCAGAGCTTCCGGGCATGCTTCAAATACGGCAACCCGAACACTATCGTTAAGACTGCTACACGTCTCTTAGGCTACAACGTAGGACCGTGCCGTGCTCCGTTCAATCAGGTTCCGGAAGAGGGTATCCAGGCATTAAAGAAAGTTCTGGCTGAAAACGAAGCTAAGGGTATGCACTAATTAAGGGGGGTACGACTATGAACGCAAAGCCGATTGTCGGTATTACTATGGGTGATCCTGCCGGAAACGGCCCTGAGATCACAGTCAAGGCTCTGGCTCACGCCGAAGTCTACGACAGCTGCCGCCCTATCGTTGTGGGCGATGCGAAAATCATCGAACAGGCGGCCCGTTTCGTAGGCCGTCCCGATATTGTCATTCACCGCTGCGAGAAGGTAAATGACGCCAAATTCCAGCAGGGCGTCATCGATGTGCTGCACCTGGAACTGATTCCCGATGTGGAGAAGTTCCCCATCGGACAGGTCAGCATTGAAGGAGGAAACGCCGCGTTCCAGTGCGTAAAAAAGGTGATTGAGCTGGCTTTAGCCGGAGAGGTAGACGCCACCTGCACCAACGCGCTGAACAAGGAGGCCATGAACAAGGCCCTGGAGTTCTATCACGGAGAGAATTCTGACGGCTACACTCATTTTGACGGCCACACAGAAATTTACGCCACCTACACAAATACAAAAAAATATACCATGATGTTAGCCCACCACGACCTGAGAGTGGTTCATGTTTCCACCCACGTCTCCCTCCGGGAGGCCTGCGACCGGGTAAAGAAAGCCCGCGTCCTGGAGGTGATCGAGATCGCCCACAAGGCGTGCAAAGATATGGGAATCGAGAACCCGAAGGTAGCTGTAGCTGGTCTGAATCCCCACTGTGGTGAGAACGGCCTCTTCGGCACAGAAGAGATTGAGGAGATTAAGCCTGCCATTGAGGCGGCAAAGGCAGAAGGTATCAACGCCATCGGCCCGATCCCCCCGGACAGCGTCTTCTCCGAGGCTCTGGGCGGCTGGTACGACATCGTGGTGTGCATGTACCACGATCAGGGACATATCCCCCTTAAGACAGTGGGCTTTGTCTATGACAGAGAGCTGCAGGCCTGGAAAGCTGTAGAGGGTGTCAACGTGACTCTGGGCCTTCCCATCATCCGCACCAGCGTGGATCACGGCACAGGCTTCGCTCTAGCCGGAAAAGGAACCAGCAATGAGTTAAGCCTTGTCAATGCCATTGACTATGCAGTCCGAATGGCAAAGGGCAGAAATTAACAGCAGTATCGTTCTCCTTTCAGCGTTTTTGCAGAAGAGAGAAAAATGTTTTCAGCGACTTCAAGCGGAGCATGAAAACATTTTTCTCTCTTTAATTTTTTGTTCTAAAATGAAACTCTTTCTTTTTGTTTCCTTTTTATCGTTTCATTTATAAACACTATTTCAGATTGTATTTATACTTTTTTAATATTTGTTTATAATTGAAACAATAATAGGGGTTGATTTTATTGTCTTCTGTTACAGCATCTTATATAATTAATGCAAATAAAAGCCATATCAAATTGTGCAGAGTGCAGAACTGGCTGCACTGGGTATGAGTTCACTATAAGATATGAGGAGGAAAATAATATGACTACCCAAATGATTATTGCTTTAGCAATCACAGCTCTCATGGTCGTTCTGATCATGATGGACAAGCTGCCATTTGGCGCGCCGCCTCTCTTGGCCTGTCTCCTGCTTGTCGTTTTCGGAATAGCAGATATTAAGGCAGCCTTCGGCGGATTCTCTAACGCAACTATCGTTATGCTTGCCGAGTTTATGGCAATCATCGCAGCTCTTCAGAAAACAAGCTTTATCGCTAATTTCAAGAAGACCATGTTTAAAATCGCCAATCAGGGCGGTATCAAGGCATACCTGCTGATGATTCTCATCGTTATGTTAGGCTGCAGCCTGTTCGGAACCGGATCCACTGCTTACTATGTTATGGTTATCGGTTTCCTGTCCACATTGCCTTACACAAAGAAGCTTCCGCCTTCCAAGGTTGTTATGACAGCTGGTTTTGCAGCAAACCATCCGTTAATTCCGTTTAACACAGCGTTACAGTACGGTATTGTAATCGCAGTGTTAAACAGCGCCGGTGTTGCGGCAAACATCCCGGTTGCTAAATTTGCAGTTGTAAACCTGT
>CAUCIO010000056.1 GCA_958442925.1 uncultured Clostridium sp. | reverse complement strand
GGCAGATCGGACGAAGACCGGGGCACAGGAAGCAGCTGAGAATATCAGGGAGCTTCTGCCGTGGCTGGAGCAGTATGATCTGATGCTGGTTCTGGAAACTCATGGAGAGCATGGAACAGGAAAAGCAGTAAAAGAGATTGCTGATCTGGTAGGCTCAGAGAGAGTCAGAGTGGCCTATGATACGGCCAATGTTATCTTTTACGGCGGAGTGAATCCGGCAGAGGAGATAGAGGACTGTATGGACGCTGTGTCCTATATCCATCTGAAAGATAAAGACGGGGAGGATAAGGAGTGGAATTTCCCGGCTCCCGGAAAGGGAAAAGTAGATTTCCCTCGGTTGTTTCAAACACTTGAAAAGGCAGGAAACAGCAGTCCGTTCAGTATCGAAATTGAATTTACCCCGGATGGGGCAGGAAGCCTTGAGGCCGTGGATCAGGCGGTGCAGGATGCGGCCGATTACCTGAAGGGACAGGGATTTAAACTTTAATCAGGAGAAGAAACAGTCTGCACCAGCAGATTAGATAAATTTTAAGAGGAGGTATTTCAACATGAGAAAGAAAATGAGGATGACAGCACTGATGATGGCGGCCTTTATGGCAGCATCCCTGACAGCCTGCGGCAGCAAGGAGACTGCAGAGACTGAGGCGAAGGAGAGCAGCGCTGCAGAAGTGACAGAGGCAGCTTCCAAGGCTGAGGGAGAGGTAGAGAAACCAGCAGAGGATCTGACATTTGGCTACATTGCATATGATATGACAGATATCTGGAACGAGTATTCCGCCAATTCCTTTGAGTACGCGGCTGACAAGGCCGGCGTGGAGGCAGTTGTGCTGGATTCTAAGAACAGCTTAGAGGAGTCTATTACAGCCATGGAATCCCTGATTCAGCAGGAAGTAGATGGAATTTCTATTTTCCCGATTTCTACCGAGCAGGGCGCTCAGCTGGTTAAGATGGCCAATGAGGCTGGAATTCCTGTTACTGTAGAGAACTTTGCCATGGATATCGAGGATCCGGGTGACTACATTGCATCTGTTGCCTGCGAGTACGATAAGATTGGTTACGAGGCCATTAAGTATATTGCAGAGCAGAAGCCAGGTGCGAAGGTATTCTTCTGTGCAGGCCAGGAAGGCGCCGGCGTATACGAGAAGTATCAGGAGGGCGTAGACAAGGCTGTTGAGGAGCTGGGAGACAAGATTGAAATCGTGGCAACTCTCCATGGTGACTGGCTGACAGACAAGGCTTACAATGTAACAACTGACTTCATTTCCACAGGAGAAGAGTTCGATTACATTTTTGCAAACAATGGAATGATGGCTCAGGGCTGCTACCAGGCATTAAAGGATGCAGGCATGGAGAATATTCCGATTGTATCCACAGGAGGATCACCGGATGACTACCAGATGCTGCAGGACGGAATTGAGTCTGCCAACATGACAGCTCCTGTATCTGTTCAGGGTGTTCAGACATTTAAGAACCTGTACGATTCCGTAGCAGAAGGAAAGACACCGGAGAAATTTGTTTCTCTTCCGATTTTACCGATTGGTCAGGACAACTTAGACGACTATATTGCCTGGGATGATTATGAGAAGGCATATGAGTTTGTTTACTCAGGAGAAGAGAGCGCAGAATAAGCAGGAAGAACAGAAAGAAAGGGGCCGGGAACTTTGAAGGCAGACTATGCAGAGAAGCCTGTCCTTAAAATGACAGGAATTGAGAAGGAATTTTCAGGAGTTTACGCTCTGTCAGGAATCACCTTTGATCTTTACAAAGGAGAGATTCACTGTCTTGTAGGAGAGAATGGAGCCGGAAAATCGACTCTGATGAAGGTGTTAAGCGGAGCTTACAGTCCGAGCAAAGGTACAATCAGTATTGACGGCCAGGAGTACAGCTCCCTGACCCCGGCCCTGTCAAGGGAGCTGGGAATCAACATTGTGTATCAGGAGAATGATCTGGTTCCCAGTATGAGCGTCGCAGAAAATATTTATGTGGGCAACGAGGTTTCGGATCGGTTTGGATTCATAAAGTATAAGGAACTGTATCAGAAGACGAAAGAACAGATGGAAGAATTTTCGATCCACCTGGATCCGTCGGCCAAGATCGAGGATCTGTCAGTTTCTGATCAGCAGTTTGTGAAAATATTAAAGGCTCTTTCCGCCCAGACCAGGGTGCTGATTATGGATGAGCCTACATCCATGTTCAATGTGGAGGACGCAGCCAAGGTACTCCGCCTGGCAGAGGCCATTGCCGCCAGGGGCATCAGCATTGTGTATATTTCCCATTCACTGGAGGAGATACGAAGGATCGCTGATCGAATCACTGTGATTCGCGATGGAGCGGTTGTGAGAACCTATGAAAATGAAAACAGAGATATTTCGCTGGCTCTGATTACCCAGGATATGGTAGGACGGCCGGTAGATACATTTTTTAAGAAGGATAAAAATCCCATTGGGGATGTCTGCCTGGAGGTAAAGGGGCTGAAGCTTTCAAAGGAGAGCCCTGAAATCAGTTTTTCAGTCCGCCACGGAGAAATTCTTGGAATTGCCGGGATGGTGGGGGCTGGACGGACAGAGATTGTCCGGGCCATTACAGGGGCAGATCCCAAATATGCGGGAGAGATCCTGATAGATGGAACGTCTGTGGAGATCAGGAATCCGGAAGACGGAATCAGGGCAGGCTTTGCACACATTACGGAAGATCGTCAGGGGCTGGGACTGATGCTTCACAACAGCGTTCTGGAAAATGGCACGATTATCGGCCTGCGGGATAAGATTAAAGGCTTTTTTGTCAATATAAAAAAGCACCCGCCATTAATCGAGCCGATTTTCAAGGAACTCCGGTTAAAGACACCCTCTGTCTGGACTGAGGCAGTGTATCTGTCAGGAGGAAACCAGCAGAAGGTGGTTCTGGCAAAATGGCTGTATGTGCAGCAGGAAATTTATATTTTTGACGAGCCTACCAGAGGAATTGACGTAAACGCGAAAGCAGAGTTTTACAAGCAGATGTCGGCCCTGACCAAGCAGGGAAAGTGCATCATCATGATCAGCTCGGATATGCCGGAGCTGATTTCCATGAGTGACCGGATTCTGGTAGTGAAAAAAGGCCAGATTGAAGGGGAACTTGTGGGAGAACAGATTACAGAACAGGAAATCATCAGAAGAGCATTAGGGGTGAACAGAAATGACGCTGAAGAAACGACTTATTAAAGAGCAGAGAGTTCTGCTGGCGATTGTAATTGTAGTAATTGTAGCAGCTGTATCTGCAATTAATCCAAGGTTCATACAGGTGAAGAACCTGATTACCATTTTTCAGCAGATCTCTGTGACTGGTATTCTGACGATGGCCATGAGTATGCTTCTGATTGGCGGAGGAATCGATCTTTCTATCGGAAATATCATGGTACTGTCAGGTGTGGTAATGGCTTCTGTGATCCATTCTACAGGAAATACAGCCCTCGCAGTGGCAGCAGGAATGGCAGCGGGAACACTGTGCGGAGCTTTAAACGGTGTGATTATTGCCAAGAGTAAATGTATTCCGCTGATTATTACGCTGGGAACCAGCGAGATGTTTTATGGAATGGCGCTGACTATTTCAGGCGGAAGAATTATGAGCTTTGGCGGAGCTTTTAACGCCATCGGAAAGACAAAACTGTTCCAGATATTCCCGGTTATGCTGCTGGTGCTGGTAGCTATGGTAGTGCTTTCCTACATCCTGATGAACCGGACGAAGTTCGGACGCAGAATTGTAGCTATCGGAGGAAATGAAAAGAACGCCTTTCTGTCAGGTATCAATATTGTGAGATATAAGGTAATCCTCTATGGAATTGCAGGTTTATTCTGCTCTGTGGCAGCCATTATTTTCTCTGCCCGCATCGATTCCATCACAGCAAATGCAGGAGCTGGCTATGAGACAAGCGCCTTGACTGCGGCAATTATCGGAGGAGTCACCTTTGACGGAGGAAAGGGAACTATTTCAGGAGCCTTTTTAGGCTGTGTGCTGATGGGAGTTATCAGCAATGCCATGAATATTCTTCAGGTGGAAACCTACATTCAGACCATTATAACAGGTGCAATTATTGTATGCGCTGTAGTTTTAAGCAACATAAATAACATCCGCCGCAGATAGGAAGGGGAAGATCTGCTTCCGGCAGCGGTTTGCAAAGGAGTGAATAGACGTGGTTAAAATAGCAGTGATAGGGGCTGGATTCATGGGAAGAACCCATGCAGAGGCCTACAGCCGGATTGAGCTGGCCCAGGTGGCGGCAGTCTGCGACAGAGATAAAGCCCTGGGAGAAAAGTTTGCCGAGGACTTTGGATGCAGCTATTATGAAGATTTCGACACCATGGCTGCAGAGTGTGAGTTTGAGGTGGCAGATATCTGTCTGCCTACGTTTCTTCATGAAACGTTTACAGTCAGGGCAGCAGAACATGGAAAACATATTTTCTGTGAGAAACCGGCAACCTTAAGCGTAGAGTCCCTGGACCGCATGATTGGAGCGGCAGAAAAAGCCGGAGTAAATCTGATGATTGGCCAGGTAGTCCGTTTCTGGCCTGAATACAGGACGGCGAAACAGATGCGTGACAATGGAGAGCTGGGGGAGCTGAACTATGCGTATGGAGCCAGACTTTCTGAGCATCCGGCCTGGAGCGAATGGTACAGAAGGCCGGAGAACAGCGGAGGCGGCTTATTCGATCTTCATCTTCATGACATCGATTTTTTCTGCTGGATGTTTGGGGAAGTGGAGAGCGTATTTGCCTCCGGAAAGAAAAATGAGCTGGGCTGCTGGAATTTTGTCAACAGCACACTGAACTTTCAGTCTGGACAGAGCGCCAGCGTTCAGGGTGTGATTGAAATGACGAAGGGTTATCCATTTACCATGGAGCTGCGTCTGACAGGAAGCAAGGCAACTTATGAGTATATCATGAAAGCAGGGGCCAACCTGGAAGATGTAGCTTCAGCCAGACGTGACACACGGGTTTACGGCCAGGATGGGGCAAGGATTCTGCCTCTGGATGAGACAGATGCCTATGAGACAGAGCTGCGTCATTTTGTAGAGTGCATCAGTGAACACAGAGAATCAGAGATTATTCCGGCTGCCAGTGCACGGAAGGTGATGTGCGTCATGGAGGCATTAAAGACTTCTCTGGAAACAGGAAAACAGGCGGCTGTTGACTATGGAAAGAGGCAGCTTCTGGTTTAAGTAAGGAGGGGATAAGATGAAAACAGGGGTGAGCATGTTCTCCTTTACGGAGGATGCTGATTTAAAACATCTGTTTCCACTGATTAAGAAAGCCGGATATGACGGGGTGGAGCCGGTATTCAGCGAATACGGATATTTGAATGAGAAAACCTCAAAAGAGGACATAAGGGAAATCGGAAAGATTGCCAGAGAGGAAGGCTTAGAGATTCCAAGTGTGGGAGTCTGGTCTCTCTGGAAGTACAATCTGGTGTCCAACCGGGAGGAAACCAGAAGAAGAGCGGTGGATATTGTGAAAAAGCAGGTGGAAGCCGCAGCTCTCCTGGGGGCCGACACCGTCCTCGTGGTGCCCGGATATGTGGGATGTGATTTTGTGGAGGAACCGGAGCGGATCCGCTATGACAAAGCCTATGAGAGATGCCTGGAAGCTTTAAAGGAGCTGGCGGCTTTTGGGGCGGATCACAATGTCTGCATTGGAATTGAAAATGTATGGAATCGTTTTCTCCTGTCTCCTCTGGAGATGAAGCGCCTGCTGGATGAGGTGAATTCCCCCTTTGCAGGAGCATACTTTGATGTGGGAAATGTGATTTATACAGGATATCCAGAGGACTGGATTGAAATTTTAGATTCCCACATTAAAAAGATCCATCTGTCAGATTTCCGCTATGGAGCAGCCGGAATGAGCGGCTTTGTGGATCTGTTCGCCGGAGACGTGGATTTCGTGAAGGTAGGAGAGAGCCTGAAACGAATTGGCTACGATGGATGGCTGACTCTGGAGATGCTTCCTAACTATAAGCAGTTTCCGGAAGTCTCACTGCTTTCAAACCGTTCGGCAGTAGAACGGATTGCAGCGCTTGCACAGAAATAGAAAAAGGCATACAAAAAACCGCTTCTTCGTCACACCCACGAAGAAGCGGTTTTTCTGATCTGAACGGGTTAATTCAGATGTTTATTCTTTACGAAGCCTGCAGTCTGGCAATTAAGCCATGCTGCTTACAGCCTTGGATAATCTGGAAACCTTGCGGGAAGCTGTGTTCTTGTGGAAAACTCCCTTGGAGCAAGCCTTGTCGATCTCGCTTGTAGCTACTAATAAAGCAGCCTGTGCAGCAGCCTTATCTCCAGCAGCGATAGCAGCCTCAACCTTCTTTACTACAGTCTTCACCTTGGATCTGATAGCTTTGTTTCTTGCAGCTCTTGTCTCAGCTACTAAGATTCTCTTTTTTGCAGATTTAATGTTAGCCAATCTGTACACCTCCATCGATTTTCGTAATATCAATAATTCTCTGGTTTGCATCAGAGCCTGGACACGGACAGTCTAATGTAAACATACTCTTGTATTCTAGCGAAAATACCGGGTTCTGTCAATAGTAAAAATGGGAAGAATTGAGATTTTTCAGAGGTTTTTAAAAGTTTTTGCCTGTCAGAAGAAAAAGATAGATAGCCGGACTACATAAAAGGCTGAAAATACGTTTAAAATAAGAGAAAGTGAGTGAAAATCAGAGATCAGACATAAATAGGAACCAATAGGAGGAGCAGATGGCGCAGAATTACTTTAACCCCAGAACGGATCTGGCAGTGGAGGAGAAGGAACGGTTTACAGCGGGAGAGGAGATTTCAGGAGTTTTGGCAGAACAGTGGGAAAGAGGCGAAGGTCTTCGGCTGACCAGAGTGGAGATTAAAAACAGCCAGGGCGCGAAAGCTATGGGAAAGCCGGAGGGAGTCTATGTGACCATAGAGGCAGAGGCCTTAGCGCAGGAGGATCCGTCCTATCATAAGGAAGCGGCCAAAGAGCTTGGAAGGCAGCTGCGGGAGATGATTGACAGATGCTGTCCAGGAAAGAAATATCTGTCAGTTTTTGCAGCAGGCCTTGGAAATATGCAGGTAACTCCTGATTCTCTGGGACCAAGGGTGATTGAAAACCTTCAGATGACCCGCCATCTGAATCTGGAGTACAGTCCTGACTTCTGCCGGATGAAAGGGCTTCCTGTGCTGAGTGGCATGGCTCCGGGGGTAATGGGGCAGACGGGAATGGAGACAGCGGAGATTGTGAAGGGGGCAGTGATGGAGACAAGACCGGATCTGATTATAGCGGTGGACGCCCTGGCAGCCAGAAGCGCCAGACGTCTGGCCTCCACCATCCAGCTGGCAGATACGGGCATTCATCCAGGTTCAGGGGTGGGAAACCATAGGAAGGGGCTGACTAGGGAAAGCCTGGGGATTCCCGTTATAGCAGTGGGAATTCCGACTGTCATAGGGGCAGCTGGGATTGTCCACGACACGGTAAAGGCCATGATTCAGGCACTTTTGCAGGAAAAAGAAACGAAGGCTTATGGCAGTTATATGGAAACCATCAGCCCGGAGGAGCAGTATCAGCTGATACGGGAGCTGTTAGAGCCGGAGTTTGGCCCCATGTTTGTGACACCCCAGGATATAGACGAGCGGATAAGGCGGCTGAGCTTTACGGTCTCAGAGGGTATCCACCAGGCTCTTTATGGAGAGAATACGGCAGGATGAGGCGCTGCGCCTGTCTGTAAAAAGAACAAGAAAAGCATTTTCCTGCATAGAATGTAGAAGGGAACGAAAAAGGTGGGACTCGGATGGCGGGAAAATGGAGGAGAAGGCGGTGGATGAGAGGTGATGGAAAAAAGAAGCTTCTGGTAATCGGACTGTCAGCTGCTGTGCTTGCTCTGGCTGTCTTTGGCGCGGGAAATACAGGGAGTACGGCTGCAGTTCAGGCGAAGGAAAAGACGGAAGCGCCAGGAACCCTGGGAGAGAGACGGGGCGAGACTGTGAAAGCAGGCGCTCATGCCTCTTCTGTCCTTTATGCCTGCGGGAGTCTGTGGTTTCCGGCTGCCTTTGATTCGCCGAAGATCAGGACAGGGGAAAGTGAAGGGAAAGGTCTGTCCTGCTTTCTGGCAGAGCGTCTGGTGGAAGGCTCATTCTGGTATGAGACGGCAGAGAGAAGGAAAACAGATAGCTGGAAAGAGGCGGATCCGGCCTACAGAAGCTATCAGAAAAAACAGGAGCAGGCAAAGGAGTACAGCCGTCTGGCCGACTGCTTATCACACAGCCGGATTCTGGCAGATTCCGGACTGCTGGCAGGAGCGAAAGACTGCAGTTTTTCTGAACCGCAAAGCGGAAGCTCTGATGTCATAGATAGGCAGGAAGGCGAACAGAAGGCGGATGCGGCAGCTTTGGCCATGGGAACTCTGGCAGGACAAAAGCTTTTGGAGAAGGCGGGACTTCCTGTGACAGGGAAAACTTATCTGGCAGAGCAGCTGGCAGACTATGATTATGTGATGAAGCATTTTTACACGGTTCATCCCACAGCGGCTGCAGGCAGAGACATGATTCAGGCAGAGACATTTCTGGACAGAGATTTTTCTCTGAAACAGGAGACAGACAGCGGAAAACCTCAGATTTTGATTTACCACAGCCACTCCCAGGAGGAGTTTTCCGATTACCATATGGGAAATAAGGAAGCTACCATCGTGGGGGCAGGGGAATATCTGGCTCAGCTTTTGGAAGAAAAGGGCTACCAGGTGCTTCACGATACTTCAGTGTACGATTTAAGGGATGGAAAGCTGGATCGGAACAAGGCATATTCCTATGCGCTGGAGGGAGTGGAGAAGATTTTGAAGGAGAATCCTTCCATCCAGGTAGTGCTGGATCTTCACAGGGACGGAGTGGACAGCAAAACCCGCCTGGTGCAGGAGGTAAACGGAAAGCCTGCGGCTCAGGTTATGTTTTTTAACGGAACCAGCCAGACACCGGACGGGCCGATTTCCTATCTGGAGAATCCCAACCGGGAGGATAATCTGGCGTTCAGTTTCCAGATGAAACTCTGCGCCGATGCCTTTTATCCCGGCTATGCCAGAAATATTTATCTGAAGGGACTTCGGTACAACCTGCACCTGCGTCCCAGAAGCGCTCTGGTGGAGGTAGGCGCCCAGACTAATACATATGAGGAGGCGAGAAATGCCATGGAGCCTCTGGCGGAAATTTTAGATGCAGTGCTTGGAAGCAGAGCGTGAGAGGAGAAACACTGGGGCAGGCGCAAGGAATTGTTGCAGTAACCTGGAAAAAATGATATATTGGATTGCAGAGAAAAGCACGCTGCCCTGTTTTTGCATGGGCGGCGGAGACATTCCTGGAAGGATTCTAAAAATCACCAGAGAAAATTTAGAAAAGACAGAGAAAAGGGGAAAACAAATGGCAATAGTTGACCAGAGCAAAGTCAGAAATTTCTGTATTATCGCCCATATTGATCACGGCAAGTCAACCCTTGCAGACAGAATTATAGAGCAGACAGGACTTCTCACCAGCCGGGAGATGCAGGCGCAGGTACTCGACAATATGGATCTGGAGAGGGAGAGAGGAATTACGATTAAATCCCAGGCAGTTCGTACTGTGTACCGGGCCAAGGATGGGGAGGAATATATTTTCAACCTGATCGATACTCCCGGACATGTGGATTTTAACTATGAGGTTTCCAGAAGCCTGGCAGCCTGTGACGGAGCCATCCTGGTGGTGGATGCCGCCCAGGGAATCGAGGCCCAGACCCTGGCTAACGTATACCTGGCGCTGGATCACGATCTGGATGTATTTCCGGTTATTAATAAGGTAGATCTTCCAAGCGCGGATCCGGATCGGGTAGCAGCTGAGATTGAGGATGTCATCGGGCTGGAGGCCCACGACGCCCCCAGGGTTTCTGCTAAGACAGGTTTAAATATTGATCAGGTACTGGAACAGATCGTGGAGAAGATCCCGGCTCCTACAGGAGATCCGGAAGCGCCTCTTCAGGCTCTGATCTTTGACTCCCTCTACGATTCCTACCGTGGAGTCATCGTATTCTGCCGTATTAAGAACGGAACAGTGAAAAAAGGAACTCCTATTAAAATGATGGCGACGGGAGCCACTGCTGAAGTTGTAGAAGTAGGATACTTTGGCGCCGGCCAGTTCATTGCCTGTGATGAGCTGTCTGCGGGAATGGTAGGCTATATTACTGCCAGCATTAAGAATGTCCGTGATACCCGGGTAGGTGATACCATTACGAACCGGGAATATCCATGTGACAGTCCGCTTCCGGGATATAAGAAAGTGACTCCTATGGTTTACTGCGGTATGTATCCGGCAGACAGTTCCAAATACCCGGATCTCCGTGATGCCCTGGAGAAGCTTCAGTTAAACGATGCAGCCCTGTTCTTTGAGCCGGAGACTTCCCTGGCCCTGGGCTTTGGCTTCCGCTGCGGATTTTTAGGACTTCTGCACCTGGATATTATCGAGGAGCGTCTGGAGAGGGAATATAACCTGGATCTGGTAACAACAGCGCCGGGCGTTATTTACCGCGTCTATAAGACAAATGGCGAGATGATTGAGCTGACGAACCCGTCTAACCTGCCGGATCCGTCGGAGATTGAATATATGGAAGAGCCTATTGTAACAGCTGAGATTATGGTAACCTCCGACTATGTGGGAGCGATTATGCAGCTGTGCCAGGAACGCCGCGGCAATTATCTGGGCATGGAGTACATTGAGGGGACAAGAGCCCTTCTGAAGTATGAGCTGCCCTTAAATGAGATTATCTACGACTTCTTTGACGCTTTAAAGTCACGTTCCAGAGGCTACGCTTCCTTTGATTATGAGTTAAAGGGCTACGAGCGGTCTGAGCTGGTGAAGCTGGACATCCTTGTGAACCGCGAGGAGGTGGACGCCCTGTCCTTTAGCGTATTTGCCGGTTCTGCCTACGAGAGAGGCAGAAAGATGTGCGAAAAGCTGAAGGAAGAGATTCCGAGACATCTGTTCGAGATTCCGATTCAGGCGGCTATCGGCGGCAAGGTAATTGCGAGAGAGACGGTCAAGGCCATGAGAAAAGACGTGCTGGCCAAGTGTTACGGCGGCGATATTTCCAGAAAGAGAAAGCTGTTAGAGAAGCAGAAGGAGGGAAAGAAACGGATGCGCCAGATCGGAAACGTAGAGATTCCGCAGAAGGCGTTTATGAGCGTTCTGAAGCTGGATGAAGAGTAGGGAAAGGGAAGGATTATCCTGCCTGGAGCTTTACATTCATATTCCATTCTGTATCCGCAAGTGCGCGTACTGCGATTTTCTCTCCTTCCCGTCCGGGGAGGAGGAGCGGGCGCGCTATGTGGAACGCCTGACAGAGGAGATTGAGGAGGCGGGTGCTGTTTCCGGGGATTATGTGGTAACTGCCATATTTCTCGGAGGCGGCACCCCCTCTGTGCTTGAGCCGGAGCAGACAAAGCGTATTTTACAGGCAGTGAAAGAAAGTTTTTATGTGGCAGAGGATGCAGAGATTACCACAGAGGTGAATCCGGGGACAGCGGACAAAGAGAAGCTCAGGGCCTGGAAACAGGCGGGAATCAACCGTTTGAGTTTTGGTCTTCAGTCTGCAGAGATTAGAGAACTGCAGCTTCTGGGAAGGATTCATACCATGGAGGAATTCCTGGAAAGCTACCAGACAGCCAGAGAGGCAGGTTTTGACAATATCAACATTGACCTGATGTCTGCGCTGCCGGGACAGACCGTTTCCTCCTGGGAGAAAACCTTAAGAACAGTCGCTGCCCTTCAGCCGGAACACATTTCTGCCTACAGTCTGATCATCGAGGAGGGAACTCCTTTTTACCAGCTGTTCGGGGAGGATGAGGACAAACAGGAAGAACAGAGACGCCGGAAAGAATTGGGTGTTCCTGAGCTTCCTGACGAGGATGCAGAGCGCAGGATGTACTATGACACGGAGCAGATTCTGAAAGAGGCAGGATATCACAGGTATGAGATTTCCAATTATGCGAAGCCTGGATATGAATGCCGCCACAATAAGGGGTACTGGACGGGAACGGAGTACCTGGGACTGGGACTGGGAGCTTCCTCCTATATCAGCATAAGAAGGAAAGATGGATCTGACGCGAAGATAAGCGCGTCTGGAGAAGAGGGCAGGCAGGAAAGGTGGCTGGAACGGCGTTCCAATGTGAGGGATTTTAAAACTTACCTGAGCCTTGGCCGGGAAGATTTTAAGGCGGGAAGGCAGATAGAGGAAAGGGAGACTCTCACAGAGCAGGCCCGGATGGAGGAGTTTATGTTTCTGGGCCTGCGCCTGACAGAAGGGATTTCCGAGGCGGAATTTTTCAGGCGCTTTAACTGTACTCTGGAAGCTGTGTACGGGAAGGTTCTGAATGAACTGAGCCGCCAGGAGCTGATTGAGAGGTACGAGAGAGAAGGAGCGGCCTTCTGGCGTCTGACCAGAAGAGGCATTGATGTGAGCAACTATGTGCTGGCAGAGTTCCTGATGGAGTAAGGCACGGAAAACAATCAGTTGCCACCCCCTAACCTTTGTGCTATCATGGTAGACAGCAAAAGACAGGGCGTCAGGGAGGAAATGAGAATGGAAATTACGCTGGTTCAATATTTGATTGTATGTCCCCTGGTATTTCTGGCAGGACTGATGGATTCCATTGCAGGAGGAGGCGGGCTGATTTCACTTCCGGCCTTTATGATTGCCGGAATTCCGGCCCATCTGTCTCTGGGAAGCAATAAGATGTGCTCTGTCATGGGAACGACAGTGTCTACTGCCCGTTTTGCCAAAAACGGCTTTATCAATTTTAAG
>CAUCIO010000055.1 GCA_958442925.1 uncultured Clostridium sp. | reverse complement strand
TAAAAAAATCGATGCGCCCAGCGGCACGGCCCTGGCTCTGGCAGACGCAGTCAATGAGTCTCTCGATAACGCCTGCCATTATAAGTATGACCGGTCCAGTGAAAGAGTGCCCAGAGATTCGAGGGAAATCGGAATTCAGTCTGTCCGCGGCGGCACGATCGTAGGAGAGCACGACGTGATCTTTGCCGGCACAGACGAGGTTATTACGTTTACCCACACCGCTTATTCCAAAGCAATTTTTGCCAAGGGAGCGATTCAGGCAGCTAAATTCCTGGGAGGAAAGCCAGCTGGGCTGTATTCCATGGCAGACGTCATTGGCTGATACAGATAAAAGTTAATTACAAAATTTTAAAGCGGCAGCTGGAAAAAGCCTGCATAATTCCATTTTGGGCCGTCCATACTAGGCTTAGAAAGGAGTTGTCATTATGAAAAAATACAAGCAGGTTTTTACAGCCGCGTGTCTGATCCTCGCCTTTGCATTTCTTACGGCGTGCGGCTCAAAAGAGGACGTAAAGAATACCACTGACGCGCTGCGGGTCCCTTCGGCAGCAGAGACGTCTGCGTCCAGGCCTTCCGAAGGTTCTGCGTCTGGAACAGAAAAGGACGGTACGAAGGAAAACGGACACCCTGAGGAGAGTACAGGGGTACTGGAAGGGATTGGAGACGATCTGAGAGACGGGGCGGAAAACACGGCCGACTGGATCGAGGAGGGCGTGACCAGGGCTGAGGAAGGCATGGAGCAGGGCGCTCAGGATACAGAACAGAAGAATCAGAGTAATCAATAGGATAAGCAGGAAGGTTTGCTTCTGGGCTATAAGCGAAGAAGCACATTTTCAGTCTTTCGTTTAGGCATAAGGGGAAATTTTCGTGAATTTCAGTGGAATGAGAAAATTTTTCCTTATGCTTTTTGTGGTTAAAAAAAGACATGGATTCCATTTCATTTCTCTATTTACATTCTCTGCAAAATTCGTTATAGTTAAGACAGTGATTGTCCGCAGTGCACCTGGAGAGGCCAGCAGGTGAGATATATGACAAGCAGGAGAATCAGAAGATACAGAGGAAGCCGGAAGGGAGCAGAGCTGCGCCGCGCCCGAATCCGGTATATGAGGCGCAGACACAGACAGGCAGTCAGAATCAGGCGTTTTGTCTTCCTTTTCTGCACCGTACTAGCCGCAGGATATCTGCTGGTTTTGATAAAGCAGGGCGGACGGCTTATCGAGATAGAAAGCATATGGAGCACAGAAGTGCAGAATGCAGAAAAGCAGCCGCTTGAGATGCCAGGGGACACAGGCGAGCAGTTTGGAGCGATATTCAGGCTGAAGGACGGCGAGATAACGCTTTACAGAGAAAGTTCTTATTAATTATTCTAATAAAACATGGAACGGATTCCGGTTGCTTTTAAAAACAAATTGCATTATAATTTCTACTGAATCGGCAGCGTTTTATATATATAGCTTATAGATAGGAGCGGGCTGCCAGGAACAGGAACCAATACGAAAAAATAAAAAGGCGAGGTAAAATCTATGCACGACAGATATGTGAGCCCTCTTTCTGAGCGCTATGCAAGCAGAGAAATGCAGTATATTTTCTCTCCGGAGAAAAAGTTTTGCACCTGGAGACGTCTCTGGGTGGCCCTGGCAGAGGCGGAGAATGAGCTGGGACTTCCTGTGACGAGAGAACAGATCGATGAGCTGAAGGAACATCTGGACGATATTAATTTCGACGTGGCAAAGGAGAGGGAAAAACTGGTTCGCCACGACGTTATGTCCCATGTATACGCATATGGCGTTAAGTGTCCGAAAGCCAAGGGAATTATCCATCTGGGAGCTACTTCCTGCTATGTTGGAGACAACACAGATATTATTATTATGGCGGATGCCTTGAAACTGGTGAGAAAGAAGCTGGTTAACGTAATGGACGAGCTGGCAAAGTTTGCAGACCGCTATAAGGCCCAGCCGACACTGGCCTTTACCCATTTCCAGCCGGCTCAGCCGACAACTGTGGGAAAGCGTGCGACACTCTGGCTGATGGAACTGAAGCTGGACTTAGACGATCTGGATTATCTGCTTGATTCTCTTCGCCTGTTAGGCTCCAAGGGAACCACAGGAACCCAGGCCAGCTTTCTGGAACTCTTTGACGGAGATCACGAAAAGTGCCGGGAGTTAGACAGAAAAATTGCCCAGAAGATGGGATTCGAGGGCTGTTATCCTGTATCAGGACAGACTTATTCCAGAAAAGTAGACAGCCGCGTGTTAAGCGTACTGGCAGGCATTGCCCAGAGCGCTCACAAGTTCTCCAACGATATCCGTCTTCTCCAGCACTTAAAAGAGGTGGAGGAGCCGTTTGAGAAGAATCAGATTGGTTCTTCAGCAATGGCTTATAAGAGAAATCCTATGAGAAGCGAAAGAATGGCCTCTCTGGCTAACTACGTAATGGCAGACATAATGAATCCAATGATGGTAGCGTCTACTCAGTGGTTCGAGAGAACTCTGGACGATTCTGCCAACAAGCGTCTCAGCATTCCGGAGGGATTCCTGGCCATTGACGGAATTCTGGATCTCTATCTGAACGTGGTAGACGGCCTTGTAGTATATCCAAAGGTAATTGAGAAACGCCTTATGTCTGAGCTTCCTTTCATGGCTACAGAGAACATTATGATGGATGCAGTTAAGGCAGGCGGAGACAGACAGGAACTTCATGAAAAAATCCGCACTCTGTCTATGGAAGCAGGAAGGAATGTGAAAGAAAAGGGTCTGGACAATAACCTGTTAGAGCTGATTGCCGCAGATCCGGCCTTTAACCTGACTTTAGATGAGCTTAAAAAGACTATGGATCCATCCCGATACACAGGCAGAGCCAAAGAGCAGGTGGAGGAATTCCTGAGCGAAGTAATTCGCCCTGTTCTGGAGGAAAATAAAGAAATCCTGGGCGTAAAGGCGGAGATTAACGTCTAAGCTTTCGGGGCTTCGTACTTTTGGGAGAGTGCCGGAGACGGCAGCATATAAATGGAAAAGAAAGAGAAGGTATGTTTTT
This sequence comes from uncultured Clostridium sp., assembly GCA_958442925.1. Classification (GTDB taxonomy): domain Bacteria; phylum Bacillota; class Clostridia; order Lachnospirales; family Lachnospiraceae; genus Otoolea. The sequence goes on along the minus strand of CAUCIO010000055.1, from coordinate 9,815 downwards.
GCTTAAACGGGAAACTATCTTCTCTTTCCTACTTGATGAGAGTTTCAACATATGCTGGGAGGGAGGAGAGAGGTTGAACATCAGTCTGGAGTATTATAAGGTATTTTACCAGGCGGCGGTAACAGGAAGCATTACCATGGCAGCGGAAACTCTGTGTATTTCCCAGCCTGCAGTCAGCCAGGCGGTAAAGCATCTGGAAGGGGAACTGGGGACGAAGCTTTTTCTGCGGACGCCAAAAGGAGTGCGCTTAACCAGAGAGGGGGAACTGCTCTACGGCTATGTAAAGCGGGGAATTGACAGTATCCGTGACGGGGAAGAGATGTTAAAGCAGCTGAAATGCCTGGATACCGGTATAATCAGGATTGGAGCCAGCGACATGACGCTGCAGTTTTATCTGCTTCCTTATCTGGAAAAATTTCATGAGCAGTATCCTAAGATTAAGGTGATGGTTTCTAACGGCCCCACGCCGGAGACTATAGACGCCCTGGAAAACGGAAGCATTGATTTTGGGATTGTCAGCACTCCTTTTGAGGGAAGGGAAGAGATGCAGGCGATTCCTGTCAGGCAGATAGAAAATATTTTTATCGCCGGAAGCAGGTTTAGAGAGCGGTTGGAGGGCAGGGAGCTGGACTATGGAGAGCTTCGGGATTACCCCTGCATTTTCCTGGAGAAAAAGACCAGTACCAGACGATTCATGGATCAGTATCTGGAGCGGGAAGGCGTGTCCCTGGAGCCGGAATTTGAGCTGGCTACCAGCGATATGATTGTGCAGTTTGTGAAGAGAAATCTTGGAATCGGCTGTCTGATGTCAGAGTTTGCCAGGGAGGCTCTGGAGCGGGGAGATGTGTTTGAACTGAAATTCAGGCATTTCATGGAAAAACGGAATTTCTGCCTGATCACTTCATCGAAAAATCCCCTCTCTCCCGCTGCAAAGAAGCTTCTGGAGACGCTGGTTCCCGCAGGTAAGGAGCCTGAAACAGGCGCTGCAGGAATGTGAGGGAAGGATTCCTGGAATGGAGGGGCTTTCGGGAATAGATATAAGGAAAGATTATACAGTTCATAATTAATATTGATTTTACTTATGTGAAGAAGTCATATATAATATGTAAGTAATGAACAGGACGCCCCAGACGGGGATGGAAAAGAGCCGTTTCAGACAGAAAGGACGGCATCCGGAGAGGAGTAAGTACATGGTAAGAGCAATCGTTGGAGCAAACTGGGGAGATGAGGGAAAAGGCAAGATTACGGATATGCTTGCCAAGGAATCTGACATTATCATCCGTTTTCAGGGAGGAAGCAATGCAGGCCATACTATTATCAATAACTATGGAAGATTTGCGCTTCATCTGCTTCCATCCGGCGTATTCTACGATCACACAACAAGCATTATCGGCAACGGAGTTGCATTAAACATTCCGTTTTTATTTAATGAGATTGAAGATATTAAGAAAAAAGGCGTTCCGCAGCCGAAGATCCTGGTTTCCGACCGTGCGCAGATTCTGATGCCTTATCACGTGCTGTTTGATGAGTACGAGGAGGAGAGACTGGGCGGAAAATCTTTTGGTTCTACAAAGTCCGGAATCGCTCCGTTTTACTCTGACAAGTACGCTAAGATTGGCTTCCAGGTCAGCGAATTGTTTGACGAGGAGTATCTGTACGACAAGATTAAGCGCGTATGCGAGACAAAGAACGTGCTGTTAGAGCATTTATACCATAAGCCTCTGTTAAATCCTGACGAGCTCTTTGAGGAGATGAAGGAGTACAGAAAGATGGTAGAGCCTTATGTATGCGACGTTTCCGCATTTCTGCATGAGGCGATTAAGGAAGGCAGGAATATTCTGTTAGAGGGACAGCTGGGCTCCTTAAAGGATCCGGATCATGGAATTTACCCAATGGTAACATCCTCCTCCACATTGGCTGCATACGGCGCTATTGGAGCAGGAATTCCTCCATATGAGATTAAGAATATTACAACTGTTGTAAAGGCATACTCCAGCGCAGTAGGAGCAGGGGCATTTGTCAGCGAGCTGTTTGGAGAGGAAGCAGACGAGTTAAGACGCCGCGGCGGAGATAAGGGAGAGTTTGGAGCTACTACAGGACGTCCGAGAAGAGTAGGCTGGTTCGACGCAGTGGCGACACGCTATGGCTGCCGTATCCAGGGAACTACAGAGGCTGTGCTGACTGTTGTGGACGTACTGGGATATCTGGATGAGCTGAAGATCTGTGTCGGATATGAGATTGACGGAAAGGTAACAGCAGACTTCCCGACTACCCGTCAGTTAGAGAAGGCGAAGCCTGTATACAAGACTCTGCCAGGATGGAAGAGCGATATCCGCGGAATCAAGAAGTATGAGGATCTGCCGGAGAACTGCCGCGCTTACATCGAGGCAATTGAGAAGGAAATCCAGGTTCCGATTACCATGGTATCCAATGGACCGGGAAGAGACGAGATTATTGTGAGAAAGTAGATTTTTAAGCTGAATATTCAGGATAAAAGCCGCTATATAAAAAGCCGCCAGGCAGAGAAAAAAATCTCCTGCCAGGGCGGCTTTTTTGCACCTGCAGCCTGTTATTTTAAATTACTGTCCTTTCCGGAACGCTCGGAATGTTTCAGGAGAATGCTGCAGCCGTAAATCATAACCGGAATAACCATAGTACAGAACAGAGCGGCCAGAAGAAGATCCAGGGCCTTTGGACTTCCGATGATTCCGAGAATCAGGGAAGAACCGTAGAGAAGCAGAATAAGAACAACGCCGATCAGGGCAAGTATGCGCCTTATATTCATGATAAACCACCTTCCTTTAGAATTTAGTATAAATGATGTAAGAATTTTTTGCTATACTTTTCTTGTGGATTCGTTTAAAATGAAGTTAGAAATAACAAGGGGCAGGAAACAGATCAGGAAGGAGGACAGGCCTTGAGGAAAACAGCGGCAGCAGCAGGAATGGCGTGCCTGATAGCGGCGGCCTTCCCATACTGTGTCCTGGGGGCGCAGACAGGGGAACAGGCTAAACAGCAGGAAAATTCAGAGTACAGCATTCCGGGAACGTGGACAGGGGACGATATGGACAGCCGTTATCTTCTGGAGGACGGGACCTTTCTGGAGAAAAGCTGGCTGTTTCGGGACAGACGATGGTATTATCTGGACGAGGATGGATATCCGGCGGCAGGATGGAATAAAATAAGGGGGAAGTGGTATTATTTTAACGAGGAAACAGGGCGGATGGCCGTAGGCTGGGCCTATAACCATGAGGAGGACGAGTGGTATTATCTGAATGAAGACGGTACGAGGAAAACTGGATGGCTTCAGTCGGGAGAAATCTGGTACTGGCTGGATTCTGACGGTGTTTTGTATAACGAAGGATGGCGGATGGTAGAGGGCCATAAATATTATTTTCATTCGAACGGACAGCTGGCGGCAGGCCAGTATATCGGAACATCTTATTATGGATTAGATGGTTTGAGAAATCCTGACTGCGATATGACTATTCAGGGAAAGCGAAAGCCGTCAGACGAGGAAAAAGAGGCCATCACGAAGGCGTTGGAGAATATTCCCAGACAGTGGATGAACCGGTTTCTGGCAGACGGCTGGGAATTTATGTATTATACAGATCGAAAATATATGGAGGTGCCTATGACGGACACGGGTGTCTGTTACGTCTACCACAAAACAGATCAGCGCTATAAGAAGATTAAATTTACAGATCCCCAGTCTCTCACAAGAGCCTTTGGAGAGTATGTGGCAGGTGAGGCTGAGGCGGATCAGGGGCAGAAAAAGCAGGCAGAGGAATTGTATGCCCTTTCAAGAGAGATTTCCACCAGAGTCAGTCTTTCCAGCTGTTTTGAGGATGACTATGAAGCGTGGTTCGGCGTTTTATTTGAAAATTACTGCGATCCGGATGTGCGAGGCGAGATGAGGACGCTGGCACCGGAGCTCTGTAAGGTTTTAGACGAAATACTGGGAGTCGATTTTGCAGGACTGCGCCCTTCTGTCTGGGAGATGACGGAAGATGGGGAGGTGGATGCAGGAGGTGCATTTGGACCGGCTCTGGATCCGGAACTGAATTCGACTCTGAGGGAACTGGCAGGGTAAACAGGACTGTATTGAAAATAAAATGAAAGAAGAACAGGGGATTTTTTGCAAAATGCAGTATATTTTTGCGGGAGATCCCCAACTTTTTTGTTCAGAGATGTATCTATATATTAGAAGGAATCAATACAGAAACTGGTGTGATTAAAATCAGAAAGGCAGAAAGCATGGAACAGAATCTATATGACAGCGTGGCTGCCTACATTATAGAGAACCAAAACAGGTTTTACCGTCTGGCCTACAGCTATGTGGGAGAGAGGGAAGCTGCTCTTGATGTGGTGCAGAATGCAATTTTGAAGGGGCTTGAAAAATGCGATACCCTCCGCAATAAAGATGCTATCAAAACCTGGTTTTACAGGATTGTGGTCAATGAGGCACTTCAGCTTTTGAGAGAAAGAAAAAGGGAGGAATTGTCGGCGGATGGGGAGATATTTGAACAGGCTTATACAGAACCTGCCTATGACAGGGAACGAGAGGTGTACGAGGCAGTGAGAAATCTGCCGGATCCAGGGCGTACAGTTGTAATCCTTCACTATTATGAGGACTTAACGCTGAAGCAGATTGCAGAGGTTACAGATGTAAATCTGAATACAGTAAAATACAGGCTGTATTCATCCCTGGAACGTCTGAAAGGAAGATTAAAGGAGGAAGCGCTATGAAACCGGAAGATGGAAAGGGCATATACGACAGCATAGAGATTCCTGAGGAATTGGATCAAATTGTAAAACAGTCTATTGCTGAGGCAGAAAAACGGCGCAGGGAAAAGGAAAAAAAAGAGGCCGGGGAGAAGAAAACGGATCATATTCCGGCAGAAAACCAAAAGAAAAATGGGAGCAAAATCACACATTTTCCACGGAGAATGGCATCCAGGATAACAGCTGCCGCAGCCGGAGCTGCCATTGTATTTACTATTGGCTTAAATACGAATCAGGCGTTTGCAGAGACGATGCAGAAGGTTCCTGGAATCGGATTTTTTGCCAGAGTTCTGACTGTCCGATCCTACCACCAGATAGATGCGGACTATAATATCAATGCAGAAATCCCGGCGATTGTGGAAACAGAACATGCTGACAGTGCCGGAAAACAGTCTCATACAGTGAAAAGCGTAAATGAACAGATTGAAAAGATTGTGGACAGCTATGTTGCAGATGCCAAAAAGGAGTTTGAAGAGTATAAGGAAGCTTTCTTTGCCACAGGAGGAACGGAAGATGACTGGGCTGGCCGTCAGATGGATCTGTCTGTAGATTATCAGATAAAGTATCAGGATGAAGCCATTTTGTCTCTGGAACTGGTTACCTTCAAGGGGTGGGTAAGTGCCCAGGAAGAGCGCTATTATTACAACCTGGATTTGAAACAGGACCGTCTGCTTTCCCTGAAGGACGTTCTGGGAAGCGGTTATGTGGAGCGGTGTAATAAGGAAGTAGTGCGTCAGATTGAAGCGCGCATGGCGGCAGATGAAAATCAGATGTTTTTTGGATTTGGACCCAATGACGACGGAATAGCAGAGGGCTTTGCTACAGTAGACGAGACAACGCAGTTCTATGTGAATGAAAACAAGGAAGTGGTTCTGGTATTTCCGAAATACAGTATAGCGCCCGGCTATATGGGCATCATAGAGTTTAATATGGGAAAAGCAGAGCCTCTTTCCTAAAAAGAGCTGGCTGAGGTTTAATCCTCAGCCAGCTCCTCCCATTTTTCATACAGCTCTTCCAGCTGGGCGGCAATGGACTGCTTTTCAGCATTTAATTCCATCAGCTTGGCAACGTCAGAGAAGATATCTTCCCTGCAGAGAAGAGCATCGATTTCGCCGTCCCTGGTTTCTAACTGGTGGATGGCGTCTTCTGTTTTCTTCAGCTCGTTCTGGCGTTTCCTGAGGCGCGCCTGTTCCTCCTTCTGCTGCTTCCAATCTGTTTTTCCGGAGGAATCTCCGCTGTCAGAAGAGGAGGCACTTCCCCTGTCTCCGGACCAGGGAAGAGAGGCTGCTTTTACCGGGCCGGAAGCTGCGAAGGCCGCTGTCTGAGAACTGTTTTCTGATGGTTTGGAAGAAACTGTGGGAGAGGAGGAGAACAGCTGCTCCATGGTATCCCGCTTTTCCAGGTAATAGTCGTAATTTCCAATATAGTTTACCAGAGTGTTGTGAGTCAGATCCAGAATTCTGGTGGCTGTCTTGTTAATAAAATATCGGTCGTGGGAGACGTAGAGAACGGTTCCTGTGTAGTGAGTCAGAGCGTTCTCCAGGATCTCCTTGGAGGTGATGTCCAGATGGTTGGTAGGCTCGTCCAGAATCAGGAAGTTGGCTTCTGAGAGCATCAGCTTGGCCAGAGAGACACGTCCTTTCTCTCCGCCGCTGAGATCGCCGATCAGCTTAAAGACATCGTCGCCTGTGAACAGAAAAGCGGCCAGTACGTTTCGAATCTGAGTGTTATTCATATTCGGGTAGGTGTCCGACAGCTCCTGAAACAGAGTTTTCTCGCTGTGGAGCACATGATGCTCCTGATCGTAGTATCCGATATGGACTCTGGAACCCAGCCGAATCTCCCCGGCGTCAGCGGCCAGAATGCCGTTAATGATTTTTAAAATCGTGGTTTTTCCCGTTCCGTTATTTCCAATGATGGCGATGCGTTCCCCCCGCTTGATCTCAAAGTCCACATTGGAAAAGAGAGTCTGTCCATCAAAGCCTTTGGTAAGGCCTCTGACAGTCAGCACGTCGTTTCCGCTGACAATATCAGGCTCCAGAGTGATGTTCATGGCGTCGTTCACCTCTGTGGGCTTTTCAATCCTCTCGATTTTATTTAACAGCTTTTCCCGGCTCTCCGCCCGCTTGATGGATTTCTCCCGGTTAAAGGAGCGCAGCTTGGTGATAACCTCCTCCTGGTGTTTGATCTCCTGCTGCTGGTTTAAGTAGGCCTTTAAAATGCTGGCCCGCAGCATGGCCTTTTTTTCGCTGTAAGCTGAGTAATTGCCCTGAAAGACTGTGGAGGAGCCGCTGTCTAATTCTACTACTTTCGTCACCACCCGATCCAGGAAATACCGGTCGTGGGCTACGATGACTACAGTTCCCTGATAATTCAGGAGATGATTTTCGAGCCAGGCGATAGACTCCATGTCCAGGTGGTTGGTGGGCTCGTCCAAAAGAATAATATCTGGTTTGGATAAAAGGAGTTTGCCCAGAGAAACCCGCGTTTTCTGGCCGCCGGAGAGGGTGGAGACAGGCTTTGAAAATTCCTCCTCCAGAAATCCCAGTCCTTTTAAAACTCCGGTAATCTCACTTTTCCATGCATAGCCGTTGGCCAGCTCGAACTCATGGCTGAGGCGGCTGTAGGTCTGGTAAAGGCTTTCCAGCTCCTCGCCCTGGGAGCGCTTCATATTTATTTCCAGAGTCCGAAGCCGTTCCTCCATCTCAATGATGGGCCGCTTCATCTCCAGAAGCTCGTCGTATATGGTACGGCCGCTGTCCAGATCCTGGTGCTGGGCCAGATAGCCCAGAGTTTTTCCTTTGGCAATGACTACGGAACCCTCGTCCGGCGCCAGCTCGCCTACGATGATTTTGAGAAGAGTAGATTTTCCGGCGCCGTTAATACCTACAACAGCGGCTTTTTCCCGCTCTTCTATGTGAAAGGATACGTGCTTTAAAACCGAATCCGTTCCAAACGATTTTGAAATATTGCTGCATGATAAAATCATGTTGTCCTCCTGTATATCTGAAATCAAAAACCTGCAACAAGTATAATATAAGAAAGGAATATTTGCAAGACAGCTGAAAAATCCACAGAACTTTTATTTGACAATAATTTGTCATATGCTATAATAATAAATAACGCATTTTCCTGAGGAACGGAGCGATACAGGAAAACGCCAGGTTAAAGTAAAGGAAGGTGAAGAAAAGCCGTGGAACAGAAAGAGATTTCTAAGGCGGTTATTTCAAGGCTGCCCAGATATTACAGATATTTAGGGGAATTGCTGGAAGAGGGGGTAGAGCGGATTTCTTCCAACGAACTGAGTGTGAGGATGAAGGTGACTGCTTCGCAGATCAGGCAGGATCTGAACAATTTCGGCGGATTTGGGCAGCAGGGCTATGGCTATAACGTAAAATATCTGTATTCAGAGATTGCCAGAATTCTCGGTATTGACAGGCAGCACAACCTGATTATTATAGGAGCGGGAAACCTGGGGCAGGCCATTGCCAACTATACGAATTTTGAACGCCGCGGTTTCCTGATTAAGGGAATGTTTGACGTAAATCCAAGGCTGGTGGGTCTTGTAGTCCGCGGTGTGGAGATACGAGGAATCGAGGATCTGGAGCAGTTTATTAAAGATAACGACGTTCAGATCGCAGCTTTGACGATTCCCAAGTCCAAAGCGCCTGAGATTGCAGACCGTCTTGTAAAAGCCGGGATTAAGGCGATTTGGAATTTTGCCCACACAGATCTGGTAGTTCCGGACGATGTAGTGGTGGAGAATGTCCATCTGTCTGAGAGTCTGATGCGGCTGTCCTACCGGGTATGCAGCATGCAGGATCAGAAGGAGAGGGAAAAAAGTCAGGCAAAGGGAAAAGAAACGAAATGATAGCAGGGGTAGGAACAGATATAATAGAAATTGCGCGGATCAGGAAGGCCTGTGAAAAGAAGGCTTTTTTGACGCGTGTCTATACCCAGGAAGAGTGCCAGCAGGCCGGGGAGAATTATTCCCGGCTGGCCGGCACTTTTGCCGTTAAAGAGGCAGTTTCCAAGGTGCTGGGGACAGGATTTCGAAGCTTCGGACCCAGGGAGATCGAGGTGCTGAGAAATGATCTCGGGAAGCCTTTTGTACGCCTCCACGGGGGAGCTGAAAAGCTGGCTGAGGAGCTGGCGATTCAGCAGATTCATGTATCCATTACAAACACTGCAGTGTATGCGGCGGCCTTTGCCGTGGGGGAGAGTGCAGATTAACAGGAGAAGGAGGAGACAGGGATGAGGCAGCTGGTAACGGGGAAACAGATGAAGGCAGTGGATCAGTACGCAATTCAGGAGGTGGGGATCCCATCTCTGGTACTGATGGAGCGGGCGGCTCTTTCCGTGGTGGAGGAGATGGAGCCGGAACTTTTAAGAGAGGATCAGATCCTGATTGCCTGCGGAACAGGAAACAATGGAGCAGATGGGGCGGCTGTCGGGCGGATGCTCTTTCTCAGAGGATACCATGTGACAGTTGTTACAGTGGGCAGGGAAGAAAACCGTACCGAGGAGCTGAAGCTTCAGCTGTCTATTAATGAAAAATTAGGCCTTTCTGCCATGGAGGCGGAAGATTTTATTCCGGGAACCTGTCAGGCGGCAGTGGACGCCCTCTTTGGGGTAGGTCTCTCCCGAAATGTGGAGGGCGCTTACAGGGATATGATAGAGATGATGGAGGATATGAAACCGCGTTTTACTGTGGCAGTGGATATTCCCTCAGGCATTCATTCCGATACGGGAAAGGTGATGGGAACGGCTGTCAGAGCCGATTTGACAGTAACTTTTGGCTTTGAAAAAGTGGGACTGGCCCTGTTTCCGGGGAAGGAGTACAGCGGGCGGGTGGCAGTGAAGGATATAGGATTTCCATCCTGCCCCGCAGAACTCCTTCCAGGAAAAAGATATGTGACATGCGGGCCGGAGGACTTAAAGCTTCTTCCAGGAAGGAAGCCCTGGTCTAATAAGGGGACTTACGGCCATGTGCTGATTGCAGCCGGATCCCCTGGCATGGCAGGAGCGGC
>CAUCIO010000054.1 GCA_958442925.1 uncultured Clostridium sp. | reverse complement strand
TAATCATAATCATCAGCGGATTTAAAATGCTCCACAGATATCCAAGAAAGCTCCTTCGATATTTCAGCTTCACATCCCTCTCCACCAGTCTCCAAAGCAGGTGACGGTAATGATAAAAACCTGCTGCTCGTTCTTTCCACTTGTTCATGTTATTTTTGCCTTTCCAAATATTTTTTCCATGCATCATAATGCGTAATCGAAGCTCTTTTTTCTCTATACTGTCTGGATGCCGTTTTCAATTTCAAAGCTGCTAAAATGGCTGCACTCGCATACATTCTGGCCGCTGAAAAAAGTTCCTTTCCTTTTTTTTCAGCTACTCTCATTTTTCCTGTAAACGGTTCAAATAAAACAGCCCGGGAGCATCGGAACGCCTGAAACGGAGATTCCATAGGAGACAGCACTGTGATTTCCTTTCTGGCAGGAAGGAACCAGCCGTTAAATGTCAGTAATTTGATGATTCCTGCCTTTTTCCGTTCCGGACTGTAATATTTTTTCACACAGTCTATTCCAAAGGCATCCTGATACTGTTTTATCTGCTTCATTGCCTCTTTATACTCAGATTCTGAAAGTTTAGTTTTCAGTTCTTCTTCACCTCCGAACTGAATCTGTCCCCGAAGCCATTGATTCAGTTTTTCTGCATGAACCTGATGCAGCCATTCCGGTCCGCGGCAGAAATCATAAAATGCCTGATACGCCAGTTTCATTTCGCTGTAACGGAATTCAATTAAAAGAGCTGTCATCCGTTTCCAGATCCATTTCAAAATATCGGTCCTTCTCCGCTTTGGTTCTGTCAATGCAACCGTAATCAGTGTATTTCTGACATCGTAATATACATTTACGCCAGGGAAAGTCTGTTCAAATCCCTTATGCCATACTCCGATTCCATTCAGAAAAACGATTCCATGAACCTGATTCCGGATTCCATATTCAATATCGTCATGATGTAAAAACAATGGAATCGGCAGATTGTCACGGGTTACCACATCAAGACTTATACAGGAACACCACCAGCCGCTGTAAACGGGATGCTGGTGTACACTCTCACACATATACGAAGCTGTGCAAACTTCTTTTTCCCTCAGATCAGCAAGAGGAAAATCATTCTGCACTGCAAAATTTCCGAACCATTCTCCGGATGCCTGCTGAATGTATGGGACATCCTCTCTCCAGAGACTTCCTCCCAGTGCAATATTTTTCCACTGTTCCTTCCGTCCCCTCAAAAACCCATACGCCCGCACAAACAGCTCTGGGTCAAAGACAGCGTCATCATCCATCAAAAGCACATGGGTCAGTCCCATAGCCTCTTTTTCCTGAATTGCCTCCATCATGCCCCGGGTAAAGCCTCCGGCTCCGCCGGTATTCTGGTTCGGTATGATGCGGATCACATCCGGATACATTTCCGCCAGTTCTCGGATTTCAGCGTGTTCCAGAAGCGTTCTTCCATTGTCCACCAGCCAGTAGCAGAGCCGTAAAGCCTGGTTTTCCGGTTTTTGCAGAAATGATACCACCTGTTTTAAATTACGCAGAACGTAGGATTCTCTTCTGTAGGTGCAGACTACCGCTGCAATGCGAACCGGCCAGGAGTGTTCGCTCTCCCCCTCGTACCACCCGGAAACTTCTGGCAGCTTACATCCATTCCGGGAATCAGCCTTTACAGCCAACCAGAACACTCCCTTCTGGAATTTCTCCAGTGGAACCTGAAGAACGAATTCCCGGAATTCTTTTGCTTTTCCTGCTTCCTCTTCTGCCCTGCTGTTTTCCAGATTCACTTCTGTAAGTACTGTCTCATCATGCATCAGCCGGACAGATTCACAGCCTCGCAGCCGCAGATGCAGCTCCAGGCTGTTAAGAGCTGTATAAGTTTTCCATTTTTCTATATAAAAAAGATTGAAATAACCGTCAAACCGCAGCCAGTTTCCGGCTCTGTGGTAATACAGCGCTTCCTCGCTGCAGATTTCCGGCTCTGGAAGCCGTATATTCTGTAGGCGCATCTTCTTCTCCCTCATTTTTTACACTCTTTCGTCTCTATCTCTCCGCTTTTCGTCTCACCATCCTGGAAGCCAGTCCATACAGGCCATAACTGCTGAGCCTGAGCGCTCTGACTCCCCAGTTTCTGTTTGCCCTGTATATGCCCGGATAGGTTTTCCTAAGCCTGCATTCCGACTGCTTCAGCTGATTTTTATTTGCCGCAGATACAGGAAAACTGAGAATAATTTTTACCCTCCCTGCTGCAATCCTGGCGATGATACCCTCTATATAGCGCAGCTTCGCTCTGGTGCAGAGAATCTCTCCTGTCTGACAGCTTTCATAAAAACAAAGCAGAGAACGGAGCACCTGGTCGTAATTTTCCTGGTTTTTCATCATTTTTTCAGGGCTTACGCTCTGCCCTTCTCTCCCCAGACGGTATTGATAGACAAAATCCGGAATAAAGCTGACTGTCTCAATATACGGAATCGGATACAGAATGTACTCTGCATCCACATAATAGCAATGCTCGTCCAGACGTATCCTGTCTCTGTGTGTTTTTAAGAGTTCTGTCTTAATGGTCAGACCGTGCATTTTTATATAAATACGGCTGCTCACATCGTCAAAGCGGTATCGCTTGCCGTACTTCACACCATGAAAGGGCTGTTTTATCTCTGCTTTCCGTCTAAATCCTTCTATCTGTCCGGTTCCATCGTCATATACCCAGTAGAAGCCGCTGACTACTGCATCACTGCCCGATTTTTTATTTCTGCACTGCACTTCCAGGTGATCCAGAAGATTAGAAAATGCGTTCTCATCCACCCAGTCATCTGCATCTACCACTTTAAAATAATAGCCTGACGCCAGATCCATCCCTGTGTTGACACCGGATCCATGTCCCCCGTTTTCCTTGTGCACCACCTTAACTGTATCGGGGAACTGCGCTGCATAGGCGTCTGCTATGGCTCCCGTCTGATCAGAAGATCCGTCATCAATGACAATCACCTCTATTCTCTCCAGAAATGCGTTCCGGCAGAGAGAGTCCAGATTCGTTTTTAAATATGTTTCTGCATTGTAGGCAGGTACTGCCACTGTCAGGAGTTTTTCCATGAGGCCCTCCTCTGTTCTTCTGGTTCTTCTTTTTTAATTCCCTCTGTACTTTCCTTTAACATCATGATTTTCGGTGTCATTAAAATCAGCTTCAAATCCAGAAAAAGGGAATAATTCCTGATATATGTCAAATCCAGCTTCAGCTTATCGTACGGAGTCGTATTGTATTTCCCATATATCTGGGCATAGCCGGTCAGCCCCGCCTTGACTTTCAGACGGTAGGAAAACTCTGGAATTTCCTTTTCTATTTTCTCCGCCAGCTCCGGGCGCTCTGGTCTGGGGCCTACCAGGGACATCTCACCGTTCCATATGTTGATCAGCTGAGGCAGCTCATCCAGTCTGGTTCTCCTTAAAAATTTTCCAACTGGCAGAATACGGTTGTCATTTTCACTGGCCAGCTGTGCTCCTCCTGCTTTTTCAGCATCCTGAACCATGGTCCGGAATTTTCGGATATAAAAGGGCTGTCTGTTTACTGTCAGCCGTTCCTGACAGTAAAAAACGGGGCCCCCATCAGTCAGCTTGATGGCTGCAGCAATTATCAGGAAAAAAGGCGCCGTTACAATCAGTCCGATACCTGATGCTGCCAGATCCACTGCCCGCTTCACCAGACGCTGCCCTGCTGACAGTCCTTCATTTTTGGACAGGAGCAGAGGAGAATCAAAGATATCCAGCTCAGAAGAGGTTCGAAGCAGAATATCTGATATTTTCGGTACAGTATAAGTTCTAATGTTCTTTTCGAAACATTGTTTCATCAGTTCATTTCTCTTCTGTGCCGGTATGTCTCCGATAATGACTGCATCGTAATGCTCTGCATCGTCCATAATGGCTCTGATTCCCATTCTGATGTGCATCGCACCTGCCAGATAATACTTGTCCTTCCTGGAGTGAACCTTTTCCATCAAATGGAATGCAGGCCTGTCTCCTGATACAAGCAGCAGCCTTCTGGGCGGGAACAGGTGTCTGTAAATCCTCTGAAACAGCCAGGTCCACAAGGCTGCAGCCAGAATCTGGACGACTGTCATCACTGCTATGGCTTTTATGCTGTGAAATTTCTTATCAATCAGGGAAATCTGAAAATACGTAATGATATTGACAAAAATCAGGGACAGAAGCTGGGAGCACATCAGATTTCCCGTTTTCAGATATCCAATTTTAAGTCCTCCATATGTGTGAAGAAAAAAGGCGAAAATACATCCATACAGCGCCACCGCCAGCCAGTTTCCCCTTCTCCAGAAAGGGTATTCCAGAATCCTGTTATAGTAACCGTTCCACACATACCAGTAAATGGCTGTCTCCAGCCCTATGACGGAAAGGGCGGAACCGATTCTGATTAAACGCTTATATGGTTCATACTGCTTCACTTTACTATCCTCTCTCCCCTGATTCTTTCCTGCTTCTGTCTGCGCAGGCATATCTGATAAAAAGCCGCCCGAAACCTGCCTGGCATCAGACACACCGGCGCTCTCACACAGCAGTTAAACATATATTGAAATGGATTTAGAAACCCCATTTTTAACAGCTCTGTCTGAAAACGCAGAATCCTGGCTGTATACCGGAGTCCTCCCCGGCGCAGCGCCATCCCATTTCCGCTCCTGGCCCATACCAGCACATCAGGAAGATTTGCTGCCTGAAAGCCCTGCATCAGCATTCTGGCCCACAGATCATAATCTTCGGCCCCTTCTATGCTCCGATAATTTCCCGTCTTCAGCACAGCGCTTTTTCTAAACATGACAGCCATATGGTTCATAGGATTCCGCCTTTTAGCGAATGTCTCGATTTCCCTGTGGCTGCAGGGCAGCTGCCTTTTTCGCATCCCTGTTTTAGCTGATGTATAAAGCTCTCTTTCATCTGAAAATTCTGCAATGGTTCCGCTGCAGAAAGCCAGATTTCTGTTGTTATGAAACAGCTCCAGCTGCTTTTCACATCGTTTTGGACAGGCAATATCATCACTGTCCATTCTGGCAATCAGTTCATGGCTGCAAAGCAGCACACCCTGCCTCAGCGCCTCTCCCAAGCCTTTATTTTCCTTCAGCCTCAAAACCTTTAAAATTCCCTGGTATCTGGCATCCAGGTATTCGATCACTGCATCCAGTTCCTTCGTCAAAGGCCCGTCACAGACCAGCACAAACTCAGACGGCAAAGCGGTTTGTGACATCATGCTCTCTGCTGCTTTTTGAAACCAGCCAGCCTGTTCCTTTCCGTACACAGACATCAGAACAGAATAATTATTACCGGTTAGGTCCATAAAGCTCATAGTAGCAGTCACGGCAAAGCTGCCCTCCTCCTTCTATATAAAACTTTCTGCGGCTGATTGGTTCACTTTTAAGTACCTGCGTTTTCTTTCCGCAGCAGACACAGGTTTCCCACTGCTTTTCTTCTGCAGACTGGTTCTTCTCCCATTTCACCGCTTTTTCCTCATATAAATCTGCCACGATATCCCTTCCTTTTTCTGTATTTTAAAATTCCAGACAGGCGTGATCCCTGTCTCCCGGCAGTCCCAGCCCTGCCCAGACTACGGTTTTTCGTCTGGCAATGGGAAGCTCCACTCTGGCATATCTCCTGTGCCAGTCAGCCTGAAGAATCCGTTCCTCCCGCCCCTTTAAAGGGCCTTCCAGAATAAAGTTTTTTCCATTTTCCCGATACCCATAGGACAGAGACAGCAGATGGTTCTCTCCGCAGAGACTGCGAAGGTTTTTCTCCTCTTCCTCGTAAAGCGAAATCAGATATCCCGGTTCTTCCATCACCTTCAAAAACTCCCTGTATGGGGTCAGTTCCTGAAACAGAAGCTCTGGCCGGCCACTCTGCAGAAAAACGTATCCAGGAAACATCGGTTTTATAATCCGTTTCCAGTTTCCTCCCCCTGCTCTCCAGAGGCGTTCACTGCGAAAGAAAAAAGCTTCCTGCAGGGCATCTGGGGAAATACGGCTTTTGCAGGAGCTGATAAGGCGCTCCTCCTCTCCCGGCCTGCACTGTATGACATACCAGCCCATTTGGCCCTCCTTTTTGATTTGTGTCGCTTAACTGTATATTAAGCGACACTTTTTTCTTCTGTGAAAAACCGAGGTTGAAAAGGAAAACCTTCTTTTGATTAAATTTTTTTGATTTCCAGGAAAAATTAATAGAATAATAAGAAAATATTAGAAATAAATGGGAAACAGTCTTGTTTCTGCCAATTGACTCTCCCAGTAAAGGATGTTATAATCTACAGGAACTGACAAAATGATGATAGACTTATAAAGAATTGGATTTCATATAAAAAAAGTGTCGCTTAATATACAGTTAAGCGACACTTTTTCTTTTTAATATACTATATACACTTGACAGATAATTTAAAAGCCAGTTGTTTTCAGCCAGAAACCAACAGCCAGCATCAGCCCCCACAGAGCGAACATCAAAACCGTAGTTCCATACATGAGCCTGCCTGCCCTGGGAATATCCTGATACTCTGTCTTTCTCAATTTATCTCCAATAAAAGGCTTTTTACAGAGAGTCCCAAAATACCAGGCATCTCCCGCCAGCTGGATGCCCAGCGCACCGGCGCAGACTGCCTCTGTCTGGGCTGAATTGGGACTTTTATGGTTATACCGGTCGCGAAGCCAGATTTTCACTGCTCCTGATCCGTCAAATCCCAGTAGAAACGAGGCGGCAATCATCAGAAGGGCAGACAGCCTGGCAGGGATCAGATTAGCCAGATCGTCAAGTCTCGCTGCCGCACGGCCAAAATGCAGGTAAGCTTCATTTTTGTATCCCACCATGGAATCCATGGTATTGACTGCCTTATACATCCATCCCAGTACCGGCCCTCCTATCAACAGATATAAAAGCGGGGCTATGACGCCGTCTGACGTATTTTCTGCCACAGTTTCCACTGCTGCCTTTGTAATCCCCTCTTCATCCAGTCTCTCTGTATCCCGCCCTACGATCATGGATACCGCCCGGCGGGCTTCTTCTGTCTTTCCCTCCGTAAGAGGCCTGTAAACCTTCATGCTTTCGCTGTACAGGGATCTGGCTGCCAGAAGATAATAATTCATGACAGAAGCCGTCAGAAACCAGGGAATCGTCCCAAGTTTTCCTGCCAGATGCAGAAAGAGCCAGGAGCATCCTCCGGCTGCAAAGAGAATCCACAGAACCAGAACCCCGCCTCCCGCCAGTTCTCCTCCTGCTGTTTTCGGAAATCTTTTCCGAATCCACCTCTCTGACTTTCCGATCAGGGTTCCCAGCCAGCGCACTGGATGAGGAAGGCAATAGGGATCTCCAAACAGCAGATCCAGACAAAATCCGGCTGCTGCCGCTGCAAAATATATCTTCATTCCGTTCATCCTTTCCGCCTACTTAATCTGCGTTTCGATTCCGCAGACGATTCGAAATACCTGTCTGGCCCTGGCTGCAAGCTTCTGGCAAAGTCTCCCTTCCGTCTCCCTGTACCTTCTCTCAAAGGCCTGAAGCGGCACAATCCCATATCCAATCTCATCCGCCGTAATGATCTTTTCCTGCCTTTCTCTATCTTCACAGGCCTGCAAAAGCATTTTCTCCCACTCAGGAACTAATTCTTCCTGCTCCATCAGTTTTCTGACTATCTGCTCCAGATGGAGCACAGCCCTGGCATCTGCTATGTCCTGAATCATCTGTTTCAGTTCCTCTGCTGACTGTTTACCTGTCTGGCCTTTTCTTCCATCATAGACAGAACAGCGTTCTCTGTCCTCTCCCAGCCTTTTAAGTGCCTGCTCTGTTTTTCCCTGATAGCTTCCTCCGATAATAAAAATCATAATTTTCTCCTTTACTGCCAGATCCATCCACACAGTACGGCTGCCCCCAGGAGAGCCAGTTCGCACAGCTGCAGGAAATACCCTGCCAGATCTCCCGTGATTCCGCCGAATTCCCGTTTTGACATCCGGTAATACCAGACAAAAATAAAGCCTGCCGTTCCTATGCACAAAATTCCCGGCAAGGCACTGTGAAACAGAAGTCTTCCTGCTGCCAGGAAAAAGACGCTGCAGATAAGCAGATACGCCCCCTCTGTCAGGCGGACCCGTTTTTTTAAGGCTGCCTGGGAAAAGGAGGCCGCCAGTCCATCCTCTTTGGCCATAGGAAAGGTCACCACAGACAGGGCGCTGAGAGCCCGCTCTGTCATAAATGCGCCTGAAAACAGCAGGCAGCTTTTGAGCGTCAATTCAGAAAACAGCGCGCAGTAAAGGATCAGATAGGCACAGCAGCCGATCATGGCAAACGCTCCTGCATGGGGATCCTTTAAAATCTCAAGCTTTCGTTCCCGCGGCAGAAAGGAACGCCTGGCATCCGTGGTATCCAGAAAACCATCCATATGGATTCCTCCTGTAATCACCAGAGGAAGGGCAGTTCCTATCAAAGCAATAAAAAGTGGACCGGCTCCCAGACTGGAGGCCAAAAAGAAAAAGGCAGCTGTTGCAGCCCCTGTCACGGTTCCAATCAGCGGAAAAAAGCACATGGCATATTTCATCCGCTCTCTGGTCCACTGAATCTGAGGCATGGGAATTCTGGAATACATGGACCAGGCAATTACAAAGCTTCCCAGAAGAGTCTTTGCCATAGACTCCGTTTTCTCTTCTTCCTGATAACTGTTCATCATTCTTCCTTCTTTTCTGTTTTCTGATATCTTAGCTGTCTTCTCTGCGCTTCCACTCTACGGGAATGCCATAAACCACCTCTGCCCCCAGGTCTGCCAGCTCCCCCAGAAAGTGATTCAGCTTTCCCAAAAGTCTTCGGTAACGCTCTGTTTCCTCTCCGTAATATCTTCCGTCTGCAGAAACCTCATTTGTCACTATGATCAGGGAACGGCACTGAGCTGCCAAATGAAGAATTCCCTCTTTCAGCCTTTCGTCTGCTCCCTCCTCCTGCCTGTAAAATTCATTGCAGACCAGATTGGACATACATTCCAGCAGAACAGTAGCTTCACCTGTCTGGAAAAAGGGAGGAAGTGAAAATTCCTCCAGCCTTTCGGGAACTTCTGCTGTTTCAAACTGCTTTTTTTCCCTCATCAGCCGGTGGCGTTTCACTCTCTCCTCTCCCTCCTGATCCCATACCTTCATAGTAGCGATGTAAAGCTTCTTTCCCGGTTCCAGCTTCTGGGCCAGCGCTTCTGCATATTCTGATTTTCCGCTTCCGCTTCCCCCTGTCACCACTGCTATCATAAAAGACCGCCTTTCCTGTCCCGATTTTTAAGTGAGGGGTTTGTAATCCTCTATCTTTATGTCACAGAAGGTACTCATTTCCCTGTAAATCCTGAGGGCCATATCCAGCAGAGGCATGAAAGCCACAGCTCCCGTTCCCTCTCCCAGGCAGAGTCCAGCTGAGACAGCCGCCTTCTTGTGAAGAGCTTCCAGCAGAAGTTTTCCTGCAGGCTCAGATGAAACATGGGAGGCAATCATATATCCGGCAGAAGCCGGACAGATTTTCTGAGCCATCAAAGCTGCAGTCCCGGAAATAAATCCGTCAATAATCACCGGGATTCGGTGTACCGCCCCCCCTAAAAAAACGCCTGCCAGCCCTGCCAGGTCAAGCCCTCCTACCTTTGAAAGAATGTCAATTCCATCCTCCGGATCTGGCTGGTGCAGCTTCAGCCCTTGACGAATCACAGAAATTTTCCTGAGAAGTCCCGGACTGTCCAGTCCGGCTCCCCTTCCAGTCACCACATATGGATCCACTTTGAGGGCTGCCGCTGCTGCCGCGCTGCTGGTTGTCGTATTTCCGATTCCCATTTCACCGGTTGCAATCAGGCCGTAGCCCTGTTTTTTCAGGCTTCCAACCAGATCTATGCCTGTCCTCACAGCAGAAACCACCTCTTCCTCTGTAAGAGCCGGCTCTTTCAGGAAGTTTCTGGTTCCTCTCCTGATATTCCGTTCCAGAAGGGGATGCTTTTTTCCTGTATCCGAAAGCGCCTCTGCCACGCCAATATCTACCGGAAATACATCTGCCCCTGCCTCATCTGCCATCAGACAGACACAGCTCTCTCCATAAGTAAAATTTCTTGTCACAATGGCTGTTACTTCTGTTCCAGTCTGACTGATTCCTTCCTCTACAATGCCATTGTCAGCGCACATGATCACAACTGCTTTTTTCCCGAAATCTACCTGGGTAGTTCCATAAATACCGGCTGCCTGTACCACGGCCTCCTCCAGAACTCCCAGGCTTCTTAATGGCTTGGCCACGCTGTCCCATCTCTTCCACGCCGCTTCACAGGCAGCTGAATCCGGCTCTGTTACAAGAGCTAAAAGCTCTGACAGCTGTTTTCTCCCTGATTCACTTGCTTCCCTGACAATTCCATCCTGTTTCATCTCTGCTGCCTTCCTTCTTCTGTCTGTTCCTTCCATCTCCCGCGTTTTCCCTGTGCTTTTTCCAGCCACTTTTTCAGCCACTCTTCATTAGACGGATAATAAAGATGGGGGAAACCGGCAAACAGACCTTCTTTATCTACCATACAGCTCCAGCTTCTGTCTGACATGGGTTTTACAGCTGTCCAGCTGCCTCCTGAAAGACTGGTATCCCAGTAATGGAATTCATGGCCCCGTATCTTTTGTCCCTCAGGCCCTGTCAGGGTAAGGTATCCAAACCGTGACAGGTGATCCGTACGAAAACCTTCTCCATCTATAATACCCGCCATGGGATACCTCTGGCCGTCAGCTCCTTCCAGTTCCCGGTGCAGATAGAGAAAGCCGCCGCACTCTGCCAGAATCGGAATCTTTCGTTTATACGCTTCTCTGACAGAAGTCAGCATAAACGGATTCCCAGATAGTTCTGCGGCAAAATTTTCCGGATAGCCGCCTCCAAACAGATATCCGTCCGCCTCCGGAAGAGAGGCATCCCTGAGAGGGCTGAAATAGACAAGCTCTGCCCCCAGGCGCTCCATCAGGCTTAAATTCTCCTGATAATAAAAGCAGAAGGCCTCGTCCCTGGCTACCGCTATCACTGTCTTTCGGACATGTTCAATCTCCATCCCGCTGTCTTCTTCAGCCTTCTCTGAACAGGAAACGATGCCGTGGCTTTTTTCTGCTTCACCCTCTTCAGCCAGCCGAAGCAGTCCGTCTATATCCAGGCTTTTTTCCATTTCCTCTGCCAGTCTTTCAATTTTACTCTGAAGATTCTTAATTTCCCCTGGGAGGAAAAGACCCAGATGGCGGCTTTCCAGACTGCACTCCTTAATCTCTGGAAGATATCCAAACACGGGGATCCCTGTCTCCTCAATCACCGGCTTCAGCCGCTCATACAGCATCGGGGATAACCGATTTAAAATAACGCCGCGGATATTGCTGTTATCCACAAATTCTGCAAATCCCTTTACCTGGGCAGCTAAGGAGACGCTGGCCCCTTTACAGTCCAGAATCAAGACAGACGGCGTTCCTGTAATCACTGAAATGTCCCAGGAGCTGGCCTGTTTTGACACTGCCCCGATCCCATCATAGTAGCCCATTACGCCTTCTATTACAGCCAGATCTGCTTTTGTTTCCCGCATACGTGAGGCAGACAGCTGCCTTACCTCATCAGGATTTAAAAAGAAACTGTCCAGATTTCCTCCGGGGATTCCCAGCACATATTGGTGAAACATGGGATCAATATAATCCGGCCCGCATTTAAAGGCAGCTGGCCGGATTCCCCTGCGTTTTACAGCCTCTAAGAAGCCGCAGGTAATTAAGGTTTTTCCGCTTCCGCTTCTGGGAGCTGCAAAAAGAATGGATTTCATAAAAGCTCCTCCTGTCCGCCGAAGCTGATAATATACACTGGATTCTGCCCCTGCATCAGGTGATAGCTTCCCGCCTTTTTAGCTCTGGCTGTCTGAACAGAGACGATCTCTGCCTCAATAGAGAGCTCTTTCAGGGCAGCCATGGCAGCAGCTACTGATTCCAGGGCTATTACATTGATCACAATACACATCTGGGGGTTCAGGCTTAAAAGTGCCTCCAGAATCTGCTTCATATTCCCTGAAGTGCCTCCTAAAAAAGCGTGTGTCAGCCTGTGTTCTGTCTGGAACTGCTCCCGAATCTGCGGATCCGTTAACAGAGCCAGAGCCTCCCCTTCTAACAGGTGAATCGTCCCGGAACCAGCCTCTTCCGCGCGGGCTGTATTCTGCTTCAAAAGATCAATGGCCTCCTGATTCTTTTCAATCGCCCACACGGACTTTACTCCCCAGGACAGAGCCGCTTCCACAGAAACGGAACCTGTTCCGGCTCCGATATCCACCAGCACCGATTCCGGTGTCAGCTCAAGCTTTGACAGGGACACAGCCCGCACCTCGCTTTTTGTCATGGGGACATTTCCCCGTATAAACCATTCATCCCGCATAGGCTTACCTTCTCCTGTTGTTATTCTTCTAAAGTCTCTCTGACAAAAGTTCCTGCGCTCCTGTCTGCACGGCCAGAATCGCCAGGCTCTCCGTCACAATTTCTGCCATTTCTTTCACAGTTCCCCGGTGTATCTTCTCATCTGCATAGGAAAGGCGTTCTCCCACTGCTGCCTGAAGTTCTCCGCACCCAAGCTCTGTCAGCTTACAACACAGCTCTCCCGCGCCTTCTTTTCCCGCCAGCAGGATAAACACCCACCGGGGAGTCTGTTCTGTCTGAAGCTGTCTTACCAGCTTCCCCAGATCCAGTTCCCGGCCATGGGCTGTGAGAAATTCTGCATTCTCCCAGGAAATTTCAAGCCGCGCTGCCAGATAGGCTGCAGAGGATATGCCGGGAAGAATCTGAAATGGAATCTTTCTCTGTCTCAGCTCCCTGACCAGCTTTTTCGTACCGCTGTAAAAGCCTGTGTCACCGGAAAACAGAACTGTCACCAGCCCGCCTTCCTGGTATCCTTCCAAAAACCGGATCACCTCGTCCGGAAGATAGGCTGCCTCCGTCCGGGGGCGGGCACTGGATCTGTGATTCGTTTTTTGCTT
>CAUCIO010000053.1 GCA_958442925.1 uncultured Clostridium sp. | reverse complement strand
GAGGCAAACGAAAAAGACTCCTCTCTGATCAGCGCTTTCTTTAAAATTTCCGGAAATCTGGAGCGGATCGGAGACCATGCCATGAACATCTGCGAGTACACAAAACGGATTGAAGAAAAGAAAATCGCCTTTTCCGATCAGGCAAGGGCAGAAATTGCCCAGATGAAGGACGTCTGCTCCGCAGCTATGAAACTCCTTCTCCCCATGGAAGAAATGGATGTGTCCTCCCTCTCCGAGGCAGCCGCTCTGGAGCAGAAAATTGACGATCTGACTCTTATGTTCCGCCAGAATCAGTTTAAGCGGATGCAGAAAGGAATTTGTTCTGGCGAGGCCTGCATTCTCTATTCAGAGATGCTGACTGATTTCGAGCGTATCGGTGATCATATTTTAAATATCGGCCAGGAGCTGGCTCTCTCCTCACCAGAATAGGGAGGCACACAGAAAGGTTTAAAACGGCTTTTTATGGAAATCCAGAAACGCAGACAGTTTATCATCAATTTTTTATATTTTGGCATTATCTTTATGCTGGTCTTTGTTCTGCTGAAATATGGCCTGCCTATGGTAGCCCCCTTTGCCGCAGGCTTTATCATCGCCTGCATTCTAAGAAAACCCGTGCTGTTTCTGGCTGAGAGGCTTCCTCTCAGCCGGAAAGCTGCCGCAATTTTAACAGTGCTTTTATTTTACTGTACTGCCGGCCTTCTGTTCTTTCTGACAGGTATTAAGGCCTTCTCGGCAGTCAGGGCATTTTTCTTCCGGCTTCCGGATCTCTACACCTTACATGTAGAACCTGTGCTGGACAGTGTCTATAAAGGAATTGAGGCATCTTTCCTTCAGATGGATCCCTCCCTTCTGGCAGGCCTGGAGGAGCTGGTACTCCAGTTTTCTACATCTCTTGGACAGCTTGTAACAGGTCTGTCCGGTGTTGCCATGGGCTGGGTCTCCGGCGCAGCATCCTCCCTTCCAGGCCTTTTTATCAGTCTTCTGCTGCTGATTATCTCCACCTTCTTCATTGCCGCTGACTACGAAACCCTGACCGGCTTCTGCCTGAAGCAGCTTTCTGATAAGCAGAGGGAGGTATTTCTGCTCATCAAGGAATATGTAGTGGGTACGCTTCTCGTATGTATCCGTTCCTATGCCCTGATTATGAGTATCACTTTTGCGGAGCTGTCCATCGGACTGACTGTGATCGGTGTAGAGCACTCTCTCCCCGTTGCCTTTTTAATTTCCATCTTTGACATTCTCCCTGTCCTTGGTACAGGCGGAATTATGATACCATGGATGATTCTGGAAGCTGTTACAGGAAATTTCTCCCTGGCCTTTGCCCTTTTAGCCGTCTATCTGTTTGTGACAGTAGTGAGAAATATTCTGGAACCAAAGATTGTGGGAGCCCAGATCGGCCTTCATCCCATTGTCACTTTATCCAGCATGTTTGTGGGAACACAGCTGTTTGGAGTCATTGGCCTGTTTGGATTCCCCATCGGTTTATCTCTGCTGCGTTATCTCAACGAAAAAGAGATGATCCGGCTGTTTCGCAATTGATATTTTCCTGATTTTCCTGTATACTTACGGGGATAAAGGAGGTAATTATCATGAAAAAATTCAAATCCGCCGCCTTAGCTCTCGCTTTGGCGGCTTCCTTAATTGGCTGTTCAGCAGCCCCGTCAGAAACACCCGAAACAGAAAAGGCTGCTGAGACGCAGGAAACTCCTGTGAGAGTCGGTTCCTTAAAAGGGCCTACCTCTATCGGCCTGGTACATATGATGGAGGAGGATAAGGACGAGGGCAGCTATGAATTCACTATGGCGGCGGCCGCCGACGAGCTGCTGGCTTCCGTAGTATCTGAAAAGCTGGATATTGCCCTGATTCCTGCCAATGTAGCCAGCGTGCTCTATCAGAAGACAGAGGGACAGGTATCTGTTATTGATATCAACACCCTGGGAGTTCTCTCCGTTATCTCCGGAGACAGTTCCATCTCCTCCTGGGCAGATTTGGCAGGAAAAACCGTCTATCTGACAGGAAAAGGCACTACGCCAGACTATGTGTTTCAATATCTGCTGAAACAGCGGGCTGCCTCAGACGGCTTTGCCCCGGAGGATGTTACACTGGAATATAAATCAGAGGCCGCTGAGGTAGCTGCTGTCTTAAAAGAAAATCCTGAGGCAGTGGGACTTCTTCCACAGCCTTTTGCCACAGCTGCCATGAGCCAGAACGAGGCGCTTCAGACTGTGTTTGACCTGACGGAAGAGTGGGATAAGATTCAGACTGAGGACAGGAGCCGTCTGGTGACAGGCGTCACAGTCGTAAGAAATGACTTTTTAGAGGAACATCCTGACGCAGTAGAGGAATTTTTAAAGCAGCATGAAGCCTCGGCCAAGCTGGCCCTGGAAGATCCTGACGCTACAGCTGCCCTGGTGGTGGAAACAGGAATTATCGAGAAGGAACCGATTGCTAAAAAAGCCCTTCCTTCCTGCAGTATTGTATTTATCCAGGGAAATGAGATGAAGGACGCCCTTTCCGACTATCTGGAGGTTCTGTTTGAGCAGGATCCCAAGTCAGTAGGCGGCGCTCTCCCTGGAGATGATTTCTACTATGGAGCTGAATAATGAAATCTGATAAACTGGAACAGGGAAGCCAGAAAATGCCCTCCCTCAGCCGGATAGTCTCCATTCTCCTCTGGCTGGCTCTCTGGCATGGGGCATCCCTGATAATCGGGAATTCCATTATCCTGGCCAGTCCGCTGGAGACTGGAAAGGCGCTTTTTTCTCAGCTGTTCTCTGCAGGCTTCTGGAGAATTTTTTTCTCCTCCTGCCTGCGGATCAGCCTGGGCTTTCTGGGAGCCTTTATCCTGGCGGCAGTCTTTGGAGCTGCCGCCTATTTTTTCAGGCCTGTCAGAGAGCTTCTGGCTCCTGCAGTTCTGCTGATGAAATCGGTTCCTGTAGTCTCCTTTGTCATTTTAGCCCTTATCTGGGCCGGTTCAGAACGGCTTTCCATCTTTATTTCCTTTGTGGTAGTCTTTCCCATGGTTTACGAATCGACGTTCTCCGGGCTCTCCGGCGCAGATCCTGAGCTTTTAGAAATGGCACAGGTATTCCGGATTCCCTTTGTAAAGAAACTTTATGCTGTCTACCTTCCCGCCCTGCTCCCATTCCTGGCAGCCAACTGCCGTTCTGCCATCGGAATGGGAATTAAGTCCGGAATTGCAGCAGAAGTCATCGGAGTTCCAGAGCACTCCATTGGAGAACAGCTCTACACAGCCAAAATCTATCTGGAAACGGATCAGCTGTTTGCCTGGACTGCTGTCATTCTATTTATGTCCTGGATTCTGGAACACAGCTTTCTGTATCTTCTCCGGATGGCAGATAAGAGGCTCCATCACCCGGCAGCAGAAATGGAAAGCACAGGCAGAAAACCCTCTCTCAGCCCTTCTGTTTCTTCTGACTGGCTGAGTTCTCTGACTGGCTCCTTACACCCCCAGACAGTCTGGGCCAGGCATCTGTCCAGATCCTATGGGGAACGCTCCGTATTTTCAGACCTTTCTATCACAGTACATCCAGGAGAGCGCTGCGCTCTCATGGCCCCCTCCGGAGCGGGAAAAACTACCCTGTTCCGCCTGCTGCTGGGACTGGAATCCCCTGAACAGGGAGAAATCCACATCCCTTCTGCCGGAGCTGTTTTTCAGGAAAACCGTCTCATAGAGACCCTCTCTCCTGTCGAAAACCTGCGCCTTGTGCTGCCTCCTTTTCCTAAATCTGAAATCAGAAAGGAACTGCACTCCACTCTCTCCTCCCTGCTTCCTAAGGAATCTCTGACACGGCCTGTCTCGACTTTGAGCGGAGGAATGAAGCGCCGCTGCGCCCTGGCCCGCGCTCTTCTTTCCTCCTCTGAGGTTCTGATTTTAGACGAACCCTTTACAGGCCTTGACGAAGCCACAAAAAAACAGGCCATCCTGTTTATCGAAACCTGGCAGAAAGGAAGGCCTCTTCTCTTTTCCACCCACGATCCTGAGGATGTCCTGCTTCTGCAGGCACGGCTGCTGCCTGTTGAGTTTAAGCAGCACTAGAGGCTGCCTGCAAAATTCCGGCGTCTCCGCACAGAGACTCTCTTAAACGGTTAAATACCAAGCTCTTTTCTGAGCTTTGCCACATCTCCATCTGCAAAACAGTATCCGTCCATTCTGCAGGCTCTGGCTCCATCAATATTTTCCTGGAGATCATCGATGAAAAACGACTCTTCCGGGCGGATCTGAAACTTCTCAAACAATCGCCTGTAAATGGCAGGATCCGGTTTGAGAAGCTTTTCCTCTGCCGATACAAGCGCCCCCTCCATAAGGGAAAAACCAGGAATTTCATTCTGAAATACCCGGAACCGGAGGGAGGCGTTGGAGCAGATATACATTCTGTATCCTCTGGCTTTTAAATCCCTGACAACTGAATCCATCCCCGGTTTGGGGCTGATATTGTATTCGTGCCAGCTGTTTAAACACTCCCTTGCCAGCTTTCTCAATCTCTCATTCGGAAGCCTGTCCTGAACCTTTCTTATGGCCTCCTCCTCTGTAATCGTTCCTTTATCCAGCAAAATCCACTCCTCAGAGCCAAACAGATACTTTTTTATCAGAGCCGTCTCCTCCTCAGAAGCCCCTGCATGTCTGGCCACAAGAGCCGGATCATAATCCAGCAGTACGCGGCCCATATCAAATACAATATTTTTTATATTGGATCCTATCATCTCTTTATTTCCTCCATCCTGCGCAATAGCCTTACGTCTAATCACAGTTAATATAATATCTGACGCTATTATATCAGATGTGTATGGATCTGCAAGATGATTTACAGGGCAGGAAATATTTCGCAAAAATCAGAGGAATTTCTTACAGAAAATAGTAAAAATGAATTGACAGTTTTCCGGATATATGATATTATTTATTTCGGCTCAAGGAGCCAGATGCTGTTGTAGCTCAGTCGGTAGAGCGTCGCATTGGTAGTGCGGAGGTCACGGGTTCGATTCCCGTCAGCAGCTTATTTTTGTGCCCTTTTATTTGACGGGCAAATATCACACAAAACCGAAGATGATACAATTAAGGCGGCCGTCTGGGCCGCCTTTTTAAGATAAAATATCCTATATTCCACAGCAGACAGGCGAAATAAGAATGTTTAGCCGCTCCGCCTTAGCAGTCCATATAGTAATTGTACCCATACCGTATCTCAAACGGTATCTTTTTCTCTTTCAGTTTTGCGTCTATCTTTTTCTTGTTTTCGTCGTTTTCCATCTGATTCAGGGTCTGCATCAGGCCTGTCACTACGTCTGCAAACTGCTCTCCTGGAATTCCCACTGCCATTTCTTCATCCTTCCAGCCTGCCCTGTGTCTTGTGCCGATACACAAAAGGGAAATATTCATGTCCTTTACTGCGTAGGGACGGGCTGTACACTCCAGGCAGACTGCCTGATTTCCAATCAGATTCACGGATTTGGGCATTCCATACGAATACGCATACCCCTGCACCAGTCTCATGGAATTGTAGGGGGTTGATATAATAAGAACTACATCCGGGAAGCTGTTAAGTTTCTCCACAGGCCCTACCATTACTCCAAAATATTCCAGCGGCAGATACACAAGCCCTTCTCTCACTTTCCTGGACAGCTCCGCATCCTTATAAAGCCCCAGTCTTGCCCAGTTTTCCCCCCTGCTGTTGCGGGGATTTAAAGGACCCAGTCCAAATACCTGCACTCCGCTTTGGCATAAAAAATCCTCTGCCATTGCTTTTATGGAGTGTCCTCTTGCTGCAGATGCAACCATCTGACAGTAATTAATCGGTTTTTTCAGTACAAGCCCCTCTGCTTCATCGTATTCTGATTTTGTCTTTAAAAATGTCACTCCTACTGCTCTTCTGTTTAAATCTAAAGAGCAGTATAATTTATTTATACAATCAAACCACTTATTATCCATTATTCTGCAACCTGATCATCACTGGTATAAAATTCAAATACTTCCGGAAAAGTCTCCTCTATCTTCTCCTGTACCTCCAGATCTCTGAAGCATTCAGCCATTGCCACTGCCCAGTCAGATTCTGCATTTTCACTTTTTACAAACACTCCCATTGGGTAGTTGATCATCACGTCGTCCCTCACAAGATAAGAGGATGGATCCTTTCCCACGGAAGCCATATGAGTAAACCAGCAGCAGGCCGCAGCCATATCTTCCAGCGCAGTAACAGTCTGAGCCTGCTCCATTTCTATGATTTTGAGATTTTTAGGATTTTCTACAATATCTGCAGCCGTTGCCAGTTCAATATCTTCTGCAATCTTAATCAGGCCTGCATTTTCTAAAATTCTGAGAGCTACATCCTCATTTGACGCATCATTCATAACTGCGATCTGTGAACCATCCGGTATCTCCTCCACAGAAGTATATTCATTCGAATATAAACCGATTCCTGTATAAAGTCCGTATGGCTTTACCATTGCCAGATCAGCGCCATTATTTTTGTTAAAGTTTTCCATAAACTTTTTCTGCTGCCCTAAGGATACATCCACTTCACCGCTGGCGCAGGCCTCCAGGCAGACCGGATTGGCGTCAAAGGGGATAAACTCTGTTTTATATCCCTGAGCCTCATATTTATCCTTAAACGCCTCATAAAACACCTGGGATACAGACGCTGTACCTGCAATTTTTATCACTTTATCTTCGTCTGTGTTTTCCTCTGCTGCTTTCTCCTCTCCTCCCTTTACGGTCTCTGTCTCCGTTTCCTTATTCGTTTCCGGAGCTTTTCCTGCACATCCGGCAGTCATCATGCCTGCCATAACAGCAGCAGCCAGTACGCCAAGTACCTTCTTTTTCATCTCTTTTCCTCCTGTTTTATCATTACTTTGTTAATTTATACAGCTTGTTTCCGATTCCCTGAACCAGCATAACAAGAACTATCAAAATGACAACAATAAAATACATGATCATATAGTCAAAACGCTGATATCCGTAGGACAGAGCCACAGCGCCCAGTCCTCCCGCTCCTACGGCGCCCGCCATTGCAGATGTGTTTAGCATATTGATGATCATAATTGTAAAATTGGAAATCAGGGCTGGCAGCGCCTCCACCAGCATAACCTTAAACACTATCTGCAGCTTGGAGGCTCCAATGGAACGTGCCATTTTGATCAGCTGCGGATCCACTGTATTGAAAGCATTTTCTGTCATTCGGGTGGCAAAGGGTGTGCTTCCAAGGGTAATGGCAAAAATCGCTGCATTTACCCCAATGGTAGTTCCAATAAAAAATCTGGTAATGGGTGCAATCGCTACAATCAGAATCATCATCGGGAAAGAGCGGACTATATCTGTAACTTTTCCCAGAATACTGTGAAATACTGGATGGGGAGAAAGTCCGTTTTCTGCTGTCATTACCAGGATGATTCCCAGCAGAATTCCTAAGATAATAGACAGCACTGCCGATATAAATACCATCTGCAGCGTATCTCCGATAGCCGGAAGAATTACAGTGGGAAGATATCGTATTAAATTCGATTTTTCCACCATCTGAATTAATTCTAACATCTACATCCCCTCCGTCACCTTGTATTCTGCCTGATCATGATCTAAATATTTCTTAATTTTTGCAAATTCTTCTATATCCATGGTAATAGAAATTTTTCTGTCATCTATGCCTATTAGTTTTTTAAGCTGTTCCGGCTTCTTTTCAAATATTTCCTGTACATTTCCTGACAGAGATACCTGCCCTCCATCCAGAATTGCCATACGGCTGCAAATACTCTGAACTACTGACATTTCATGGGTTACCACAATAATCGTTATGCTGAACTTCCTCTGCAGATCCTTTAAAAGCGCCAGAATCGCAGCAGTGGACTTAGGATCCAGGGCTGACGTACACTCATCGCAAAAAAGATAGTGCGGATTCATCGACAGAGCCCTGGCGATTGCCACCCTCTGCTTCTGTCCCCCGCTCAGTTCACTGGGGCGGCTTTTTAACTTGTCCTGTATCCCTGTCAGCTCTGCCAATTCCTCTACCCGGCTTTTAATCTCTGCCTTTGAGTAATTCCAGCACTCCATGGGAAGTGCAATATTGCGGAATACATCTTTCCGTCCAATCAGAGAAAAATTCTGGAAAATCATGCCGATGTTTCTTCTGAACTGTCTCATCTCCAGTTCATTCAGAGTTTCCAGTTTAACACCGTCTATGCAGATACTTCCTGACTGATATGCTTCCAGCCCAGCCAGACAGTTCAGAAGCGTCGATTTTCCGACTCCGCTGGGCCCTACCAGGCCAAATACCTCACCATCCAAAATCGTCAGATCTATATCCTTTAAAATATGTGTATTTTTAAACGATTGATTTACATGGTTTATTTCAATCACATTATTTACCCCTTTTTTAGTTTATGCGAATCAATTATGCCAAAAACAGACGTAAAAAACGAATTGTTTTTTTTAATAATATTATCCATATATTGATATTTTCTATAATTGTCAGGCTGGACAGACTGGCCTTCAGGCAATAAATAAGCCGCTGTCCTGGAAATTTCATCCCAGAGCAGCGGCTCCATTGTGTTAAATTCTTGATTTTGAGTTTTTAAAATTTCTGGAAATTCTCCACATCTAAAACAAAGACTGTAGAACCTCCCACCTTCATATTCATGGGAACAGTCATATTCACAGTTGGACAGCAGTTTCCTGCCATGGTCGGCGGGGTATAGACTAACTGCTCTCTCTGTCCGGACATCTTCTTGATAATAGAGATGGCCTCGCTCACTCTGGCATCATCGACACCCAGCATAAGCGTTGTGCTTTTCTTTTTCAGAAAACCACCCATGGTGGAGAGCTTTGTAACAAAAAAAGAATTCTGGTTCAATTCGTACACTAAATCGTCTGCGTCTTCGCTTCCGATAATTGCAATGATCATTTTCATATGCAGCACCTCCTGTTCATTTTACTATTCTACCATTAAATCACGGATAAGGATACTAAAATTACAGAAAAATTTTAAATTCTTTTACTTTCTGCCAGCTCTCTTTTAAGCTTCCAGCCTGTCAATCAGGTCTGTCAGCTGTCCCAGATGTTCGATCACATAATCTGCCCCGGCTTCCATAAATTTCTCTCCAGCCTGTCTTTTGGCGTTTTCCCTTTCTTCCTCTGTTAAAGAACTGTACTCCTCCTGGGAATATCCCAGCTCAGAGCTTCCCTCCAGTACGCCTACTGAAATTACCCCTGCGCAGACTCCTTCCTTCACATCTGAAACCGTATCACCCACCTTGATTACGTGATGGACGTCTGACAGCTTCAGCTGCTTCATATTTTCAAATATCATGTAGGGATAGGGACGCCCCAGGTTGCCTACGCTGTTGGGAGAGATCCAGAAATCCGGCACGTAACCGTTCTCTGCAGCCTTCGGAACCACAATTTCCATCATGGCGTCTGTATAGCCGGTAGTGGAACCAATCTTGATATTCCGTCTTCTGAGTTCCTCCACAGCTTCCTTTACAAAGGGTTTCACCTCTGCGTACTCATGGAGAATCCCCATCAGCTTCGCCGAAAATTTATCGTGCATCTCGTCCACATCCCTGTCTGTCCAGGGGCGGCCGTGAACATGAAGCCACTCTCCGTTTATGCGTTCCATGGACAGCATAGTCTTGATGTGATCCCATTTCAGCATTCCCATGGGCTTTCTCGTCTCCTCCATGGTCGCCTCTATGCCATACTCTCTGAAAATTTCCGCAAATGCTCTTACAGGGGCGAAGCAGCCGTAGTCTACGGTTGTTCCTGCCCAGTCAAAAATCACGCCTTCTATCTTCATCGTCTGTTCCTCCCCTTTACGCCTGAGCCATATATTCCCGCATAATCTCTGTCAGATTCTCAATATCTTCCTCATAGATTTCGCCAATTACGCCGATTCGGAAGGTATCCGCGTCAGTCAGCTTTCCTGGATAGATCGCGTATCCTCTGTCCTTAATGTAACGGTACATATCCTGGAAGTCAAAATGTCTGCCTTCCGGATACAGGAAGGTGGCAATAACGGGGCCCTGCCATGCTCTGTCCACGTAAAGTTTAAAGCCCAGCTCTTCAAAATTCTTCACTAAAACATCCATATTTTTCTGATAACGGGCATGTCTGGCCGGAATTCCTCCCTCTGCTTCCAGCTCTCTCAGAGCCTGGGAAAAGGCCAGAACTACATGGGTCGGGGAAGTGTAGCGCCATTTTCCGTCTCTCTCCATGCTCTCCCACTGGTCGTACAGATCCAGGCAAAGGCTTCTGGCTCTGCCTTTCGTCTCCATCAGAAGACTGCGTCTGGCGATAATAAAGGAAAATCCCGGAACCCCCTGAATACACTTGTTGGCGGAACTGATAAGAAAGCCGATATGCCAGTCCTTCACCGGAATATTCACTCCCCCAAAGCTTGACATAGCGTCTACAATAAACGTCTTTCCATATCCATGTGCCAGTTCACCAATGGACTGGATATCATTTAAAATTCCGCTGGTGGTTTCGCTGTGAATCATCATCACATGGGTAATCTCCGGATGACTTTTAAGCATCTCCTCTGCCTTGGCCGGGTCTGGCGTCCTGTTATAGTCCTGCGGCAGATGGATGCAGGAAATTCTGTGATATTCACACATTCTGGCAGCTCTTTCGCCGTAAGCGCCGTTGCTCAGAAGAAGTACTGTCCCATTTTCCGGAACCACACTGCTTAACACACTCTCTACTCCGAAGCTTCCTGAGCCCTGCATCAGAACAGCGGTATATTCCTCCTCATCCACTTGAGCCAGCTTTAAAAGTTCTTTCCTGATTTTCTGTGTAATCTGTTTGTAATCTTCGTCCCAGGTACAGTGGTCAAACATCATCTGCTGCTTGACTGTGTCTGTTGTTGTCAGTGGTCCTGGTGTCAAAAGCTTATAGTTTTTCATGGTAATCTCCTCTAAATGACTGATCCTTGTGTCTGTTTTTCATCCAAACAAGTGTCATTTTACTATAAAATTCTAAATATTCAATAGAAATTCAGAAGTTTACCATTTATTTTACTTTTATTTTACTTTATACAGAAACAACTCCAACTCTTTTCAATTCTGCACATTTCCTGACGTTCTCTTTACATTTTATTCTTCATACAGTTTGTAGCCGTTTTTAAGCTGTGCCTTCACTTCATACAGCGCCTGATCCGATTTGCTGTAAAGCTCTGCAAAGGTATTTCCCTGGCCTGGCGCGCAGGCAATGCCAAGGGATGCGGAAATTGTCACAGATTTCCCATCTTTTGTGTAAGTTTTGTAAAGCTGTCGGCACAATTTTTCCAAAATCGGCTCCATTACCTGGAAGCCTGGCACATGAAGAAGCATCATCACAAACTCATCTCCTCCCAGCCTTCCCAGAATATCGTCTCTCCGAAAGGTCTTTCTCAGCACATCCGCCACCTCTCTGAGTACCTGATCGCCATACTGGTGTCCAAATGTATCGTTAATCTGTTTAAAATTGTCCAGATCCAACAGAATGAACAGGTGGCAGTCTGAGCCAGAAACCGTGTGTTCTAATATTTCCTTTGCCTTGGATTTCACAGCAGACGCATTATAAAGCTGCGTCAGGCCGTCTCTCTCCGCCTGCTTCTGAAGGGCTTTCTTCTCCTTCTCCCCTATTTTCAGCAGCTCCTCCTGTACCTTCTCCTCGGTCACATCATCTACAATTCCCACTGTATTTAAAAGCTCATGATTTTCATCATAAATATTTTTCATAATGATCCGATACCATCGAACGCCGCCGTCTTCTTTTGCCTTCAGTACTCCTTCCACATTTTCCTCTGTTTTTATCGTTTCAAACAACTCCTGAAACAGCGGGACAAACTCCTCCTCCAGCACTCCCTTTGACAGCACTGTCTTTACGTCTGACTCTGTGCCGGAATCAGAAAACAGAAGAGAGGGCACCCCTGCTTTTTTCTTCAGGGCCCCGGTCTGTATGTTATATTCAAACACAACCTGGTCAGATTCTCCTATGGCAATCCCCATCATTTCTTCACTGCTCACAGCCTCTGCATGGGATCTTCTCAGCTCTGCCTGAACCTTTTTACTGTACAGATACAGCCCGATTCCCAACACAAAAAAGGCGGCTGTCAGTTTCAGCATCATTGAGCTGGCTTCCGCATTGATCTGTTTTTGCCATTGCCTTAAATTTTCTCCGCTGGCAATAGAACAAATATAGTAGCCGCGAAGTCCCAGAGGCATATAATAGCCAAATTTTTCCTCGTCTCTCAGCTTAAAAATAATATTTCCGACTTTCTGCCCCTCTATATCGCTCCTGATTTTCTCCTGGCTTCCTTCGATGAACTCGTATTCCTTAAACTCATCCCAGGCATTTCTATTTGCAGACGGTCTGTCTCCGCTCTGCTTTCTCAAAATATAATTCCCCTGAGAATCTATGATTTGAATATCAATATCGCTTCCCGTCTCTCCCTCCATGATTTTATCCATGGAATCAATATTCAAAATTCCGAATACTATACCCTTAGGGCCCCCGCTGCTCATAATGGGAAGGGCAATCACCTGAATCGGCTCTCCGCCTCTGACTCTGGATTCCATCACATCTGAAATCACAGTTTTTCCCGCCATGGCTTCCTGAAAGTAATCTCTCTCTTTTATATTTGCGGTCTGCCCCGCAGAATCTATAATATCGCCTTCCTGGCTGCTGATTCCCACATAGTTAAAATATCCCACCTCCGCTAAAAGCGTCAGCTGCATCAGAATCTCGTCTTTCCGAGATACAGAAAGCCCCTGCATGTTCTCTGCCAGCGCTTCCAGCGACAGGATCATGGTTTCATATCTGTTCTGCACAAATTTCGCTTCCAGCTCCGCCGCCTTCTTCAGCTCCTCCTGGTTCTTCTCCAGCTCCATTTTTAAAAAGCTTCTTTCAAATGTTCCAAAAGCATAAGCAGTCAATAGACAAAAGCACAAGGCGCTGAGTATCAGTATCAGTTTACCTCTGTGATATTTCTCGTTCATACTGTTTCCCCCTGTGTTCATCTTACCATACGCGCGCTGACTTTGCCATATATTTCCAGAGTGACTTTCCTCAGAATATCTCATATCTGCAAAAAGAGAAAGAACTTTTCCGGCCACTAAGCTTTTGGTGGAACGCGAAAAAGTTCTTTCTCTTTTTAATCTACTTCATAAACATCGGCGCAAACTTAGCCCAATATCCCTGAATAAAAATATACAATACGATAATCGGAATTCCGTAGGAAATATAGATTCTGGCCCATGCCGGGAATTTCAGTCCTTTTCCCTCGTCCGCCTCAGCCAAGAACTTCTTAAAGCCCCAGCCATAGCGGCTTGTACAGAATGCCAGATAAACC
>CAUCIO010000052.1 GCA_958442925.1 uncultured Clostridium sp. | reverse complement strand
TGCACATTTCATCGCAACCGGATTTTTGACAATCATATGATCGATCCTTTTTCCGGTTGTCTTAATTGCTGCAAAGGTTCCCCCCAGTACATTGGCAGAGCCTGGTCCTGTAGCGACACAGGTAACTCCACCTTCTGCCGCCATCTTAAACGTCGGATCCATCGGATTAATACTGTCAATTCCCCGAAGCTGCGGTGATAAAATATCGGTCATCTCATTATAATCTCTTCCCTCAAATCCGCAGGCATAATTCGCCAGTCCTAAATGACTGTGGGCGTCAATAAATCCCGGATACACAAAAAGACCTTCTGCGTGAAGGATTTCTGTCTCCGGCGGCACTGACAGTTCTGTTCCCATTTCTTTTATTTTTCCGTTCTCAATTAAGATATCTCCCTCCCAGGCCGTTGGATTCACTGCATCATGAATCAGCCCTCCCTTAATACATATCATACCTCTTCTCCTTTCTTTCTCTGACGTCAGATACCACCACTATACCCTACTTTTTGTAAAAACACAATTCCAGGCATATCTTTCAGATTCCTACCTGCCCTGCTTTTTCGCGCTTTCTTCTTTCCTTCTGTTTTTTCCTTCTATTAACTTTCTATAAACCGTCCCCATCTCCTTGATTTTCTCTCCATAAATGATAAAATAGTTTCTACATACTTTAAAGGAGGACTTTATGAAAGCCAAAAATATTTCATCTATGGTGATCCGGATTCTGGTATCGGCAGCGCTGATGTTTCTGCTGTTTTATTCCATGCTTCCGGCCATTAATCTGAGGGATAAGAATTTCCTTGTCTTTCTGATTCTCTGTATTCTCATTTTTCTTGTTGTCAATTTCCTGACTTATATGAAAGACTTCCTGCAGACTCTGGGCTCCGGACGGGGCGTCCAGATGGTGAAGGATGAGGAGACAGGCCAGTTTGTTTTTCGTAAGAACAGCAGCCAGAAAAGCAGTGTCAGACTTGGCAGGCCTTTAAAATACGGCTTTATTGCCATCGGCCTGATTATCATCCTCATGACTGTAGCTTCTCTTCTGGGACTGCAGTTTTTCAATGCCACCCGCTACCGCGATCTGGTTACTATTGAAGAAGGAGACTTTGCCCAGGATGTAGCTGAGCTTAAAATGTCCCAGATTCCTGTGGTTGACAAGGATACTGCCTCCCGCCTGGGAAGCCGTAAGCTGGGCGAGATGACAGAACTGGTTTCCCAGTTTGAGATTCAGGACGATTACACCCAGATCAACTATAAGGGCTCCCCTTACCGTGTGACTCCGCTTCGCTATGCGGATCCGGTCAAGTGGCTTTTTAACCACAAAGAAGGCCTACCCGCCTACCTGACTGTGGACATGGTAACTCAGGAGACTAACCTGGTATGGCTGGAAAACGGAATGAGATATTCCCCCAGCGAATATTTCTTCCGCAATATTTACCGGTATATCCGCTTTAAATATCCGACGAAGATATTTGAAACTGTATCTTTTGAGATTGATGACAGCGGAACCCCTTACTGGATCGCTCCTACTATCTCCTACCGGATTGGATGGTGGGATGGAAAGGACATTGACGGCGCTGTGTTAGTCAATGCCGTTACCGGTGAAAGCGCGTGGTATCCCAGGGAGAATGTCCCCCAGTGGGTAGATCAGCTCTACTACGCAGAACTTCTGATTGGACAGCTGGACGACAATGGAAAGTTCCAGCACGGCTATATCAACTCTGTCTTCGGCCAGAAGGATGTGCGCCGCACTACCTATGGTTACAACTACATGGCTATCAATGATGATGTCTATCTGTACACAGGTATGCGCTCTGTGACAGCAGATGAGTCCAATATCGGCTTTGTCCTGGTCAACTGCCGTACCAAGGAGACGAAGTTTTATACGGTTCCGGGAGCAACAGAGACTTCTGCCATGGCTTCCGCTCAGGGACAGGTGCAGCATCTGAACTACTCTGCTACCTTCCCGCTGCTTTTAAACATTTCCAACCGTCCTACTTATTTCCTTTCTCTGAAGGACAATGCGGGACTTGTTAAAATGTATGCCTTTGTAGACGTGGAACAGTACCAGATCGTCGGAACCGGACAGACCATCGATGAGGCCAAGAGCAATTACAGAAAAGCGCTGAACTTAGAAGACGTGGAGGTCCAGGAGCCGGCGGACAGCACGGAAATCTCCGGAACCGTGGCTTCTCTTGCCAGCGCAGTTGTATCTGGAAACACCTGCTACTACTTTACCCTTGAGGGAGATTCCCAGGTGTACACTGCCTTTGTGGACGTTCATGAGAAGCTTCCATTCATGCAGCCTGGCGCAGAACTGTCCTTCTCCTACTCTGAGGACGGTACTGTACGGCGGGTGACAGAGGTTCACGAACTGATCCTTCCTGACAGCGGAGCAGTTTCCAGTCAGACTGAAACTCCCGAAACCGATTCCCGCCAGACTGAGACTTCAGAAGAAGTCTCTCAGGCTGACGGGGAGGCAGAGCTCCAGCAGGGAGAAAGCGCGGATGAAACCTTTCCTGCTGACGAGACAGCTGATACTGATGCTGGACAGACGGCAGCTGAGCAGTAGGAGGGCGTTTTCCTATGAAATCTGACGATATCATTATGAAAACAGGAATCGTACATATTTTGGACTCGTCTGTAGGCGTGCCGGTTCTCTCCGACTGCCCCATCGACCTGTCCGGGGATCTGTCCGATTTCTTAAAGGCTCACATTGAAAAGTTTACAGAAAGCGACGACGTGAAGCTCTGCCGGTTTGGGAATGAATCTCCTGTCAAGCAGCTTCTGGAACAGTGTACTCCGGAAACCTTTGTAGAGACCAGCAGGCAGCTGGCCGAGCTGCTCTACGACATTATGAACGCCAATATCGACATCCCGCCCGCCGACATTGCCATAGTAGTCTTCTCTGCTGAGGGAAGCGATTATCTGGCTCTCCTGAAAATGAATTATAAAACCTCCTACACCCATATGACAATGGAGCAGGAGGGAAAAAATGCCAACAGTATTATTCTTCAGAAAGCTCTGCTGCCCAGCCAGGGGCAGAAGCTTTCCGAAGCCTTTGTCATAAATCTGGGAACCGGAGAGCTTCTGGTGACAGAGAAAAAATACGAGGTAAACGGAGAAAAACGCCTGTATTTTTCTGAATTATATCTGGAATGTCTCGCCCCTCTGTCTCAGAAGTCAAAGCTGGATATTGTGACAAGGGCAGTGGATCAGGTGAACCGGAAATATTACGGGGACGATGATGCCGCACGGAAAATGGAAATTAAAAATGTCATTTATAAAGAGCTGGAGGAGGAGGGCTCTATCAAAGTAGAGTCCCTGCGGGAAAAAGTTTTCCCTGACAGCCCGGAAATGCAGACTGCCTTTGATGAAAAAATGGAAAAATACAATCTGTCCTATGAGACAGTGCAGCCTAGAAATGAGCAGACAGTTAAAAAATTTCAACGCCAGCACCTGACTACCGATACGGGCATTGAGATCACCATTCCCATGGAGGAATATCAGAATCCGGATCGAGTGGAGTTTATCACAAATCTGGATGGAACCATTTCAGTTCTCATTAAAAACATCGGCCATCTGATGTCAAAATAGGAAAAGGCCTGACCGCTTTTTCCTGCCGAATACATGAAGAGAGGCGAAGGTTTTCATTCCGGCAGCTTCTATGCCGAATTGAAAACCTCCGCCTCTCTTTTTTCTTATCTTTCGCTATACTCTGTCACTATATCATGGCTCTATAGCCAGCCTTCCACTTAGACAGAAGTTCCCCTTCCGCCTGTCTGCGGGCCGCCTTTTCCTGATTAAACAGTTCCTCTGCCTGCCGCACGCTCTCAGATTGTCTGGCCCGGCTTACTGTCTCGTCAAACTCTTCCTTCCACTGCTCCTTCCTGTCCTCCAGAATCCCTGCGCCGAATCTGGCCCTGACGGACAGCTTTGGGTCTAAAAGCGTCAAGTGGTACATCCGCTTTACTGTGTCAGGATCCTTTCTGTAGCTCCAGGACATCTCATAGGCCTGCATGGCCTTATCAAACCAGAACAGCCCGGCATAGCAGGCTCCCATATTGTTCCAGATCTTTCCCAGGAATTCGTCGTCAGCAGCTTTGTTCCGCTGGCTGTCCAGCAGCTTTTCGTATCCCCTCAGAGCTGTGCCGTACTGGCGCAAAGTGTAATAATAGTCTGCGGTAGCCTTGGCAAACTCCAGGGAACCCATATTCCGGTAAGAACTGATCTTCTGCCTGAAAGCTGTAATCTCTTTCGGACTGTAAAAATGGCACTCCTCCAGAAACATGAAAATCAGCTCGTCCTCGTCTGCGCCTGCCCGCAGTCCATTTTCCAGTTTTGCCGCCAGAACTGTCATGCGAAGTTCCTTCTCAATAAACTCTGTCAGCCTCTCGTCCAGGAAATGGTCCATGACTAACAGAGGATAATTATAGATTACATAGCAGAGTTCCTGAGAAGACCAGATATGCACTCCCAGAGCCTCGACATAGAAAGGATGTCTTACCTCCTCCTGTCTGCACAGTATT
The DNA here is from genome assembly GCA_958442925.1 of uncultured Clostridium sp. Lineage (GTDB taxonomy): Bacteria > Bacillota > Clostridia > Lachnospirales > Lachnospiraceae > Otoolea. Next base: position 8,824 of record CAUCIO010000052.1, on the reverse strand, counting down.
AAACTCATAATACCACCTCTTGTCTCACCATAGCGTTTGTGGCGGGAAACAGCTCGCCGAAACCTTTATCTTTTACCATAATGATCATAGTGCTCTCATCGGAAAATCCGATTGTCACCTGGATCCGGTTCGTCTTATTTTCCCGGATAGGAAAGTCCTGAAGCGCCACAGGCACAACTCTTCGCTTTCTCTGCTCCAGAGAAGAAATAGTAAACTCCAGGTGATCCTCCCCGTCTGCAATTAAGTCCACTGTCGTTCTGGCCTCATACCAGTTATCTCCTGCAGCCGCCAGCACCAGATTCGTATCTTTCCCTCTGCTCAGCACACGCAGGGAAATCGTATACTGAAGTCTTCCCTCGCAGATGCAGATAAACGGGTAATCTGTGTGCTCCTTCTCGTAGTCTGCGCCCCTGTAAGCGGCTCCCTTGGAAAACAGGCCGTATTCTGCGAACACTCTCCTCTTGCTGCAGATTTTTTTCATAAAACTGTGTGCCCAGTCTGTGGTGGCAAAACCGTCTCCCGTAAGAATGACTGCGGAAAACAGACGCTTATCTAACAGTCTGTCTGCACAGGCCGCCAGAAACTGATCCTCTGATGCAGCCCCTTCCGGCCTTTTCAAATATTCCAGAGTGATTTCTCCCTGAAGTTCCTCTCTGTCCGCAGTGACAATCATTCCTCCGGCCCCTCTCTGGGTCTTCAGCTCATAATATCCGGCACAGCCCTCTGACAGTTCGAACATACCTACCTGATTGCTCCACACATCACGCTTCTGACTCATAACGTAGTAAACAAAGCTCTCCGTATGGCTCACAATGTGTACCCGGCTTCTGTCAATTCCCAGGTAATCGGCACAGTAGAGAAGGCTGTCCATCAGCCTTACCTCAGGCTTTCTCAGGGCAATCACCAAACGGCTGATCTCCTCCTTCTCAGCAGCCTTTTTCGGAATCTCCAAAGCTTCCCTTAAAAACCGCTTCAGCAGATCAAGTCCTGTGCAGCTTTTCTCTCCGTCTGCTTCTTTCTCATTCCTCTGTACCCTGGAAAGAAGACCGTCCCAGTACAGATCGCCTGCCATGGCGCGGACGGAGGCCTCCTCCCCTACGTACCACTCTTCCGACTGTCTGTTCCGGCAGACTGCCGTTTTTATCGTCCATGTCCGTTCCGGCTCCAGAGCCGTTATGGACGTGCAGGTATCGCACAAATCGATTCCCAGTACAAGTCCGTCCATCTCTCAGCAAGCCCCTTTCTTTTATCACTTTATCGTATCTGTATTCCTTCTCTGCTTTCCTCTGATTTCCTCCGGTGTTCTCTGCTACAAAAGCCCGAACAGAGCCTGAGCAGCAGCATCTTCTGTCAGGTACTCTTCCACCTGGCTTCTCAGGGTATTTTCATTCTGCATATCAAAGCTTAAACTCATCTGATTGAGAAGGGCAAACCGTGTTCCTTCCTGCTTGATCGGAGGTTCTCTGCGCTCCAGATTTCCGGAAACAGCAGGCGTCTCATCCCCCCGCTGCCTGTAAATCTGATATTCCAGAACCTCACCTTCAAAAATCACCTTTTCCCGGATGAAAATGCCCTTATAGACCTCCTTCATCTCCTCGCAGGTAAATTCCTGTTCCTCGGGAAGAACCCGTACCATCAGTACGGGGGCAGAATCCTTCTCTCCGTGAAATTCTATTATTTCTTTGTCAAGAAGCCGCTCCGGCACAGCAGCAAACCGGGACAGGTCTTTAAAATAGGCAAATTCCATACCTGCCTCCAGCAGTACCTCTGTAATAGTTCTGCACAGTTCCTGCTGCTCCCTGCGAAGAGACGACAGAGAAGAATAATATTTCGTCAGAGCCAGCAGATAAATATCAGGAATCTTATCCCTGTCAGAGCTGTTGTAAACGGCTCCCTCCAGGTAGGCGAACACCTTGTCCTGTGCTGGCTTTTCTTCCATAAAATATTCGATGCACTTTACAGTAAAATAGGCCTTTACTATCATTTCCCTGGTCTTTTTTCTGGATGCATACAGGTCGAACACCCGATCCATCTTCTCCGTGCAGCCAGTAAAGAGCATCTGGCACAGCAGCCGCTCCTCCATATCTGAAGTATCTGTCTGAGCCCTGACAGCGGCCAGCAGAATACAGAACATCTGATCCACTGTTCCGTTATAGTACTCGCACAGATAATCCAGTATGGTACTGTCAGCCTGGCCTTCCTGGAAAATCTGGAAGGAAAGGCTTAACAGACGTTCATCTTCCCTCATCAGGCTGTCTAGCAGCATCTTTGCGACCAGTTTTTTCAGTTCAGCTGTTCCCAGCCGCTCGCTTCCGTATCTGCACAGCATGTCGTAGGCCTCGGAATAGCAGCCCTGGGCAATCAGAGCTCTCATAATCTGCGCTCTCTCCCCGGAACTCATAGAGTCCTTGTCTGCTGCCAGCAGAAAAGCTGTCGCTTTTTCTCTGTTTCCCTGTCCTCCCGGCATCATACTGCACACACAGCGGCGGATCAGGGCAGACATAATCTTTTTTTTGTAAAGTGGATGAAGCGAAGGCTCTGCAAGGGCTTTTAAGAGAATTCTCTCCTCTTCCTCTGTCATAGAGTCAGGCAGTCCTTCTCCTTCCCTCTCCTCCTGGTAAAGCACCTTCTGGCAGGCATTTAAAAGAAGGCTTGGGTGCTCCGGATACACCTGAAAGCATCTTCTGGCCAGTTCTTCTCCTTCCATCGCTGCAGACGTCTCATAGGGCGTGCTCATAAACCGGTTTCCGGCCTCATCCTGGAACATTAAAATATCGCGGCTGGAAAATAACGGCACATAGGCGGTTCCTCCTGTAAGCGGATAGGCGTCCTCCACCGTCAGCTCCTCATGGCGCACAACTACATAGCGGATATTTTTATCCTTCACAGTAATGCAGTTAGATTTCAGCACGGAAGGGAGTACCTGGGCCAGCTGCCTGTCCACCACCTCCGGGTAAATCACATTCTGGTAAATCACTGCCAGATCCCTGCTGATCTTTCCGTCAAACAGCTGGGAAAGAGCAAATTTTTCAATATCGCGCTCATAAAACCGGAATATGGACTCGTCGTCACGGTAAAACTCCAGCACATTCCGATACAGCCTGGCCTTTCCCTTCTCATTCAGCTCACTGCCATAGGAAAAGTAGAGCAGCATCTCTCTGGAAAGGGGCTTTTCGTAATCTTCAGGAAGACAGTACAGATAGTGCTCATAAAGCCTAGTCAGAGCCAGCTTCTCCTCCACGCCTTTCTCGTACCAGGCAAAATACCGTTCTCCCCGGCATCCTCCGCGGATCAGCATAGCGCAGACAGCAGACAGAATCTCCCTGTTCTCGAACTGGGCATAAAGAGCCGTCAGTATTTTAAGTCCAAATGGCCAGAATTCCTTCTTTCTGTCAACTGCTCCCGCAGCAGCCAGGGCTGCTTCCTCAGACAGCAACCCTCTTCTGGCTCCAAAGTAGATGACATGAGACTCAAAAGCCTCCATATTCCGAAGAAACTCCGGCTCTCTCACCAGAATTCTGCAGGCCTCCTGGAAAAGGAAGGGGCTGGCGGCTCCCTCTTTAAACTGTCTTCGCAGATCCCCATAGACAGCGGCCGGGCTGGCTGCCAGTTCCGGGTCCAGCCGAAGCATCATCATATATAAGTAGAAATTTCCCGGTTCTGCCGCCAGATGACGGCGCAGCAGCCTTAAAAAGGCGTCCCGCTGAGGCTCATCCTCTGACAGGGAAACCTGGATATACTGGAACAGAAAATAGTTCATGACTCTGCTGTCTCGCTCCGCCAGAATCTGCTCCTTCACAGAGTCTAACAGAGCCTGCGCCCGATCTTTCTTCCCGGAAGCCAGAAGGTATTCTGCCTCCAGCAGGCGGACTGAAACATCCTCATAGGAAATTTTCATCTGGGACAGCAGACGGCCCATGGAAGAAGTCAGACGGCGCTGGCAAAGGATTTTCTCGTCCTTAACCTCTGTCTTTCTTTTCTTCTTTCCTGTCTGCCTGGACGGATTGTCCTCCTGCTCTTCCCCGCCGCCCGAGTCAGAAGCCGGTTCTGCCAGGGCTTCATACTGCAAACGCAGTTCCACATAGTTTTTCAGATCCTCCCTGAAGGAAATCTTCCTCTGGGTTCTTTCTCCTCCTGCAGTCACAGAAACAGGAATTTTATGGGTTTCTCCGGCAGCCGTCACAAAAACAGCCCCGAAATTCTTTCCTCCATGGAGATTTTCCGATAAAATCTGAAACGGAAGACTGCACACCCCATCCTTGAAGTCCTCCTGAGTCGCAGTCCTCTTTAACAGGTGGATAAAATCTCCGTCTGCCTCTGCTTCCAGACTGATATATCCCCATCCTCTGCTCCTGATCTCGATGGAGTCCTGGATGTGGCCGGACGGATTCTCATAGCTTTTCTGTTCTTCGTCAAAAAAAATGCAGAAAGGTTCTTTCACGCCCAGGCCGTTTAAAAACTCTTCCAGAAGACACTGCCTGCTCCCATGGCCCTTCAGTCCCTCGTAAACCGCCCGGACATGGGGATCCTGCATAAAAGGCGCCTCCAGAAAATCAGGGTAGTCTAACAGCCGCAGCGCTGTATCCCCATCCTTTCCTGCCAGTTCGGCGAAATCCTCCGGCGCCTTCAGTCCGCTCAGCACGCTTCCTGACGCGGCCAAATCCACCTTAAAAACATAGGGGATTTCTATCTCTCCGCAGCTTGTGACAAGATTGAACATGCCGTCAATCTCATCTCCAGCTTCCATAAAGGAAGTGTCCACCTCATAGGCGATCCGGTTTCTCACCCCGCCGAAAGACGCGTGATCCGCAAAGATCCGGACTCTGTCGCTGGTGGAATAGACCAGCCCCTTTACGCTTCCTCCGCCCTCGGTTCCGATAAACAGTTCTCTCCTCACCGTTGTGTTTGTTCTGATTGTCTCTTCTATCGCATCCGGCGTCCAGATTACCTTCGGTTTTGCTGTATCCACAATCCCCATGGCCAGCCGGTTGATTCGTTCTCTCATAGCATTCTCACCTGCAGCATTCGTATTACTTCCAAAATCTGTTTTCTATTTTAGCATACTTTCCCTTCAATTACACTACATAAAATCGACTTTTTGGCAAAGGGTTGATTTCAGAAAATAAACTTGATATGATAGATATTATCAGGAATAAAATCTCATGAAAGAAAGGGATCGCATTATGACAAACAGTGAAAAAGCTCTGAAGCTCCATGAGGAGTGGAATGGAAAAATTGAGACTGTCTCCAAGGCAGCAGTAAAAAGCCGGGAGGATCTGGCCCTGGCCTATACACCCGGCGTTGCAGAACCCTGCAAGGTAATTGCCGAGAATCCGGAGGCAGCCTACACATACACAATTAAATCTAACACAGTCGCCGTTGTATCTGACGGAAGCGCCGTTCTGGGACTGGGCAATATCGGACCGTTAGCAGCCATGCCTGTCATGGAGGGAAAGGCCGTTCTGTTCAAAGAATTCGGCGGAATCAACGCTTTTCCTATCTGTCTGGACACTCAGGATACAGAGGAGATTATCGAAACCGTTGTCCGCATTGCCCCGGCCTTCGGCGGCATTAATCTGGAGGACATCTCCGCCCCCAGATGTTTTGAGATTGAGGAGCGCTTAAAGGAGCGTCTCTCTATCCCTGTGTTCCACGATGATCAGCACGGAACTGCCATTGTCGTTCTGGCAGGCATCATCAATGCTTTGAAGGTAACCGGAAAGAAAAAAGAGACTGCCCAGGTAGTTGTAAACGGCGCCGGCAGTGCAGGAATCGCCATCACAAGGCTGCTCCTTACATACGGTTTTGAGAACATTACCCTGTGCGACAAGGCAGGCATGATTTATGACGGCATGGAAGGCCTTAACTGGATGCAGGAACGGATGGCTAAGGTGACAAATAAGAGCAGACGCACCGGAAGCCTGGCAGACGCCTTAAAGGGCGCTGATATCTTTGTGGGAGTTTCCGCTCCCGGCATTGTGACGCCTGAAATGGTAGCTTCCATGAATCAGGATTCCATCCTCTTTGCCATGGCCAACCCAGTTCCTGAGATCATGCCGGATCTGGCCAGAGAAGCTGGCGCCAGAGTGGTGGGAACAGGCCGTTCCGACTTCCCAAACCAGGTAAACAACGTCCTGATCTTCCCAGGTATTTTCCGGGGCGCTTTAGAAGGACGGGCCTGCGCCATCACAGAAGAGATTAAATTAGCGGCAGCTGAGGCTATCGCTTCCCTGGTGTCCCAGGAGGAATTAAGCGACGTCAATATTCTTCCGGCGGCCTTTGATCCGAGAGTGGCGGATGCAGTCAGCCAGGCTGTTAAGGAGCATATCCGTTAGTCTGCCCCAATCAGTTTTTCTTTAAAGGAGTTTTGCCATGTTAGCTGAACCAATGACATTATACAAGCTGATGAATCTGTACATGCTGAAACAGGTAAATTTCCCGCTGACAAACGCCCAGCTCTCCAGCTTTTTTCTGGACCGGGACTACACAAGCTACTTCACACTGCAGCAGGCTTTAAACGACCTGCTGGACGCAGGGCTGATCCGCCAGGAGACAGTCCATAACAGCACACGCTACGAAATCACCCAGGAGGGGGAAGATACGCTGGATTTCTTTGGAAAAACCATCTCCCCCGCCATTGTGGAGGACATGAACGAGTACCTGAAGGAAAACAAGTTCCGGATGCGGGATGAGGCTGGATTTATCTCTGATTTCTACAAATCCACCAATCAGGACTACACAGTTCACTGCGAGGTCCGGGAGGGGAAAAACGTCCTGATCAGCCTGGACGTATCTGTACCTGACAAGGATCAGGCAGAGATCATGTGCAATCACTGGAAAGGCAAAAGCCAGGAGATCTACTCCTTTATTATGAAATCCCTGATGAGCGATAAGCCTGCCAGGCCTTAGCCTGACTCCGCTGCAAGGAGGAAGCCATGTTCCATAAGCGCACACAGCCGGGGCCTGTACGTCTCAGTGATCTCATCCGCGGCGATTTTACACAGGTCAGACGGCGATATCAGATATTTAAACGGAAATGTTATCTCTTTTTCTTTCTTCCGTCAGCTGTTTTTGCCATCCTTCTCCGGGCGGCTGAGGAATACAAGAATATAAAAACTCTGCAGGAAGAAAATGTACGCCGTCCATAGAGTCATTTTCTATGAAACGAAAAACAGCCGGCCAGGCCGCTTTTTATAGCAGTCTGGCCGGCTGTTTTTCCGGAATTATCCACGCACTTTCAGCAGCATTTTTTCATGCAGGACTGCCATCATAACCAGGACAGCGAGCAGGAAGGCAGGAAACAGGGCGGCGCTGATACGACTGGCAATCAGTCCGAACAGGGGCGGCATACTAAGGCTTCCCACATAGGCGCAGGCCATCTGCACACCTATGACAGCCTGAGATTTATCCGCTCCAAAATGCTCCGGCGTAGAATGGATGATAGACGGGTAAACAGGCGCGCAGCCAAGCCCTGTCAGGATCAGACCGGCTGCTGCGGCATTGCTCCCCAAAGGGAGTACAAGGCATAAAAGCCCTGACAGGATTACAGCCTCCCCCAGCCGTATCATCCGCGTGTCTCCAAGCTTCATTGTCAGGAATCCGCCAAGAGCTCTTCCCCCTGTGATGCCTAAGAAAAACAGGCTGACAAAACCTGCCGCCTCCTCCGGTGAAACGCCCCTTGTGAGCACCAGATAACTTCCCGCCCAGAGCCCTGCCGTCTGTTCCAGGGCGCTGTAGCAGAAAAAGGCCGCCAGGATTTCTTTTGCACCTGGAATTCTGACAACCTCCCCAATGGAAAGAGGACTGTCCATATCCTCTCTCAAAAAGCAGGACGGCTCTTTCCCAGCCCTCTGTCTCTGCTTCCACAGAGGCAGGCTGAGTACAAGGGCAGCAGTCAGGGCAAACTGAAATATGGCGATGCAGCGATAGCCTGCATTCCAGCCCTGTCCGCCGGATAACGCATATCCCATAATATAAGGTCCCAGGGTGGCTCCCACCCCCCACATGCAGTGCAGCCAGCTCATATGGCTTCCCGCATAGTGAAGGGCCACATAATTGTTCAGGGAAGCGTCTACGCTCCCTGCTCCCAAGCCATAGGGAACAGCCCACAGACACAGCTCCAGATAAGAATCGCTGAGGGAAAATCCCGCCAGCGCTGCAGCCGTCATAAGTACGCTGGCCGCTGTGACTTTTCCTGTGCCAAACCGCCTGGTAAGCCGGTCGCTCTGCAGACTGGAAAAAATGGTACCAGCTGAAATGATCATGGAAATTCCGCCTGCATAGGATACAGGCACTGAAAATTCCTGATACATCATAGGCCAGGCTGAGCCTAACAGCGCGTCAGGCAGTCCCAGGCTTATAAAAGCCAGATAAATGATTCCCAGCAGTAAATGAAACATTACTGTTCTTCCTCTGCAGCCGTTTTCTCAATGTAGTTCCAGATCTCTTCCCGTCCCTGCTTCGTCTCGGCAGAAAATGGAATCAGAACGTCCTCCGGCTGCATGGACAGACCTTCCCTCACCATTTTCACATGCTTGGCTATCTGGCTTCTCTTTAACTTATCTGCCTTTGTGGCAATGATAACCGGGCGGTAACCCTGGTCTAAAATCCACTGATACATCAGGCGGTCGTTCTCTGACGGATCATGGCGGATGTCAATCAGCAGAAATACACATTTTAACATAGGAGACTTATGCAGATAGTTCTCTATCATCTTTCCCCATTTCGCCTTTACCTCCTGATTAGCCCTGGCGTAACCGTAACCTGGCAGATCCACATAGTAGAAGGCATCATTGATGTGATAAAAATTGATGGTCTGGGTTTT
>CAUCIO010000051.1 GCA_958442925.1 uncultured Clostridium sp. | reverse complement strand
CCTGGGAAGAACTGTACGCCGAACTTGTCTGCGTAATCCTGAACTTTGTTACGTCCAGATGCTCTCATCTCCAGCATGTAGTTGATCTTCTCCTCTGTTACAACACCGTCTGGATCGTAGATGTATCCGTCTGGTCCGGAAAGTGTAACAGCCTTAGCGCCTAACTCAGCTAACTTCTTAGCAGCGCCCCAAGCTACGTTACCGAAACCTGCCAGAGCAACTGTCTTGCCTGCCAGAGTATCGTTCTCGTGCTTCATAACAGCCTCTACATAGTAAACTGCGCCGTATCCTGTAGCCTCTGGACGAACCAGGGAACCACCGAAGGATCTGCCCTTACCTGTGATAGTTCCGTTCTCGAAAGCACCTCTGATCTTTCTGTACTGTCCGTACATATAACCAATCTCACGAGCGCCTACGCCAAGGTCACCAGCTGGGATATCTACGTCTGGTCCGATATGACGATATAACTCTGTCATGAAGGACTGGCAGAATCTCATAACTTCGCCGTCGCTCTTGCCGTTCGGATCGAAGTCGGAACCACCCTTAGCACCGCCCATAGGAAGTGTTGTTAAGCTGTTCTTAAATGTCTGCTCGAAGCCTAAGAACTTCATGATGGAGAGGTTTACGGAAGGAGCGAAACGTAAGCCGCCCTTGTACGGTCCAATAGCGCCGTTGAACTGTACACGATAGCCACGGTTTACATGAGTCTGACCATTGTCATCTACCCACGGAACACGGAACTCGATAGTTCTCTCCGGCTCACACATTCTCTCAAGAAGAGCAACCTTCTCGTACTCTGGATGTGCATCAACAACCGGGCCTAAAGAAGATAAAACTTCCTCTGCTGTCTGAAGGAACTCTGGCTCATGTGCATTTTTCTCTTTGAGTTCTGCAAGAACTCTGTCAACATACTTGCTCATTGGAATATACCTCCTGCTTTCGCATTAATATTGTGAGTTTTCACTCAACAAAGTAGCCTCTTTGCTTCATGTCTACATTGTACCAAAAAGACTGCAAAAAATCTACTGTTTTTGTGAAAATCTTACGTTCTGTTTTAATTATAACTCATTATCCCTGCATAATCAAATTAATATCCCATTATATATATTATTATGTTTCATTTATATTACATAATAATGGACTCCTATCATGGGCATCTGCAGTGGCAGCTGGCGGAAAAACTCCCGCAAATCTGAAGTCTCCCTGCCTTATTACAGAAAACAGCCGGTCCCTGGGACCGGCTGAAAGGTGACGCGCTGATTAACCTAAGAAGTTAATGAAGCCTGTCAGGATAGTAGCGTTTAAGAAGTCGATAAACAGAGAACCTACTAACGGAACTACCATGAATGCAGTAGGAGCCGGTCCATACTGGCCTACTACTGCCTGCATGTTTGCCATGGCGTTTGGAGTAGCGCCCATACCGAAACCGCAGAATCCTGTTGTCATAACTGCTGCATCGTAGTTGCGTCCTAATACGTTGAATACGACAAAGTTAGCGTATAAGAACATGAGAACAGTCTGAGCTGCTAACATTACTACTAACGGAAGAGCCAGCTCTGCCAGCTGCCATAACTTCATGTCGATCATGGCAAGTCCCAGGAATACGGATAAACAGAAACCGCCGACTACGCCGATCTCTTCCATCGGAAGCTCTTTCTTGGCTGCGTCAGCTGCGTTGCGGATTACTGCGCCCACTAACATAGCGCCGATGTAGAACGGGAAAGTCATCAGCTTTCCGAGGAACATGGAAACAATAGTACCAAAACCGATAGCAATAATCAGAGCCAGAACTGCATCCAGGAATCTCTTGGAATCGATCTTTCCTGCGTCCTCTGTCTCAAAGCCGCCCTCTGCGCTGGCCTCTGCAGAATGTAATTTGAATTTCTTAATCTTGGATGTAGCGATAGGTCCGCCGATGGCACAGCCTGCCACCAGACCGAAAGTTGCGGAAGCGATAGCTACTACGTTTGCGTTAGCTACACCTAAATCCTCCAGAAGAGGTCCGAAGGAACCTGCTGTTCCGTGTCCGCCTACCATTGGAATAGAGCCTGTGGCAAGTCCCAGTCTCGGATCAAGACCAAAGGCTGTGGCAAGACCTGCTCCCAGAATATTCTGAAGCACTACCATCGCTAAGGCAAGGCCAAGGAAAACGATGGTCTGAATACCGCCTTTTTTCAGCATTCTGAAGGACGCTGTAAAACCAACGCTGCAGAAGAATCCTACCATGAAAACATTCTTTAATGTCATGTCTGCGCTGATCTCAATGATTCCAGCAGATCTTACAATACAGTGAACAATCGCATAAACAAAGCCGCCCACAACCGGCGCCGGGATACAGTAACGATCCAGAATCGGAATCTTCTTTACAAGGAAACGTCCCAGAAGAAGCACGAGGGCTGCGACCGCAGTTGCCTGATACATATCAAGTTCTAAAATGGGTGCCATACACATTACCTCCAATATTTTTGATGGTGGTACTGTAACATACGGCTTACAAAATACTACAAAAAAAAACAGGAATCCGTTAAAAAAATGAAAAGATTTTTTCAGAAAGTTTATGAATTGTTTATTTTTGGCAAAACACAGAGCCAGAACCCCGCTTTAAAAGCGGGATTCCCGGTCTGCTGCCAGCATCAGGCTGTCAATAAACTTCTTAATGCTGACTTTTCCTCCATATTTCCGCTTTCCACGAATGTGATCCATCTCTGCCCGAATCTCCTCAAATGGAAAGAGAGTACCGGAATAGGCTGTAAACGTCTCATTCATAAAATCCTCGATACCCATGTGGGCCAGATTCGCCATACCTACTGCGATAGCACGGCGCACTCTCTGCTCCATGTTTTTAGGAGCTGTGCTTAAAATCTCGCACAGCTGGCCGATGCTGACCTGAGAAATAGGCTTGTTGTTGGCATGAAGGTACTGACAAATCTTTATAATGTCATCGCAGCCCTTCTCCCCTGACATACCAATCCGGTTTAAGATAACCTGCAGCTTTTTCACATACCCGTCATTCTTTTTCTTCTCTTCAGGGACCTCTTTCATCTCTGCCAGGAACATCTTCCTGATATTGGAGAGAGTTCTCTCATTCTGAATCTGGCGTTCCACATTTTCAATCACAGATTTAACTTCTATAATATTGATCGGCTTGCTGATGAAAAAGTCGATTCCAGCGCTGTAAGCCTTTCCTATCATCTCCTTAGCCGATACCTGGGAAATCATAATGAACCGCGAACCGCAGCCTGCCTCCTTCAGTTCCCTCACCAGCTGGATTCCATCCTTTTCCGGCATCAGAAAATCTACCAGCACCACATCAGGATTCAGACGCACAATCTCTGCCGTATCTGCCGGCTGTCCGCCGGAGGTGCCGCAGACAGTTCCCAGTCCATTGGTTTCTATTATATCTTCCAGAATATTGATCACCATTCTGTCATCTTCTACAATATAAATCTCCATATTATGACTCCTCTAATCTCTCGGCAGGGATTTCCACCTGAAATCTGGTTCCCTTTCCAGGCTGTGAAACCACGCTGATTTTTCCCTTAAACTGCTCCTCCACTGTATTTCTGACTCCCCAGAGACCTACGCCCCGGTAAATATTCCCTGTCTTATAGTCAAATTTTGTCGAATATCCCATCTCAAAAATATTGGGCAGATGGCGTTCGGAAATACCCGGTCCATTGTCCTCTACCTGGAATATGTAGACTCCGTTTTCCTTTTTCTCTAAAATTCTCACCTGTCCCGGCTTTTTTCCGCTCTCGATGGCCTCAATGGCATTGTTGACCAGATTTTTTAACACTGCCATCAAAGTGTAATGGCCGCGCGTAATAAAGTCATCGCTGCAGCAAAACACCAGCTTAATATCCAGCTTCCTGGCTGCAATCATGTGGTAGGTAGAGGACTGGAGAATCTGGAGAATATCATGAAATCTCATATTCTCCTCCTCATATTCGTTCCCAATCTCCTCCTCAATTCCCTGAATAATCCGGAAATAATCCTTTTTTATCTCATGGACGTCTCTGGCTATGGCCAAAGACATCTGTTTCATCTCGTCTGGAAGCTTCTGTTCGCAGAGCTTTTCATAGAGCCGATAGGCGTTTGCCATAACAGACTCAATTTCCTCAGAATTTTTTCTCATAAAATAAATTTCGTTCTTGAGACCTGTTTTCATCAGAAACAGCCGCTGATACCGCCGCTCATGCTCATTTTTCTTTAAAAGGGCTCTGTACTGCCGTTCTCCCAGCAGAAGCATACAGGCAAACGTCGTCCGGATCACAGCGATAGCTGCCAGATAGATGATGATATGTTCATCAAGAGTCCGAAACTGCAGGTACTCCTGCATCTCCGCCTCGATTAAGTTCGCCCCGAAGTCAGACAGAAAAATAGCCCACATCAGCTTTTTTCTGGTCGTTGCCCTCCTGTTCCTGATACAGAGCTTGAAGATCACTCCATAGCTCAGATAAAACAGAGCGCCAGGAAGCACATAAAGGGCTGTCTCCCCTGTCATGCCTCCGCTGCCTGCCTGAATCAGGAACCGTACTGCAAACACGATCACCGACGTAACAAAGCAGGTAGTCAGGGTATGCAGTTCCAGTCCGATTGTCATAAGCAGAACAGGAAGCAGGATAACAGAAGTAGAAATTCGAAAATAATCAATAAACGCATTCCAGTACAGCTGGGATGTGAGGGCAATCACTCCTCCGATGGCGAGAGTCTTCTTCCATTGTCTGATACTCATACTCTATGTCCCCTGAATCTTACAGTCTCGCAGAGAAACTGCCTTTCCATTCTATTTGATAAAGAATATACTGCTCTTTAGTATACTTTCTTTTTTATGGTCTGTAAAGTTTTGGTTCTCCCATATTTCTTCGGATATGTTCTGCATACTGCTTCATTCTCTCCTCGATCCCGGGAAGCTTCATGGCCTCTCCTGGATGATTAGCCGTCTCCATCATGGCGAAATGGCCTGGCAGATAAAAGGTTTTATTCATATTTAATGCCGCTATCATCTGCTCTGCTATCAGATCGCTGCCTGAGTAGCCGGACACGACGATTCCAAACAGCTTCTTATCATAAAAGCGGGTGGTCCGAAACAGAGCAGTCAGCCGATTGATAAAAGCTGTCAGATTAGCGGACAAAGCGTCGTTATAATTAGGAGCCAGAAGCAGAATGCCGTCCGCCTTTTTTACAGCCGGATATACGTTCTCCACCATTACTCCTCCATAAAAACAGCTTCCTCTCTCGCCGAAATGGAGGCACATCTTATAGGGACAGCCGGAACAGTCTGCCAGTGTTCCATTTCGCAGTCCTATTTCTGTAATAGAAACATCCTGGAGATACTGCCTGACTCCCTGCCATACGGCATATGTGTTGGAGTTTTTATGACTGGAAGCGTGGAGTACCAGCAGCTCCCCTGTTCCCCCTTCTCCCGGTTCCCGCCTCTTTTCCATTTCTTTTACCAGAAGTCTTATGCTCTCCACATAGGCGCCATACAGATCTGTGCCCAGGTTTGACGCCACAATGGCGAAGTTTGACAGTGTCTTTGTCCCCTCCACCAAAGGACGGCCTACGAAGGCGCAGCCTGCACTGTTGGCGGTAAAGACCAGTTCTCTGGCTGCGGACTTGGTATACAGATCGCTGTCTGCATCCGCCACCACGCCGCCGATCCAGCCGTCAAGGCTGTCTGGATGGCTTCTCAGCCAGCCCAACAGCCTTGTGTATTCCAGGTTGACGCCATATTTTCCCAGATCTATGGCAAACAGCACCAGACGCTTTCCCTCCCACTCTTTTGGAGTGAGGCGGCCCCTTTCGTCTGTCATGGCCTCCATCTGCGAAATCTCTGTCACCTCCTGGAGACAGACGCCCGCCAGTCCCTCTCTGAGTACTTTAAGAAGACGGAAATTTTCCCGCCCTCCCGGCTCTCTGGGACGAATCAGCAGAATTTTCCCGTCTGTTTTCAGCCTGCCTGTATCATGTTCTCCCTGTTCCATCTTATTTTCCCTCGATTCCTGCGTCCGAATGCCTAATTTACAGCTTTTAAATTCTCCTGAGCCGTCACAATCCGCTCATACAGCGCATCCGGCAGAGGCAGAATCTCTGTCTCCAGTCCATGGGATGTGTAGCGGTTCTTTACTCCCATGAAAATTCCGCCTAAGAAAACAGAGCCGCAGTGCCATTCTCCTCTGAGCGTAAGAATCAGGGAAATCGCTCCGGACGAGTAGGCCGGGGCAATAAACGGCTTGAAGCCAATGGCTCTCATATGAAGATTGGCTGTCACAGTCAGCTGAGTCAGTTCCTTAGACAGTTCATCGTTGTAATGTTCAATGGAATCAGCCACCACCAGATCCTGGCCGTGGGGGCCGAAGCTGCGTCCCTCTGTCAGGAACTGCTTAAACCTCTCGTCGCGCTTTGCATAGTAGGCGGCTCTGGCGTTCATAACGCCCAGTCCGTAACCCTGGATCTGTTCCGGGCGAAGGCCTTTCTGGTCAAAAACTCCATTTTCGTCTGTATTGCTGGCCAGGTAAGCTGCCTTTGCCAGAGGATCCACTGGATCTGATACCACTGCAAACAGCCCCTTAAAATTCTCTGCTCTGGCCTGGCGGGCGTACTGAGCCACAATCCTGGAGTTATTTTCAAACTGGTACATTCTCACGTCCTTGACCTCAGAACCTACCGGCGGGATTCCCTTGGAGGCCACGAATACGAACACATCGCACTGGAACAGATCCTCCGGCTTCACCACGTCCACTTCCGGAAGGACATCGTAGTCCCAGGGATAGGCGATCTGGTTTTCCTCAAATTCCCAGCGGGCCGTCACCTTGTCGGAGATATCGCAGATTCCGATGGAGCTGATCACATCTCCTCCCAGCAGATGGAGGCCTGTCAGAAGAGTACTTCCCACATCTCCAATGGCCAGCACATGGACACGTTTCTTTTTCTTTTCCGGCTTCTCTGAAAGAATCTCCTGAAATCTGGGATGTTTTAAATTCACTGCCCGCATTTTCCCTTCTTTAATAAAAGAGTCTACAATCTCATCGCGCATTCCCTCCCCCAGGGCGTTCTTGTTCAGCCAGGACACGTCCTCTCTGTCCTGATAGAGAAGCGCCGGATCCGTTACCCGGAAAGAGGCGCGGCAGTTTTTAGGAGAACGCTCAAACAGAAATACCAGTTCCTTTTCACCGGACGCCTTCTCCCTGGCCTCTTTTTCATCTGTGCCGCGGCCGTAAAGCTCTTCCCTTGGAAAATCCAGTTCTCCGTTTAAGCTGCAGCAGAGTGTTCCATTGATGCGGTAATAAAACATACTCATTGTCCTCCTCATAGATAGTTTAGATAGTTAAAATCTATTTGAATCTTACAGATTTACAGGTTTTTCAGCTGGCTGATGCGGTGCAGCATCTCCAGATCATTGTCCAGGTAGACTGACGCCGCCAGATTCGGATCATAGTTTATGCAGTCTCCCTTATCCGGGCAGAGGGGCAGAATTACCGCCTCCGACAGTCTGGAAAGCGTCAGATTTCGGCCAAACAGCGCCCGGTATTCTGATTCCAGAGCAAGAAGAATGTCCCTGGAGTTTCTCACACAGCAGGCTGATAGTTCGAACAGAGATTCCTCACTGCATCCCTTTAACGGCGGAACCATGTAGGGCAGTACCATGTTCACCGAGGGCATCAGTCCTGCTACTTTCATGGTATCGCGGCGCACTGTATCGCCTCCGATAAACGGATAGAGAGTAGACTCCACAAACCAGAACTTCAGGTTTGGAATGGAGTAAATGCTGTCCGCCTCGAATCCCCTGGTAGCCATGGCGTCTCTTCCATAGCCGGAAATCATGCCTAACAGCACTTTTTTCACCTCCACGCCTTCCTCCCGCAGATAAGGCTCCAAGGCGTCAAACCTGCCTCCCTTGTGAAGCAGATCGTCCACCAGAATAACGGGACGTCCGAAGGATTTAATCGTTCTCACCTGGCTCCTCAGGGGAGAATAGTATGGGAATGCCTCAATCCGATAGCTGTCCAGATCCGGCTCATAGACCTTATCTGTGTGAATGGTTTTTGTCACTGTGTTGGGAACAACCTTTCCTCTCAGAATTTTTCCGAAGGGAACGCACATGTCATTTCCCAGCACTCTCGGTGTTGTAGGCTCGCCTGGAACCTGATTGATCTGGGTAATTTTGTCCACCAGGCGGTGATAAATTACACTGGCTGACAAGGACAGCACCAGTTCTCCCGGATAGAGTTTCGTCATAGCAGTCTGCAGCTCCCTGTGAGCCTTATGAATCGCCTTTAAAATTCTGGGACTGCTGGAAAATGGTTCTTTCAGCGTGGTTTCCAGATTCTGTACCAGCACTAACGGCGCGTGCATATCTACCAGCCACAGGCGCCTTTTTCCCTCAAAATTTTCAGCCTCTGCAAATCCCTGCCGAATGACGGCGCCTAAAGACGCCTCCCCAGGATCCTCCTCCGGTAAAAACATGGCGTAGCTGCAGTGTTCTTCTAAAGCCTTGGCCAGGGCCTCTGTCAAAAGCAGCTGTTCCGGATCGTAAATGGCGCTGTCCGGTTCCGCATAGATTCCTGTAATAAGAAGAATGCTTCCCAGGGTATGACGCCGCACCATGTCGGCCATGGATACGCTTCCCAGCACCTTAAACAGTTCCTCCGGCATCACAGACCGCATTTTCAGGAATCCAATCAGGCGGTTTTCCTCCACTGTATTCCTGAGAAGAAGGAAGGTTCCTTCTGTGTTCTGAAGACGTTCCAGCAGTCTGCGGCCGTCTGCCTTTTCACTGAACATCCAGTCCAGCGCAGCCCTCTCGTCTTCTCCTGAAAGCTTTTCTGTCTCCTCAAAACCGATAGCTTTGGCCCTGAGAATCGGCTTATACTCCGGCTCTCGCAGATACAGGCCGTTAAAATAAATATATTCCTGTACTACCGGATCAATTAAGTTGGAAATATCGCGATTCAAGTCAATATTTTCCCTGATTTTCGTGGAACTGATATCCTCCAGGTACTCTGGAAGCTCCAGTTCAATCAGTTCTCCCGTGATCATCTCCATCATTTCCCGGTTGTATTTATTATCGCTTCTTCTGTCTCCCACACGGCGGAACGCAATGTGATTCATGGAATGGATGGAATGCTTCTCCGGCGGTTTCCGGTAGGAGGAAGCATTGGCAATCACATCGCTGCCTACTACCACGTAAACGGTTCTTCCCGCAAATACCTCCTTCAGCCGCTTCAAATCGGATGGATTGGCAATATTCACAGGAATGTCGTCAGGGAACAGATTTACATGGAATTCGTCTGCCACAGACATATTTACAATCTGACGCCGGATCAGGTGGGGCTGCGTCTTCTTAGACCAGGAAAATTCATCTACAGCCAGATAGACCTCATAGCCCATATCACGGATTTCCCGGACAATTCCCTTGTGAGAAAGTGTAAACGGATCAAAGGTCCCTGGGAAGAAGGCAATCTTTTTCCGCTCTTCAATCTCCATCTGTCCAATGGTCAGACGGTAGGCAGTGATAAAGCGGCATATATTGGAGAGCGCTTCCGCCCGGTAAAATGCAGTCAGCTCCCCGCCTTTATTCTCGTTAATCAGGAAGAGCAGCTTCTTATGGGTGAGAGCAAAAATTTCCATCTTTTCATGGTCATTCAGCCGCTGGGAACCAAACATGTACTGTCCTGTTACCAGCAGAGCCTCCTGGCGTACCGTTTCTCTGTGGTTAGCCAGTCCGCCTAAAACCATGCCAAGCAGACGGCCCAGACGCTCCTTCAACGTCTCCTCGTCCTCTTCAAACCTCTCCTTATAGCGGGGATAATACTCGGTCAGGACTCCCACTGTATCCAAAGCTACGGAAACCACCCGGTCGTTGGCATTGGCCATCAGCCCTCGAAGGTAGGTCAAAACCTCCTCCAGCTGTTCCGGCGGAAGCCACAGGGCCAGCTGTCCCAGATACTCCGGAATATATTTGGAAAACTCGTACTCTCCTACCTCCAGTCCCTTTAACAGCTCCACTGCAATTTCATTTCGCTGATCCGGAGTCAAAAGGGGAGCCAGACGAAGCAGAGCGCGGCCTGCGTCATGGCGCACCACCACATACTCGCTGACTTTGATCAGGTTGGACAGATGGGCCGCAATGTGAAGAATGTGCTCCTTTTTTCCATGATCTACCTGATCCACCAGAAGCTTGATATTGACAGCCTTCAGCACCCACGGCGTTGCCATCTTCAGATTATCCAGGAAAATATCAGAGACTACGTCCCGTCCATAAAGCATTTCTTTCTGCCGTGATACGTCGCGGCCCAGATTGGACAATATCCTGTATTGGAGGAAAATGCGGCTGATATCGTCTTCCCCAATCTTCTCCCTCTCCACAATCTCTGCAATTTTATCACAGAAAGGCGCGTCCTTTACCTCTGCTGTAAGCAGCTTAAACGCTCTCCAGGCTGCAATCATAAGTCCTTCAAAGCTGTTTTGTCTGGGCACGGCATAATAGCAGGCGAATTCTGCCATCCGCTCCATATCCTCCCTGCTGCACCGGCTAAAGGGCATATTGTGAAGGGCGTCCAGAAGCACAAAGGCTTCTCCGCTCTCTCTTTTTTCAGGGCAGTCGTACCAGCGCAAAAATTCCTGTAAAAATCCTTCGATATCTGCCGCTGCCGCATGCTCTACCATAGAGGACAGCACCTGCTTTAAATTATATCCAATTCTTCTCTTGTGCTGCACAGTCAGCTTGTGATCCGGGCAGATAATCATGGACAGGAAGGTTTTCCACAGCTCCATGGCCTTCTGATCTGCAATATCCGGCATATCTGCCGGTCTCTCCTTCCGGTAGCCTGCATTAAACTGGGCGATGACATTTCCAATCAGGCGGGCTGCCTGAGTCCTGATATCCCCCTCCTTATGCATGAGAAGCTCATAAAGAAAGTACAGCGTCTGCTCCTTCTGAATGTCATTTGTATATGGAAAATACTCCTGAAAAATGTTCAGATATGCTCTGACGTTCTTCCAGTTTTTCTCACTTCTGGCCGCCTCCAGCAAATTTCCGAACTGACGCTCCGCTCCCATTCTGTGCATCACGTCAATATTATGCTCCACTCCCATAAAAATCAGGGAATCTACAATCTGTTCTGTATTTCTCAGGGAAATATCCGGCATAGGCGGCGTTTTCACCGGTTTTTTATCAAGGTTTACATCCACTCCCAGAGAGCGCATATAGGCCTCAAAATCGTGGAGTCTGGCATAGACAAAACGATAACGGTTCAGCTTAACCTCGTCCACATTGTCAAGCTTGGATAAAATAATCTCGAACGCCTCGTCCAGACTGGAAATATAGGTGATTTCCCTGCCGTCCTCCCCTCTGCTCTGCTTCACCCTGAAGTCTGCATAGATCAGTACCAGCGACTCTACAGACAGGTTTTCCGGCTCCAGATCCCAGGTGGAGTGGTTGGCTGCAATGTGGCCTGTATATTCCATGTGATGTCTGTTAAACCACTGATTCGTATAATAATAGTGGAGGTACGGCACTCGTTCATTGGGCTTACATCCGAACTTGCCCAGATCGTGTCCTGCTGCAGCTCCGCTGGTCAGCGTCAGATCAATGGGCACTCCTGCCTCATAAAGTCCTCTGGCTACTGTCATGGCTACATAGTGGACTCCTGCAATGTGCTCCAGAGTTCTGAAAGGAGTCACCTCCCCATTCAGACGCATCATCTCATAAATATATTCTTTATAAAAAGCATTCTTAAATTTCTTGTATTCTGTATAGGATTCGTAGGAAAGAGCCTCCTGCTCTGACAGGAATGCAAAATCTACCATAGGTTCAAATGGGAGAACCTCTCTCTCCTTATCAAAGATAAACTGAAGAACAGCCAGATAAAACAGCGCTCCAGCGGCGTAGGGCTCCGCCTGTCTGGAAAATTCCTCGTCTGGATACAGGATATGGCATACATACTGGTAGGTGAATTTCATCCACCCGTCCTGCGGCTCCCGCCCAATCAGGCTCATAGGCTCCCGGCAGATCTCAAAAACCTCCCGGCACTGGATCCTTCTCTTAATGGGGAAAATACGTCCCAGCTGTCCCTCCCAGTACTCTCTGTTCATCAGCATCTGAACGCTCTCCCGGCTGAGATTCGATGCAGCCAGAAACTCTCTGGCGCACAGCTTTGCAGTCAGCTCCTCTATTATTTGGCGCACCTGTTTTTTACTCATCCCGTACCTCCCTTATTGTCATATGGATAATTATACCACTAACCTGGAGCTCTTCCAACAAAATTTCATGCAATATCACCATTTTCTGTTTAAAAAAGGAATTGACAAACAGAGAAATTTAGGGCAAAATAAAACAGTAACTATTATTACTATTCTTTGTCAACTGAATGCGTCAGATTGGCAGATGAGATGAAAAGGAGGAACTGCCCATGAAAACCCTCAAGTACAGCCGCCAGAGGGAATCCATTAAGGCCTGCCTGATGGGCCGCAAGGATCATCCCACCGCCGACGCTTTATACACCAGTATACGTGAACAGTTTCCCAACATCAGTCTGGGAACTGTATATCGAAATTTAAATCTGCTTGTAGAACTGGGGGAAATCCGCAAGCTTTCCTGCGGCGACGGAACGGATCACTTTGACTACGATACATCCCCCCACTACCATTATGTGTGTAAAAAGTGCGGAAAAATCCTGGATTTAGATATGGAAACGAACGCAGACCTGGAAACTGCTGCCAGACAGTGCCAGAAGGGAACGGTTGAAGAACACACGGTTTTCTTTTATGGAACCTGCTGTGACTGCCTGCAGGAAAAGTCCCATTAATCTGCAAAGCAATACAAGAATTTATATTTATTTTACAAAATAAATATTGACAATTACCTGAAGTTGTGGTAAATTAATATCAATAATCATTACTGTTTTATCTCGCAGCCAGTCGTCATGACTGGCATGGGAGATGACAAGAAACAGCCGTGATTATAAATATGTATTTTAAAAATTTTTATATATGCAAAGGAGAGTATAAGCTATGAAGAAATTTGTCTGTACAGTATGTGGCTACGTTTACGAGGGTGAGGCAGCTCCAGAGAAATGTCCAGTATGTAACGCTCCAGCTTCCAAGTTCCAGGAGCAGGCCGCTGGTATGGCATGGGCTGCAGAGCACGTAGTAGGCGTTGCTCAGGGCGCAAGCGAGGACATCATGGAAGATTTAAGAGCTAACTACGAGGGCGAGTGCAAAGAAGTTGGTATGTACCTTGCTATGGCAAGAGTTGCTCACAGAGAGGGATATCCTGAGATCGGTTTATACTGGGAGAAGGCAGCTTACGAGGAGGCTGAGCACGCAGCTAAGTTTGCAGAGCTTCTTGGCGAGGTTCTCACAGATTCCACAAAGAAGAACCTGGAGATGAGAGTTGAGGCTGAGAACGGCGCTACAGCTGGTAAGTTCGACCTGGCTAAGAGAGC
>CAUCIO010000050.1 GCA_958442925.1 uncultured Clostridium sp. | reverse complement strand
ATCGCCTGTGCCTGGCAGTGACAGTCGGGAATCTCAAAACGAAAAAAGAATGGAGGCTGCAGCTATGAAGGGGCGTATTGACAATAAATATGGTTCGATCCAGATTGATCCGGAAGTGATTGCAATGTATGCGGGAACAACGGCAGTAGAGTGTTTTGGAATTGTCGGAATGGCCGCTGTCAGTATGAAAGACGGTCTGGTAAAGCTCTTAAAACGGGAAAGCCTGACAAAGGGCATCAATGTGACGATCCGGGACAACGCGATCAGCATTGATTTTCACGTGATTGTTTCCTACGGAGTCAGCATACTGGCTGTGACGGATAATCTGATTGAAAGCGTGAAGTACAAAGTGGAAGAGCTGACTGGTATGACAGTAGAAAAAATCAACATTTACGTTGAAGGCGTACGGGTGATTGATTAATCATAAGGAGGAAACGACCTGTGGGTATGGATTATATTGACGCCGCGGCGCTGAAACGAGCGTTTCTCGCGGGCGCAGAGGGCCTTGAGGCCAGAAAAGAGTGGATTAATGAGCTGAATGTATTTCCGGTGCCGGACGGCGATACGGGAACAAATATGACAATGACGATTCTTTCCGCGGCGAGAGAAGCGGCGGCTATTGAGGAACCTACGATGGATCTTCTGGCTAAGGCGATCTCTTCCGGTTCTCTGCGGGGAGCCAGGGGAAATTCAGGAGTTATTTTATCTCAGCTTCTCAGAGGATTTACCAAGGAGATCTCCGGCAAGGAAAAAATTGACGTTGCCTGTCTGGCAAGAGCGTTTCACAGGGGGACGGAGACTGCCTACAAGGCAGTTATGAAGCCGAAAGAGGGAACGATTCTCACAGTTGCCAGAGGCATGGCGGAGAAGGCTCAGGAGCTTTCAGAGAAGACCACAGATATTCTGGATTTTGTGTCCCAGGTCATTGAACACGGGGATTATGTGCTCAGCCAGACACCGGAGATGCTTCCGGTGCTGAAACAGGCAGGAGTTGTGGATTCCGGCGGCCAGGGCCTGATGCAGATTGTAAAAGGCTGTCTGGAGGGTCTGAAGGGGAAAGAGGCCAGCTTAGGCCAGGAGCAGGAAGGGATTTCTCCTGCTGTGAAGGTCTCCGGTGCTGCTGCGGCAGACATTGAGACAGCGGATATTAAGTTTGGATACTGTACCGAATTTATTATTAACCTGGCGGCAGAATTTGGCGATGCGGATGAAAGGAGTTTTAAGCAGTATCTGGAGTCTATTGGAGACTCTCTTGTAGTGGTGTCTGACGACGAGATAGTAAAGGTACATGTTCATACCAACGATCCGGGACTTGCCATTCAGAGAGCGTTGACTTTTGGCTCTCTTTCCAGAATCAAGATTGACAATATGAGAGAGGAACACGAGGAGAGGCTGATCAAGGACGCTGAGCGCGTGGCCAGAGAACAGAAACAGGAAGAGCTGAAGTCCCAGGAAGCTCAGGCTGACAAAGAGGTTTTGCGAAAGGAAACCGGCTTTGTGGCAGTCTGTGCAGGTGCAGGCCTGGCTGACATATTTAAGGGCATCGGGGCAGATGTAGTGATTGAAGGCGGACAGACCATGAACCCCAGCACAGAGGATATTTTAAAGGCTGTGGAACAGGTGCATGCTGACACAGTTTATGTGCTTCCCAATAATAAAAATATTATTCTGGCAGCAGAGCAGGCCAAAAAGCTTTCAAAGGACTGTGAGGTGGCAGTAGTTCCGTCGAAGACAGTTCCCCAGGGAATTACGGCTCTGATTAATTTTGCACCGGATCTGGCTCCCCAGGAAAACCTGGAGATCATGGAACAGGAGATGGGACGTGTCAAGACGGGACAGATTACTTATGCGGTCAGAAATACCTCTATAGATGGAAGAGAAATCCATGAGGGAGATATTATGGGAATCGGAGACGCTGGTATGCTGGCAGTGGGCAGCAGTGTGAGCCAGACGGCTATGGATGCGCTGAATGCCATGGTAGACGATGATTCAGAGCTGATTACCATTTATTACGGAAAAAGTGTAAAGGAAGAGGATGCAGAAGGTTTCCTTCAGGAAGCCAGAGAGCAGTTTTCCGGCTGTGAGATTGAGCTTCACTTCGGAGGACAGCCAGTTTATTACTATCTGCTTTCCGTTGAATAAAAATTCTTAAAAAAGACCAGGAGGAAAGGGCATGGAACAGCAGCCGCTGACATCAGTGAAGGGAGTAGGCGATAAAACTGCCAGGCTGTTTTTAAAGCTGGGGGTTGGCACGACAGAAGAACTGCTCCATTATTATCCCAGAGGCTACGATACGTTTCAAGAGCCGCGGCCAGTGGGAGAACTGCAGCCGGAAACCATGGCGGCAGTGGAGGGAACGCTGACAAAGACAGCAGATGTAGTGCGCTTTAACCGTCTCCAGGTGGTGATGACTTATTTGAGAGATGAAAGCGGAACAATTCAGCTGAACTGGTACAATATGCCTTTTTTAAGAGGGACTTTAAAAGCCGGAGAGAGGTTTATTTTCCGGGGGAAGGTCATGAAGAAGCGGGGACGGCTCGTCATGGAACAGCCGGAGATCTACCGGCCGGAGAAGTATCAGGAGCTGGTTCATTCCATGCAGCCAGTCTATGGACAGACGAAAGGGCTGGGCAATAAGACTATCACTAAAGCAGTGGCTCAGGCTCTTAAAGACAGAAAGCTGGAGAGAGATTTTCTGCCGGAACGTCTTCGCGAGAAATATGAGCTGGCAGAGTACAATTTTGCGCTGGAGCACATTCATTTTCCAGGGGATGAGTCAGAACTGCTTTTTTCGAGAAAGAGACTGGTTTTTGACGAGTTTTTCATGTTTCTGATTTCTGTGCGTCTTTTAAAAGAGAAGAAGGCGGATGCGAAAAGCTCTTATGTGATGAAATCAGGTTCGGAGGCAGAGAGGCTTAAGGCTTCTCTGCCTTATTCCCTTACAGAAGCCCAGGAAAAGGTTTTGAGGGAGGTATGTACAGACTTATCCAGCGGCCGGATCATGAACCGCCTGATTCAGGGGGACGTAGGATCGGGAAAGACAATTATTGCTATCCTGGCTCTTTTGCAGGCGGCTGAGAACGGTTTTCAGGGGGCTCTGATGGTGCCGACTGAGGTTTTGGCAAGGCAGCATCTGGAATCAATAGAAGAGCTGTTTACGGCTCATGGTATTGAGAAAAAGGCAGTTTTACTGACTGGTTCCATGACGGCAAAGGAGAAGCGTCTGGCCTACAAGCAGATAGAAAGCCATGAGGCGGATATTATTGTGGGAACCCACGCTTTGATTCAGGAAAAGGTAGTTTACGATGAGCTGGCTCTTGTTATCACAGATGAGCAGCACCGCTTTGGCGTCAGCCAGAGAGAAATGCTGGGAAATAAGGGGAAGGAACCTCATGTGCTGGTAATGAGCGCTACGCCGATTCCCAGAACTCTTGCTATCATTCTGTACGGAGATCTGGACATTTCAGTGATTGACGAACTTCCGGCCAACAGGAAGCCTGTCAAAAACTGTGTAGTGGGAACGGACTACAGAAAGAATGCTTACCGGTTTATTGAGCGGGAAGTAAAGGCAGGCCGTCAGGCCTATGTGATCTGTCCTATGGTGGAAGCCAGCGAGATGATCGATGCGGAAAATGTCATCGACTATACGAAAACCCTGCGTGAAAATCTGCCTGATACCATTCGGGTGGAGTACCTCCATGGAAAGATGAAGCCCAAGGAAAAAAATGAGCTGATGGAGGCCTTTGCCTCTGGCAGCATTCAGGTGTTAGTGTCCACCACGGTTATTGAGGTGGGAATCAATGTTCCGAATGCGACAGTGATGATGATAGAAAATGCGGAGCGGTTCGGACTGGCCCAGCTTCATCAGCTGCGGGGCCGGGTAGGCCGGGGAAAGGAGCAGTCCTACTGTATCATGGTGAATGCCTCGTCTGACGGTGACATTCAGAAGCGCCTGGAGATTTTAAACCATTCCAACGACGGATTTTATATTGCATCTGAGGATTTGAAGCTGCGGGGGCCGGGAGATATTTTCGGAATCCGCCAGAGTGGGGAGCTGGAATTTAAGTTGGCTGATATCTTTACGGACGCAGGTCTTCTGAAAAAGGTTTCAGAGGAAGTAAATCAGATGTTAGATGAGGATCCGGCTCTTGAACAGGAAGAAAACAGGGAGCTGAGGAAGAAACTGGATCTTTATCTGGAAAAAAGCTACGGCAGATTGAATCTGTAATCTGAAGAAGAAATAAGGGAAGTAAGGAGGCAGAGGCAGATGACAGGAGAGTATACCAAAATTGCCCTTGTCAGCTGTTCAAACGGCATGACAGAATCTTTCCGCCCGTCTTTTTTACGCCTTTTGTCCACGCTCCAGAAGGCGGGGCTGGAAACTGTGTATGGGGATGGCCTGTTTGCCGGGGAGAAGAGTCTGACAGGACAGGATGCCAGACACAGGGCAGCTGAATTGATGAACTATTACTGTGATCCATCAGTAGATGCCATATTTGACATTTCAGGGGGAGATATGGCGAACGAAATTCTGCCATGGCTGGATTATGAGGCTATCAGAGAGAGGGGACAGGGGAAGCTGATGTTCGGATACAGCGATCTGACTTGCGTGCTGAACGCGGTTTATGGAAAAACCGGCTGCGCCTGCGGCCTGTACCAGATTCGCAACCTGCTTTACTCCCATGGAAAAGAGCAGATGAGCAGCCTCCTTAAGCTTTTGAAAGAGGAGGGGAGGCTAAGCAGACAGACGGCAGAAGTGCATAGAAAGCAGGACTGGACTTTAATCCGTCCGCTGACAGATCTGAACATCCAGTTTCTGCAGGGCAGCTCTATGGAGGGAACGGCTGTTGGAGGAAATATCCGCTGTCTTTTAAAGCTGGCCGGAACACCGTATCTGCCTGACTTTTCCGGAAAGATTTTGATGTTGGAGGGAAACAGCGGAGGAGCAGATAAAATAACCGCCTGTTTATCTCAGCTGTCTCAGATGGGGGTGTTTGGGCAGATACAGGGAATCCTGCTGGGAACCTTTACAGAGATTGAGAGAAGAGGTGCAGGAAAGGAAGCTCAGGAGCTTGTACGCTCTTTTGCCGGCTCACTTCCCATAGCTGTCACAGAAGAAATAGGCCATGGAAACAGCGCCAGATGTGCGATTATAGGGAGAACTCTCAGGCTTGGAATCGGAAGGAAAGAAGCGTAATAAAAAAGCCAGTTTTTTGTGACTTTGGTGGAACAAAAAACTGGCTTTTTCTAAATAAAAACATCTGATAAATGGCGTTTCCTACCGGTTTGCCTCGTTGTATCTTCTGATCTGCTGCTGAATCTTCTCGGAAGAGGTCAGGGCATTCTCCAGGGAAGCGTTGTGGTTTAAGGAGTTGATAATTGCTGCGATGAATTTGCTCATGTCAGCCTCCACATACCAGTCACGCTTTAAAAGCTCCGGTGTCCTGTAATTTAAGTTTGTAGTGATTACGCAGTCAATGTAGCCCTTGCTGTAGAAGTCGTCGAACTTCTCCAGACCATTTGTAAAGAGACCAAAGGTACAGCAGATGAGAACCTTGGCTGCTTTTCTGTCTTTTAAGGCCTTAGCTGTATCCAGCATACTCTCGCCGGAGGAAATCATGTCATCAATGATGAGAACGGTCTTTCCTTCTACAGAAGAGCCTAAGAATTCGTGAGCTACAATGGGGTTTCTGCCGTTGACTACTTGAGAGTAGTCTCTGCGCTTGTAGAACATACCCATGTCTACACCCAGATTGTTGGCAAGATAAACAGCGCGGTTCATGGCGCCTTCGTCCGGGCTGATAACCATCAGATGATCCTTGTCAATCTTTAAGGTCTTATCATGCTTGAAAATAGCTTTTACGAACTGATAAGTAGGCATGAAGTTGTCAAAACCATTTAACGGGATAGCATTCTGTACCCGCGGATCATGGGCGTCAAAGGTGATGAAGTTTTCTACACCCATATTTACCAGCTCTTCCAGCATCATGGCACAGTCCAGGGATTCTCTGGATGTTCTCTTATGCTGTCTTCCTTCGTATAAGAAAGGCATTACCACATTGACACGATGAGCGGTAGAGGCAGTAGCTCCAATAATTCTCTTTAAATCCTGAAAATGATCGTCAGGAGACATATGATTGGTAAAACCGCTGATATTATAGGTAAGGCTGTGGTTTGTTACGTCTACCATGGCGTAAATATCGGTTCCGCGGACAGACTCGTGAACAGCGCCTTTGGCTTCGCCGCTTCCGAAACGGGAGCAGGAGCAGTTTAACAGATAAGAATCAGCGTCATAACCGCGGAACTGAAGATTTTCCTGACGCTTTGCAAGTTCCTCAGCGTCATTGCGGCGAAAGTTAATGATGTGTTCGTTGACTTTGGAAGCCAGATCACGGCAGCTTTCCAGTGCGGCAATTTTTAAAGGCGCTACTGGGAGACGGTCCTTAAATACATAGTCGTTCGACATAGAAAATTCCTCCATTTATCAGACAGGAGTATCCTGTCAGCAGTCTTTGCACCATGTTTATACCATTTTTAGACAGGAACCGTCAATAGTAAACAGGGAAATTCCCTGAAAAACACGGAAAAACCTGAAAAAGGCAACCTGAGGCCGGTTCTTTACAAACGAAGCTAATGTTGATATGATAAAAGAAATGTAAGGCAAAGGCGGATTCAGGCCGCCGGATTTCAGAAAAATAGAAAGGCAGATACAGACCATGAAAAAGAAAGGTCATATGATTAAATCCGTAGATCCCGGTTCTATTGCAGAGGAACTGGAATTAGAGGCAGGGGATGCAGTGCTCACCATAGACGGAGAAGAAATAGAGGATATTTTTGACTACGAGTATATGGTAAACAGCGAGTCTATCACCATGGTGGTGAGGAAGGCAGACGGCGAGGAGTGGGAACTGGATATTGAGAATAATTACGAGGATCTGGGGCTGAATTTTGAAAACGGCCTGATGAGCGAGTATCGTTCCTGCCATAATAAGTGTATCTTCTGTTTTATTGATCAGATGCCTCCGGGCATGAGAGAAACTCTTTATTTTAAGGACGACGACTCCAGACTGTCCTTCCTGCAGGGAAATTATATTACTCTGACTAACATGAAAGACAAGGATTTTGAGAGGATTATTAAGTTTCATCTGGCTCCTATTAATATTTCCGTCCAGACAATGAACCCGGAACTTCGGTGCCGGATGCTGAATAACCGGTTTGCCGGGGAGGCGTTGGAGAAGCTGGATCGTCTGTATGAAGCCGAGATTCCCATGAATGGACAGATCGGTAGTTCCGGTGGGACTGTCAAAATAAAGGGAAGGTCTGTACCCTCTGGAACCCTTTACGGCAGAAGAGTGCGGCGAGGCTATTGATATGATTGAGAGCTGGCAGCAGAAAATTTATGCAGAGCATGGAATTCATTTTATCCACGCCAGCGATGAGTTTTATATGCAGGCAGGACGTCCTCTTCCTGAGGCAGAGCGGTATGACGGCTACATTCAGCTGGAGAACGGCGTGGGTATGATTCGCCTGATGACAGAGGAGGTAAAGGAGGCGTTGGAAGCTCTGGACATGAAGCAGGAGAATAGGGAGGCGGAAGAGGAGATTTCTATCGCCACAGGAATACTGCCTTATCCTTATATTAAGGAATATGCAGAGCAGATAAGCAGGCAGTTTCCTGGAAAGATCATTCATGTGTATCCGATCAGAAACGACTTCTTCGGGGAGCTGATTACAGTGGCAGGGCTGATTACTGCCCGGGATTTGATTGCCCAGCTGAAGGGAAAAAAGCTGGGAACGCGGCTTCTGCTTCCGGAGGCCATGTTCAGAAGCGGAGAGGAGGTATTCCTGGACGATCTGACCAGAACAGATGTACAATACGCTTTACAAGTACCAGTGAATATTGTAAAATCAAGCGGACGCGATTTCGTGGAGGCGGTGCTCCATCCGGTGGAAGATGGAAGGGATGTGCCGGGGCACGGGCCGTACGAATTAGGCTCTTTAGAGGGAATGTAATGTTTCTAATAAAGAGAATGCAGAAAATACAGGACGGTATCCTGACAGCTTCAGGATACTGTCCTTTAATGGAGGAATGAATATGAGCAAAAAGAAACCAATCGTAGCCGTAGTAGGACGTCCGAATGTGGGAAAATCTACCCTGTTTAACGTCCTGGCCGGCGAGATGATTTCCATTGTAAAGGATACGCCAGGAGTAACCAGGGATCGTATCTATGCCGATGGAACCTGGCTGGACAAGAGCTTTACCCTGATTGATACAGGAGGAATCGAGCCGGATTCCAAGGACATTATCCTGGCCCAGATGCGGGAACAGGCTGAGATCGCCATTGCTACTGCAGATGTGATTATCTTTATTGTAGACGTGCGCCAGGGAATGACGGATTCCGATTCCAAGGTGGCTGATATGCTGAGAAAATCCAGAAAGCCAGTGGTTCTGGCAGTTAACAAAGTGGACAGCTTTGCAAAGTTTGGAAATGATGTCTACGAGTTTTACAATCTTGGAATCGGAGATCCGGTTCCGATTTCAGCTACTTCCCGCCTGGGACTGGGAGAGCTGTTAGACGCAGTCATCGCCCATTTTCCAGAGCAGGATGGGGAGGAAGAAGAGGATGACAGACCGAGAATTGCCATTGTGGGCAAGCCCAATGTGGGAAAATCTTCCATTATAAACAAGCTGCTGGGTGAAAACAGAGTGATTGTGTCAGACGTTGCAGGAACTACCCGTGACGCAGTAGATACGGAGATTGTTCACAACGGAACAGAATATGTATTCATTGACACGGCAGGTCTCCGCAGAAAAAGCAAGATTAAGGAAGAACTGGAGCGCTACAGCATCATCCGTACCGTAACTGCCGTAGAACGGGCCGACGTGGTGCTGGTGGTGATTGATGCGTCCGAGGGAGTAACCGAGCAGGATGCCAAGATTGCCGGAATCGCTCATGACAGAGGCAAGGGAATTATAGTTGTAGTCAACAAATGGGACGCCATTGAGAAGAACGATAAGACTATCTACGAGTACACCAATAAGATCAAGACAATTTTGTCTTTTATTCCATATGCAGAATATGTGTTCGTATCTGCACAGACAGGACAGCGATTAAATAAGCTCTATGATCTGATTGATATGGTAAGAGAAAATCAGACCATGCGGATTCAGACAGGCGTTTTAAATGAAATTATGACAGAGGCAGTGGCTCTCCAGCAGCCGCCGTCTGATAAGGGCAAGAGACTGAAGCTCTACTACATGACCCAGGTGGCAGTGAAGCCGCCGACTTTTGTAATTTTTGTCAATGACAAAGAGCTGATGCACTTTTCCTACACCAGATATCTGGAAAACCGAATCCGGGATGCTTTCGGATTCAGGGGAACGGCGCTTAAGTTTATTATCCGTGAGAGGAAGGGAAAGGAGCAGTAGGAGATGATGGAACGGCTTATCTGTTTAGGAATTGGATACGCTTTCGGGTTGATCCAGTCGGGGTACCTGTACGGAAGGTCAAAGGGGCTTGATATCCGCCAATACGGCAGCGGGAATGCAGGCTCTACCAATGTGCTTCGTGTGATGGGAACGAAGGCAGGAGCGATTGTATTTTTAGGGGATTATTTTAAAGCTGTCGTTGCCATGGCTGCTGTGCAGCTTATATTCGGAAAAGGCGCCAGCGCTGACAACAGCGCTTTACTGGCCCTGTATGCCGGTGTCGGTGTAACGCTGGGACACAATTTTCCTTTTTACCTTCATTTCAAAGGTGGGAAAGGAATTGCGTGTCTGGCAGGAATTTTAAGCACAATGGATCTTCGGATTATGGTCACCTGTTTCCTGGTATTCAGCGTGACAGTGGGGATCACGAAGTATGTGTCTCTGGGTTCTATCCTTGTCTCCATTGTCTTTTTTGCAGAATTAGTATATTTTGGCAGTCAGGGAAGCTACCGCGTAACAGAAGCCTGTTTTCCAGAGTTCTGTGTTTTGGGGGCAGCGCTGATGCTGATGGCTATATGGCGTCACCGGGCGAACATAAAACGTCTGATTGCAGGCACAGAAAATAAACTGGGAGCCAAAAAGAAGCCGTCCCAGGAAACAGACTCTCATAGCATAAAATAGAAGACAGATTATAAGATGAGGAGGTAGAATCATGGCATCGATTGGCGTGATTGGAGCAGGAACCTGGGGAACAGCTTTAGCTGTACTGTTACATAACAATGGACACGAGACAGCCGTCTGGTCGGCGCTTCCAGAGGAGATCGAGGAGATGAAGCAGACCCGCCGTCATAAGAATCTGCCGGAAATTACGATTCCGGAAGAAATTTTTCTTACGGCGGATTTGGAAACGGCGATGAGTGAGAAAGACGTGCTGATTATGGCCGTTCCCTCTGTGTTTGTGCGCCCTACAGCTGCGAGAATGAAGCCGTTCCTGAAAAAGGGACAGCTGGTAGTAGACGTGGCGAAGGGAATTGAAGAAGGAACCTTAAAGACTCTGTCCCAGGTGATTGAGGAAGAGCTTCCTGATGCAGAGACAGCGATCCTTTCCGGTCCCAGCCATGCGGAGGAGGTCAGCCGGGGGCTTCCTACCACCTGCGTAGTGGGAGCCCACAGAAGAGAGACAGCCGAGTATCTTCAGTCTGTATTTATGAGTCCTGTATTCCGCGTTTATACAAGTCCTGATATGGTGGGAATTGAGGTGGGAGCCGCGTTAAAGAATGTTATCGCCCTGGCAGCAGGAATTGCTGACGGACTGGGCTACGGAGATAATACGAAAGCCGCCCTGATTACCAGAGGAATTGCAGAGATTACCCGCCTGGGAATGAAGATGGGGGGCAAAGAGCAGACCTTTGTAGGCCTGTCTGGAATCGGTGACTTAATCGTAACCTGCGCCAGTATGCACAGCCGAAACCGCAGGGCAGGAATTCTGATTGGAAAAGGATATACCATGGATGAGGCCATGAAAGAGGTTCAGATGGTGGTAGAGGGCGTTTACTCCGCCAAGGCGGCCAAGGCGCTGGCAGAAGCCTACGGAGAGGAAATGCCGATTGTGGATCAGATCAACCAGGTACTGTTTGAGGGAAAGCCGGCTAAGGAGGCAGTGGGAGATTTAATGCTGCGGGATAAAAGGATTGAAAACAGCCTGCTTCCCTGGGAATAAAAATAAGTGAAAATCCTCCTTGTCCATGAGGACTTCATTATAATTTCCTACAATAGAAGCTATAACTAAAAGTCATAAGATTTCAGAAAATCATGCAAAAAAGTGTATTTTTAAGCCGAAAACAGGAAAATTCTCCTGTTTCCATATTGACTTTTAAGAATCAGATAATTATAATGACGTCAATCAAAAACATTGACAGTTTGTCGATGAGGGCTTGGAGGAGACAGTTATGAAAAAGAGATTAGTAAGCTTAGGACTGGCAGCAGTGATGGCAATGTCACTGACAGCGTGCGGAAATTCCGGAAGCGGTGAGAACACATCTGAGACAAAAGGAGCCGGAACACAGGCAGAAGAAGGAGCACCGGCAGCAGAGGGTGAGGTTTTTGTAATCGGAGGAATTGGACCTTTGACAGGAGCTGCTGCAGCTTATGGAGAGTCTGTAAAGAATGGAACAGAGCTGGCAGTGAAAGAGATTAACGAGGCCGGAGGAATTAACGGCTACCAGGTTCAGTGCTACTTTGAGGACGATGAGAACGATGCAGAGAAGGCAGTCAATGCCTATAACACATTAAAAGACAAGGGCATGCAGATGCTAGTAGGAACTACGACATCCAAGCCATGTATCGCAGTCGGCGCTGAATCTGCAGCAGATAATATG
This sequence comes from uncultured Clostridium sp., assembly GCA_958442925.1. GTDB lineage: Bacteria > Bacillota > Clostridia > Lachnospirales > Lachnospiraceae > Otoolea. The sequence continues at coordinate 1,777 of CAUCIO010000050.1, read as the reverse complement.
TTCCAGCTGACACCATCCGGATCAGCTGTTCAGTGTGTAGAGAATGACAACGTATTCCGTGTATGTTTCTCTGACCCGGATCAGGGAAAGAAGGCAGCAGAGTACATTGCAGAGCACGAGCTGGCTAAGAAGATTGCAATTATCTATGACAGCTCCAGCGAGTATTCTGATGGAATCCGTGAGACATTTGTAGCTACCGCTGAGGAAAAGGGACTGGAGATTGTAGCAAGCGAGGCATTTACAGCTGACAGCAACACAGACTTTTCTGTACAGCTTGATAAGGCAAAAGAGGCCGGAGCAGAGTTAGTGTTCCTTCCGATTTACTATCAGGAGGCTTCTATTATTTTAAAACAGGCATCTGACAAGGATTTCCACCCGCAGTTCTTCGGATGCGATGGTATGGATGGTATCTTAAGCGTTAAGAACTTTGACCAGTCCTTAGCAGAGGGCTTAATGCTCTTAACACCATTTACAGTAGATGAGGCTGGAAGCCAGGATTTCGTTAAGGCTTATGAGGAAGCTTATGGAATTGAACCTCTTCAGTTCGGTGCAGGTGCATATGATGCTGTATACGCAATAAAAGCGGCAGCAGAGCAGGCAGGAGTGACACCGGATATGGAAGTATCTGATATGTGCGAAGCTATGAAGGCAGCTATGACAGAGATTACTATTGATGGTCTGACCGGCGAGGGCATGACATGGAATGCAAATGGAGAGCCGGAGAAAGCTCCGAAGGCAGCCAAGATTGTAAACGGCGTTTACGAGATGATGGATTAGAAAAGGCAGCCCCCATGCGGCGCATGCAGAGCTGTTTGTAAGTGGGACAGAGGGCTGTTGCAGAATGCGGCAGCCTTCTTTTCTGTCCCGATCCAGTAAAAACAAAGAAAACGAGGTGTAGGAAGATGATCAATTTTCTCTCCTATTTAATTAACGGCATCAGTTTGGGCAGTGTTTATGCGATTATTGCCCTGGGCTATACCATGGTTTATGGAATTGCAAAGATGCTGAATTTTGCTCACGGTGATATTATTATGGTAGGAGGCTTTACAGCTTTTACTGTAGTGAGTACCATGGGAGGCTCCCCAATTGTGGGAATTTTAGCGGCTGTGGCAGTCTGTACTGTCCTGGGCGTAGCAGTAGAGCGAGTGGCATATAGACCTCTGAGAGACGCGTCCCCTTTGGCGGTTCTGATCACGGCTATCGGTGTCAGCTACCTGCTCCAGAATGTGGCGCTTCTTATTTTCGGTTCCAATGCCCGCCAGTTTACCTCTGTGGTGAATCTGCCGCCGTTAAAGCTGGCAGGAGGAGAACTGTCAATTTCAAGCGTAACGATTGTGACGATTTTAGCCTGTATTGTGATTATGGCAGGCTTAATGCTGTTTATTAACAAGACAAAAATCGGCCAGGCGATGCTGGCAGTGTCTGAAGACAGAGGAGCTGCTACCCTGATGGGAATTAATGTAAACAGAACCATTGCTGTTACCTTTGCCATTGGTTCTGCCCTGGCGGCAATTGCCGGAGTGCTCCTGTGCTCAGCATACCCGTCCTTAACACCCTACACAGGCTCCATGCCTGGAATTAAAGCTTTCGTAGCGGCTGTCTTCGGAGGAATCGGATCTATTCCAGGCGCCCTGATCGGAGGCGTGCTTCTGGGGGTAATTGAGAACCTGACAAAGGCATATATTTCATCCCAGCTTTCAGACGCGATTGTATTTTCCGTACTCATTATTGTTCTGTTAGTGCGTCCGACTGGAATTCTGGGCAAAAAAGTGAGTGA
>CAUCIO010000049.1 GCA_958442925.1 uncultured Clostridium sp. | reverse complement strand
TGAACCTGCCGGTGCAGGAACGGTACGGACAACTTAGAAGATGGAAGAGGAAGAAGCATTATATGTGGAGAGAAGCAGCTGTCTTAGCAGGCGCGGCGGGCTGTGCCTGCCTGGCCCTGTCTGAATATGAAAAAAAACATTTTGTGACAGAAACCTTTGAACTGACATCAGAAAAGCTGAAAGCGCCGGAGAGAAACTTTGTGTTTCTCTCTGATCTACATAATAACCAGTTTGGAAAAAATCAGGAAGAGCTTTTAAGGGCCATTGAGATGGTAAGGCCGGACGCAGTGCTCATAGGCGGCGACATGATGGTGTGCAAGAGGGGAAAACTGGATTTGAGGCCTTCTTTGGCTCTCGTAAGAGCACTGACAGAAAAATATCCTGTTTTTTATGCCAATGGAAACCATGAAGAGCGGATGAAACGGGAAACAGAGGTGTATGGAGACAGCTATCAGACGTTTTGTCAGGAACTTGAGAAGGCAGGTGTGGTTTATCTTTCTGACGAATCAGCGGAATTTGGAGATGATATCAGGATTACGGGCTGTAATATGCAGGAAAGATACTACCGCCATCGTTTTACCGTCCTCCGGATGGAGAAGGGGGAGCTGGAGCACCATGTGGGAACTGCTGCTTCCAAGAGGTACCAGATTCTGCTCCTTCACTCCCCCCTGTTTTTTGAAGAGTGCCGCCGCTGGGGAGCGGATTTGACGCTCTGCGGCCATTTTCACGGAGGAACCATACGCCTGCCCTTTCTGGGAGGGGTGATGACGCCTCAGTTTCAGTTTTTCCTCCCCTGGTGTGCCGGACAGTTCAACAGGGAAGGAAAGACTATGATCGTCAGCCGCGGACTGGGAACCCATTCCATTAATATCCGGTTTTGCAATAGGCCTCAGCTGGTACACATCCGTCTGAGGAAGAAGGGCTGACGGGTGAAAATCAGTCCATGCAGCCGGAACAGAAGGCGTTGCATCCTGACGGGGTGACGGCGCAGCCTCCCATGGCTGTTTCTCTCAGCTCCTGAGGCAGACGTCTGCCTACTGCGTACATGGCGTCCAGCATTTCGTCGAAGGGGATCAGCTGGCGGACGCCGCTTAAGGCAATCTCAGCGGCAGTCAGGGCATTGGCTGCGCCGGCAGCATTTCTGCCTTGGCAGGGACACTCTACCAGGCCTCCGATGGGATCGCAGACAAGGCCAAGCATATTCATGAGAACGGTAGAAGCTGCGTCCAGACACTGGGATGGTGTACCTCCCATAAGCTCGACAGCAGCAGAAGCAGCCATAGCAGAAGCCACTCCCACTTCCGCCTGGCATCCTCCTACAGCTCCTGCCACTGTAGCGTTTCTCATAGCCAGATATCCGATAGCTCCTGCATTAAACAGGGCGTCCAGGATCTGGCTGTCAGGAAGCCCGTATTCTTCCTGGAGAGCCAGGAGAAGACCAGGCACAATACCAGAGGAACCGGCAGTGGGAGCCGCTACAATCAGGCCCATGGAGGAGTTGACTTCCAGGACCGCCATAGAGAAGGCGATAGCCCGGCTGAGAACGGAACCGGCCATGCTTTTTCCCGCCAGGCGGTGTTCATGGATTCGCTTTGCCTCGCCGCCAATCAGGCCTCCCATGGATTTTTTCGGTTCCGTAAGAGGAGAGTGGGCTGATTCTTTCATAATTTCCAGCGCGCGTTTCATGCGTGCTTTTACTGCTTCCTCAGAGGTTTCCCCAAGTTCACATTCCCGCTGCTTCATCACCTGGGAAATGGACAGGCCGCAGCTTTCGCACAGTTCAAGCAGTTCTTTTCCATTTTTAAAATCCATATCAGCAGTTTCCTCCTTACAGTTCAATCAGCATAACGTCTTTTACATTGGGATTTTTGCGGATTTCATCGGGGATGCCCTCTGGCAGGATGCCGTCAAACTCTACAATACTGTAGGCAGTGCTGCCCTTGGCTTCCCGGAACAGCTTTAAAAAGGCGATATTTACATTGGCCTTGCTGAGACACCCTGTAATATGGGCGATGACGCCCTGCTTGTCCCGCTGAATGACAATTAAAGTATTATACTCGCCGGAGAAATCAACTTCTGCCTGATTAATGCGGGTAATACGGATTTTTCCGCCGCCCAGAGATTCACCGCGGACAGTCATACGGCGGCAGGAGACGTCAGTCATGGCTATATCCACCGTGTTAGGGTGTACCTCTGTCTCTGTCTCATTGGGTGTAAAGGAAAATTCAATCCCCTGTTCTCTGGCAATGGAGAAGGAATTGGGAATCCGCTTGTCGTCGGTAGAAAAGCCCATAATTCCGCCTAAAAGAGCCCGATCTGTACCATGGCCCCGGTAGGTTTTGGCAAAGGAGCCGTATAGTGTAAAGTCAACCCGCACAACGGGGCAGCCAAACATTTTTCGGGCCATAAGAGCAATGGAAGCGGCTCCGGCCGTATGGGAGCTGGAGGGTCCGATCATGTTCGGCCCCAGCACATCGAAAACACTGATAAAAGTCATAAATAATCTGTTCCTCCAGAATGATTTGCATTTTAGTTATTATATACCATATCAGCAGGAAAACAAGCGGCTGCGAAGCAGACATTTGTTTTCACCTGACATGGTAACGACAGAATCACAGAGCTGTCTTTGACAGCGGCAGATGTGCTCAGCACATCTGGATTCTGGAGTTATTATACCATAAACAAGCGAAAGAACGGAAGAAAAGAAATTTCTCCTATTCCACCTGAAAGCTGAAAAAATTCTTTTCTTCCGCTGAGTTCCAGCCAGTTTACTTTGTCCTCCAAATCTGCTATACTTGGATTCCATGGGCTGTACAAAAATAATGCAGGCCGGAGTAAAAAAAGGATGGTGCGTATGGGAATTTCCTATAAGCTGGAGCATTTCGAGGGCCCTCTTGATCTGCTTCTGCATCTGATAGAAAAGAACAAGGTAAGCATCTACGATATTCCGATTGTCACGATTACGGAGCAGTATCTGGATTATGTGAACCATATGGATATTCAGGATCTGGATCTGGTCAGTGAATTTCTGGTGATGGCGGCTACGCTGTTAGATATTAAGGCCAGAATGCTTCTTCCCAGGGAGGAGAAAGCGGAGGAAGAGGAGGAGGATCCAAGAGCAGAGCTGGTTCGCCGCCTTCTGGAATACAAGATGTATAAATTTATGGCCAAAGAGCTGGAAGATATGGAGGAGGACGCGGAGCGCCTCCTTTTTAAAGCGCCTACGATTCCCAGGGAAGTGGCAGAGTACGAGGCCCCTGTGGATCTGGACGAGCTTTTAAAGGGACTGACGCTGGCAAAGCTGCAGGAAATTTTTGAGTCAGTGATGAAGCGGGGAGAAAATAAGAAGGATCCGGTCCGCAGCGGCTTTGGAACCATTGCCAAAGAACCGGTCAGCCTGAAAAAACGGCTGGCTTTTGTCCTGGGTTTTGCAAGGAGAAACAGGAAATTCAGCTTCCGTGAGATGCTGGGAGGGACGGCCGGGAAAATGGAGACAGTGGTCACTTTTCTGGCGGTACTGGAGCTGATGAAAATCGGCAAGATTTATCTGACTCAGGAGACGGCAGACAGCGATATGTACATAGAATCCCTGGAGCCGGAGGGGACGGTCGAGGAGATTGATTTCGACGGTCTAAGCTCAGCAGAGGAAGGCTGAATCACATGTTTAGAGAGGAAACTTTAACTGCAGCAGGAAAACAGCGGGAGAATCGGAAATGAGAGAAAAAGACAGGCTTTTAAGGCAGGAGGCGGCTGCGGAAGCAGTGCTCTTTACTATGGGAAGAGCCGTAGAGCTCAGGGAGCTTTCAGCGGCTCTTGAGACAGGCGAGGAGGAAGCCAGAGCGGCGGTGGAAAGGCTGCAGGAAAGGTATAAAGACGAGGGAAGAGGTCTCTCCATTATCGAGCTTTCCGGAAGTTTTCAGATGTGCACGAAGGCAGAATACTATGAAACTTTAATCCGGGTGGCCAAGGCGCCGAAAAAGCAGGCCCTTTCCGACGTGGTGCTGGAGACGCTTTCGATTATTGCTTACAAACAGCCAATTACCAAGATAGAGATCGAGCAGATACGAGGCGTAAAATCAGATCACGCAGTTAACCGTCTTATTGAGTATAACCTGGTTTATGAGGTAGGACGTCTGGACGCGCCGGGACGTCCGGCCCTGTTCGCCACGACAGAGGAGTTTCTGCGCCGTTTTGGAGTGGGCAGCATGGAGGAGCTCCCTGTCATTGATCCGGAGCAGCTGGACGAGTTTAAGCTGGAGGTGGAGGAAGAACTCCAGATGAACGGCGAGGAGCTGCAGGCCGTTTTGGAGGCGGCAGCAGCTGCTGAAATGGAGACAGGAGAAACGGAAAAGGAGAAGGCGGCGGAACAGGCAGATGAAAAGACAGAGGAGCCGTAAAAAATTTCCAGAGGCCGTACTCCGCGCAGGCTGGGGCTTTGCGGCTTGTCAAGAGCTTTTTGAAGGAAAATGGCTATTGACTTCCATGGGGGCAGATGATACGATATGGTTCAGGCATGACACAGTATCTTGTGTCAGATGTTAAAAATAAGACTAGATATAGTCTTTTGTATACAATATCTTGTGTCTGCGTCAGGAAGCGTCAGACAGGGACGGGAGAGCGTTTTAGCTGTCCGCCTATTCAAAAAGCGAGGGAGGAGAATCAGAGGATGAAGTGTGCTGAAATAAAAGTAATTAAAAAAGACGGAACACGGGAAGATTTTAATGTACAGAAGGTTGTTGTGGCTGTAAACAAGTCGGCAGAGAGAGCCATGATTCAGTTTTCACAGGCAGAACTGAATTTTATCTGTCAGTTTGTGGAGGAGAAGGCCCAGGAACTGGGAGTAGCCGAGATTCCCATTGCCAGGATGCACAACCTGGTAGAAGGCGCCTTAGAGCGGGTAAATCCGCTGGTTGCAAAGAGCTACCGGGATTACCGCAACTACAAGCAGGACTTTGTCCAGATGTTAGATGAGGTTTATAAAAAGAGCCAGTCTATTATGTATATTGGCGACAAGGAAAATTCCAATACAGACAGCGCTCTGGTTTCCACCAAGCGCAGCCTGATTTTTAACGAATTAAATAAGGAGCTTTACAAAAAGTTCTTTATGACAGTAGAAGAGCTGCAGGCCTGCCGGGACGGATATCTTTACATCCACGATATGTCTGCCCGCCGCGATACCATGAACTGCTGCCTTTTCGATGTGAAGACCGTTCTGACCGGCGGCTTTGAGATGGGAAATCTCTGGTACAACGAGCCGAAGACTCTGGACGTTGCCTTCGATGTAATCGGAGATATCGTACTGAGCGCAGCCAGCCAGCAGTACGTCGGCTTTACCGTTCCAAGCGTGGAGGAAATTCTGGCGCCTTATGCAGAGAAATCCTATGCCAAGTACATTGAAAAATATGAGAGTCTGGGCCTTGGCCGCGAGAAGGCGGAGGAGGTAGCCTGGGCGGATATTCAGAGAGATATGGAGCAGGGCTTCCAGGGATGGGAGTACAAGTTTAATTCTGTTTCTTCCAGCCGCGGCGATTATCCGTTTATTACCATGACAGCCGGTACGGGAAGAAGCCGTTTTGCCAAGATGGCCACGATCACAATGCTGGATGTACGCAGAAAGGGACAGGGCAAGGACGGCCACAAGAAGCCGGTGCTGTTCCCGAAGTTAGTGTTCCTGTACGATGAGAATTTACACGGCCCTGGAAAGGAGCTGGAGGACGTATTTGAGGCCGGAATCCGTTGCTCTTCCAAGACTATGTACCCTGACTGGCTGTCTCTGACAGGAGAGGGCTACATTGCCAGTATGTACAAGAAGTACGGCCGCATTATTTCCCCAATGGGCTGCAGGGCCTTCCTTTCTCCGTGGTTTGAGAAGGGCGGCATGGAACCGGCGGATGAGACAGATGTACCGCGCTTTGTAGGCCGGTTTAATATCGGTGTAGTCAGCCTTCACCTGCCTATGATTTTAGCCAAGGCCAGACAGGAGAGCCGTGATTTCTATGAGGTTCTGGACTATTATCTGGAACTGATCAGAAAGATTCACATCCGCACCTATGCTTATCTGGGAGAGATGAGGGCTTCGACCAACCCGTTGGCGTACTGCGAGGGCGGCTTCTATGGCGGCCATCTGGGACTTCACGACAAGATTAAGCCGCTTCTCAAGACAGCGACTGCCTCCTTTGGAATTACTGCATTTAACGAACTCCAGGAGCTCTACAACGGCAAATCCCTGGTAGAGGACGGCCAGTTTGCCTTGGAGGTGCTGGAGCACATTAACGAGAAGGTGAACCAGTTTAAAAAGGAAGACGGAAATCTTTACGCGATTTACGCGACTCCGGCTGAGAACCTGTGCGGTCTTCAGGTAAAGCAGTTCAGAAAGAAATACGGCATTATTGAAAACGTATCTGACAGAGAGTATGTGAGTAATGGATTCCACTGCCATGTAACAGAGGACATCACGCCGATCCAGAAGCAGGATTTGGAGTACCGGTTCTGGGAGCTGTCAAACGGAGGCAAGATCCAGTATGTAAAGTATCCGATTGCCTACAATACAGACGCGATCCGTACACTGGTGCGCCGGGCTATGAAGATGGGCTTTTACGAGGGCGTGAATCTGTCCCTGTCCTACTGTGACGACTGCGGCTATGAGGAGCTGAATATGGATGTCTGCCCCAAGTGCGGCAGCAGGAATCTGACGAAGATCGACAGGATGAACGGATATTTAAGCTACTCCCGTGTCAAGGGAGACACCCGGTTAAATGATGCCAAGATGGCGGAGATTGCTGAGAGAAAATCCATGTAAAATCCGGCCGCGCAGGCTGAGGAAAAGGGAGAGAGGACGGAAACGATGCGTTATCACAATATAACAAAGGATGATATGTTAAACGGTGACGGACTCCGGGCAGTATTATGGGTGGCAGGCTGCTGCCATGGCTGTAAGGGCTGTCAGAATCCCGTTACCTGGGATATAGAAGGAGGCCTTCCCTTTGATGAGGAGGCCAGGAAAGAGCTGTTTGCTGAGCTTGAAAAGCCGTATATTTCCGGTGTAACCTTGAGCGGCGGAGATCCCCTCCACCCGGCTAACCGGGAGGAGATAGGAGAACTGATGCAGGAGATGAAGGAACAGTTTCCTGATAAGACGATCTGGCTCTACACAGGGTACGACTGGGCTCAGGTGAAAGCTCTTCCCTGCATTGGTTTTGCCGACGTGGTGGTGGACGGCCGGTTTGTGGAGGAGCTGAAGGATGAGGACGCCTTCTGGCGGGGCAGCACCAACCAGAGAGTCATCGATGTAAAGAAATCTCTGGAGAGTGGCGAAGTAAAGCTTCACTGCAGATAATGAATATACAGGATACAGCCTTTTGGGCGGCCGGCCGTTTCAAACAGCCTGGCCGCCTCTTTTATTATGTGAAAGAAGCTAAATCTCGTGACATTCCTATCCTGAGATGGTAAAATAGCAGGTACATGAAATGACACAGAAAGACGAAAGAGAGGAATCAGGACAGGATGAAGATCAGAATTAAATACTTTACAGATAAAATAGACAGACTCTGCTATATAGACGGAAAATCAGACTGGATGGATCTGCGGGCCGCCGAGGATGTGGAACTGAAGGCAGGAGAGTTTGCCCTGATTCCACTGGGCGTGGCCATGGAGCTTCCGAAAGGCTATGAGGCTCACGTAGTTCCCAGAAGCAGTACCTTTAAAAATTTCGGCGTGATTCAGACGAACCACATGGGAGTGATTGACGAGACTTACTGCGGAGATAATGATCAGTGGTTCTTCCCAGCCTACGCGTTAAGAGATACGGTGATCCATGTAAACGACAGAATCTGCCAGTTCCGCATTATGGAGCACCAGCCGGTCTTCTCCTTTGAGGAGACAGATTGTCTTGGAAATCAGGACAGAGGCGGTCATGGAAGTACAGGAACCAATTAGACAGACGAGGAGGCCTGTATGAGAAAACACAGAAAGCTTGTCTGCGGACTGGCTGCAGTATCGGCGGCTCTTCTGCTGACTGGCTGCGGGGATTCGAAAGAAGCAAAAAGAGCCAGAATGTCAGGCATTGAACAGATGAATCAGGAAAACTATGAGGAAGCGATTGCTTCCTTTGACAAAGCGCTGGATGAGGCAGACGGAATTGTAGGCCCGTTTGAGCTGGACGTGCTGAAATACAGGGCCGAGGCAGAGTATCTGACAGAGGACTACCGGGCGGCAGCTCATACCTATGACATTTTAGCGGATGTAGACGGGGAAAAACGGGAATATTTGTATTACGGGGCCGCGTCCCACGCTCTGGCGGGAGAGCTGGACGAGGCGGTGGAGGCTTACGAAAAAGCCCAAAAAGGCGTGTCTGAGAGGAAACAGGAAGACGAAACAGATGCAGATGGACAGCAGCAGGAAACCGTTTCCGGCCATGCTGCTTTGGATCCGGATCAGAAGTCGATTCATGAGGCTGCTCTCACCCCGGAGGAGGAGGCGGGCCGCTCTCTGGCCCTGTCAGCCATCGGAAAGGCCTATGAGGATCAGGGACAGTATGAGGAAGCCATGAGCTTCTACGAGGGTGCGGCCAGCTCCGGCCTGACGGCTGATTTGTGCAATCGTATGGGGCTGTGCATGATGGCGGCAGAGGAGTACGACGAGGCGCTCTCTTATTTTGAAAAGGGAATGACTCTGCAGGATGAAGTGAAAATGCCGGCTTTAAAGTATAACGAAGCGGCTGCCTATGAATATAAAGGTAATTTTGAGAAGGCTCTGGAGCTTTTAAACGCCTATGTGTCTGCCTACGGATCTACCCCTGAGATAGACAGGGAGATCCTCTTTCTGGAAAGCCGGTAGACAGGCAGAAAAAGCAGCAGGAAGTAAATTCAGAAAAGGAGTGTGAAAATGGCGGAGCTTTACGACATGCGTGAGGAAGAGGAGAGGGTAATCCTGGTGGCCGTCAGCACGGGAGATGGGGATGACACAGAGGAATCGGTAGACGAGCTGGCAGAGCTTGTAAAGACGGCAGGGGCTGTGGCTGTGGATCGAATGATTCAGAACCGTGAGAGAGTCCATCCGGGAACTTACCTGGGAAAAGGTAAGATAGAAGAGGTCCGTGAGAGAGTGCTGGCTCTTCAGGCTACAGGCGTTGTCTGTGACGACGAATTAAGCCCGGCTCAGCTGAGAAACCTGGAGGACGCCCTGCAGACGAAGGTCATGGACAGGACTATGGTAATTCTTGATATTTTTGCTTCCCACGCTGTGACGAGGGAGGGAAAGATACAGGTGGAGCTGGCCCAGCTGCGCTACCGGGCCGCCAGGCTGGTAGGACTCAGGAATTCTCTTTCCCGCCTGGGAGGAGGAATCGGAACGAGAGGGCCGGGAGAGAAAAAACTGGAATCAGACAGACGTCTGATTCACGAGAGGATTGGACAGCTGAAAGCAGAGTTGGAGGACGTAAAGCGCCACAGAGAGGTGGCCAGGCAGCAGAGAGACAGGGACTGTACCATATCAGCTGCCATTGTGGGATACACGAACGCAGGAAAGTCTACTCTTCTCAACTATCTGACAGACGCAGGAATTCTGGCGGAGGACAAACTGTTCGCCACCCTGGATCCTACTACTAGGATGCTTAAGCTTCCCAGCGGGCAGAATATTCTTCTGACTGATACGGTAGGTTTTATCAGAAAACTGCCGCACAATCTGATTGAGGCATTTAAGAGTACGCTGGAGGAGGCACGCTACAGTGACATTATTCTCCATGTGGCGGATGTGTCGAGCCCTCAGCTGGACACTCAGATTCATATTGTGTACGAGACGCTGAGACAGCTGGAAATCAGGGACAAGACCATTGTCACTGTTTTTAACAAAATGGATAAGCTGGCAGGCGATGTGATTTTAAGAGATTTCAGTTCTGATTTCCAGGTGAAAATCTCAGCGAAGACAGGGGAGGGAATCCCGGATCTTCTGGAGACCTTAGAGGGGATTCTCAGAAGCCGCAGAGTGTATCTGAAAAAGGTGTTTTCCTATGCTGAGGCTGGAAAAATTCAGTCTATACGGAAGTATGGAGAGCTTCTGAGCGAAGAGTATACAGAGGCGGGAATCCAGGTGGAGGCCTATGTTCCGGCCGAAATTTACGGAAGCCTGCTTTAGCGGGAAATTGTGAAAAAAACAACAACAAAGCACAATATCTGGTTTTTTTGAAAAACACAAGTATAGATATTGTGCTTTTTTGCACCCTTTGCTATAATGGAGTCTGTACCCGCTCAGCGGGATTCTGGAAAGGAGAAGGCAGTATGATTAGTGTGATTAAGCGTGATAAAGAGACAGCCGGTTTTCAGCTGACAAAGCTTACAGCTTCCATAGAGAAGGCGCTTCAGGCAGTGGGAAATACCTGCAGCCAGGAGATATCAGAGCTTTTAGCGCTTCGGACGACGGCAGATTTTCAGCCGAAGATCTGCGAAGGAGAGCTGAGAACAGAAGAGATCAAGGCCAGCGCAGCCCGCGTGCTGGAGCAGGCTGGATATACAGAGGCAGCAGGAGCGTACCTTTCATATAAAAAAGAGAAAAGCCGTGCAGAGAAGAGAAAAAATACTCTGCTGGATTATAAAGATGTAGTAAACAGCTACGTTAAGGTGGAGGACTGGAGAGTAAAGGAAAATTCTACCGTTACCTACTCTGTAGGTGGACTGATTCTCAGCAATTCAGGCGCTGTGACGGCCAATTACTGGCTGTCTGAGATATATGATTCTGAGATTGCAGAAGCCCACAGAAACGCAGACATCCACCTTCACGACCTGTCCATGCTGACAGGGTACTGTGCAGGCTGGTCCTTAAAGCAGCTGCTGTTAGAGGGGCTGGGAGGCATTACAGGAAAGATTACCTCCTCACCGGCCAGACACCTTTCCGTACTCTGCAACCAGATGGTAAATTTCCTGGGAATCATGCAGAATGAGTGGGCAGGCGCCCAGGCTTTTTCCTCCTTTGACACCTATCTGGCTCCTTTTGTCAAGGTGGATCACCTGTCCTACGATGCAGTGAAGAAGTGTATAGAATCTTTTATTTATGGCGTCAACACGCCCAGCCGCTGGGGCACTCAGGCTCCCTTCTCCAACATTACCCTGGACTGGACCGTGCCGGACGACATGGCCGAGATGAACGCCATTGTAGGCGGAAAGGAAATGGATTTCAAGTACAAGGACTGTAAAGAAGAGATGGATCTCATCAACAGGGCCTTTATTGAGACCATGATCGAGGGAGACGCCAACGGAAGAGGCTTCCAGTATCCGATTCCCACCTACTCTATTACAAAAGACTTCGACTGGTCCGATACAGAGAATAACCGGCTGCTGTTTGAGATGACTTCCAAATACGGAACGCCCTATTTCTCCAATTACATAAACAGTGACATGCAGCCCAGCGATGTGCGCAGCATGTGCTGCCGCCTGAGGCTGGATCTTCGGGAACTGCGCAGGAAGACAGGAGGATTCTTCGGATCCGGAGAGAGTACAGGATCCGTAGGGGTAGTTACTATTAATATGCCGAGAATCGCGTATCTGGCTTCCGATGAGAAGGATTTTTTTGCGCGCCTGGATCACATGATGGATGTGTCGGCCCGCTCCTTAAAAATCAAGAGAAATGTGATTACAAAATTGTTGGACAATGGACTCTATCCTTATACAAAGAGATATCTGGGAACCTTTGAGAACCATTTTTCCACCATCGGTCTGGTGGGTATGAACGAGGCGGGATTAAATGCCAGCTGGCTCAGAATGGATATGACACACAGAGAGACCCAGGAATTTACGAAGAAGGTATTAAACCACATGAGGGAGAGACTGTCCGACTATCAGGAAATGTATGGGGATCTCTATAATCTGGAGGCCACTCCGGCAGAATCTACTTCTTACCGTCTGGCCAAGCACGACAGAATGCGCTACCCTGATATTATTACGGCAGGAGAGCAGGGGGAGACGCCGTACTATACGAACAGCTCCCATCTTCCGGTGGGGTATACGGAAGATATTTTCGATGCTCTCGATATTCAGGACGAACTGCAGACACTCTATACTTCGGGAACCGTGTTTCATGCTTTCCTTGGAGAGAAGCTGCCTGACTGGCAGGCTGCGGCCCGGCTGGTGAGAACCATTGCAGAGAATTACAAGCTGCCTTATTACACCTTATCTCCCACCTATTCTATCTGTAAGGAGCACGGCTACCTGGCGGGAGAACATTTTACCTGCCCGATCTGCGGAAAGAAGGCGGAGGTTTACAGCCGTATTACTGGTTATTACCGTCCGGTGCAGAACTGGAACGAGGGAAAATCCCAGGAGTATAAGGATAGAAAGACCTATTGCATGGAGAACTCCAAATTAAAGGACGGCAGGGAGCTTTCCCAGGGGCTGGAGACAGAGAAAAAGACAGGGAAGGAGAACCGGGAGGCTCCCAGAAAGGGGATGGGGGCCAAGGCTGGGGTTTACCTGTTTACAACAAAGACCTGCCCCAACTGCCGGATCGCCAGAGAATTTCTGAAGGGAACCGATTATACGGTGGTGGACGCGGAGGAAAATCCAGATATGTCCAGCCGGTTTGGCATTATGCAGGCGCCGACCCTTGTGCTGGTGGGAAAAGACGGGGAGATTAAGAAGTTTGTCAATGCGTCCAACATCAGGAAGTTTGCGGAAGAGTATAAATAAAAGCGTTATCTAACATTATGATCTGTCTGAAACGGCCGGACTCTGTCCGGCCGGTAAATGTATTGGGAGGAAGTTTATGAAAAAACTGGAGGAGAGGTATCTGGAACGGCTGGCAGAGCTGTATCCTACCATCGCGGCGGCGTCCACCGAGGTGATTAATCTGGAGGCAATTTTAAATCTTCCAAAGGGAACGGAGCACTTTTTGACGGACGTTCACGGGGAATACGAGGCTTTTTCCCATGTTCTGAAAAACGGTTCCGGCTCTGTCAGAAGGAAGATCGACGACGTGTTCGGCCACACTTTAAGCCGGCAGGACAAGCAGACCCTGGCCACGCTGATCTATTATCCATGGGAGAAGATGGAGCGGATTCTTAAAAAAGAGGAGAATCCGGAGGACTGGTATAAGATTACTCTGTACCGCCTGATTGAGGTGTGCCGGAGGGCTTCCAGCAAATATACCCGATCCAAGGTGAGAAAGGCTCTTCCGAAAGAGTTTGCCTATGTAATGGAGGAGCTGATCACCGAGCGGGAGGAGCTGGCGGACAAGGAATCCTACTATGGAGCCATTGTGGAGACCATTATCCGGGTAGGCCGTGCCAAGCAGTTTATCGCGGCCATGTGCGAGCTGATTCAGAGGCTGACAGTGGATCACCTGCACATCGTGGGTGATATTTTCGACAGAGGGCCGGGGCCCCACATTATCATGGACAAGCTGATGACCTACCACTCGGTGGACATCCAGTGGGGAAATCATGACGTATTGTGGATGGGAGCGGCGGCAGGGCAGATCTGCTGTATCGCCAATGTGATACGAATTTGCGCCAGATATGGAAACCTGGATATTTTGGAGGACGGCTACGGCATCAATCTGCTGCCCTTGGCCACCTTTGCCATGAACGTCTACTCGGAGGATCCCTGCGCCTGCTTTGCCTTAAAGGGAACGAATACCTATGCCCAGCAGGAGAGAGAGATGAACCTGAAAATGCACAAGGCCATTTCCATTATCCAGTTTAAGGCGG
>CAUCIO010000048.1 GCA_958442925.1 uncultured Clostridium sp. | reverse complement strand
TATGCGCCTGGGAGTTATGCAAAAGATTTTTTGATGAGGCGGAAAGTTTGATATATTTATTAAGCAGAGCTGTAAAAGCTGCAGCAGCAGAAGTCAGAGTAGTGAAAGTAAGGATTTTATTTTTAGTATCCATAGTGTCATTCTCCTTTAAAGATAAAGCGAAAAAGGTGTTTAAATTATAAAATTTCAGCGGTAGGACGTACAGCTGTGTCTTTGAGTTATTATACCATATCCATCCTGTGGATATGAGCCTCCGGCGGATGCGCACGGTTTGAATTGGTAACTGCTTCGCTCCGCTCGCTCAAACCGGCGTGGCATAATATCTGACGATATTATACCACAAAGAGACAGCCAGGTGAACAGTTTCACTTTATGGCAAGTATACCATAAATTCAGCGGGTGAGGGGAGAAGTTTTCGAGGTATTTTGCAGGATAAAAGCACAATATCCAGAACGAAACAACAGGTTTCACGTGAAACATTTATGAGGAATTAGAGATATTTCCTGTAGGAAAAGGCTAAAAGATGTGTTATACTAGTGAAATGAATGTTTGAGCCGCAGAGGATACGGCAAGCTAAATTTTATTTATACTTATTCAAAGGAAAGGAAGTCATCATGGGACGTGTGATTGCGATTGCCAACCAGAAGGGCGGTGTGGGAAAGACAACGACAGCGATCAATTTATCGGCCTGCCTGGCTGAAGCTGGACAGAAGGTTTTAGCTATTGATTTCGATCCACAGGGAAATGCGACAACTGGTCTGGGCTTGGAAAAGGAATATATGGAAGAGACAGTCTATGAAATGATGCTGGGCGAATGTACGCTGAACGACTGCCTCCACCAGGAAGTACAGGAAAATCTGGATGTGCTTCCGTCGGATTCTAATCTGGCAGGAGCTGAAATCGAGCTTTTGGACTTAGATAAAAAAGAATTTATCTTAAAAGAACATCTGGATGCAGTGAGAGATAATTATGATTTTATTATGATTGACTGTCCGCCGTCCTTGAGCCTTTTGACGCTGAATGCTTTGACGGCGGCAGATACAGTTTTAGTTCCCATACAGTGCGAATATTATGCGCTGGAGGGACTCAGCCAGGTACTTAGAACTATTAGCCTGGTGAAAAAAACTATGAATCCGGGACTGGAACTGGAGGGCGTTGTATTTACCATGTATGATGCCAGAACGAACCTCTCTCTGGAGGTAGTGGAAAATGTGAAAAGCAATCTGAATGAAACAATTTATAAAACGATTATTCCGAGAAATGTAAGGCTGGCTGAGGCGCCCAGCCATGGAATGCCAATTAACTTGTATGACAGCAAGTCTACGGGAGCTGAGAGTTATCGGCTTCTGGCAGCGGAAGTAATCAGCAGAGGGGAAGATTAAAAAATGGCGAGAAGAGGACTTGGAAAGGGACTGAGAGCTTATTTCCCAGACTATCAGGAAGAAAATTCCCATCCTGAGCTGGAGCGTGAAGCTTCAGAGCAGGAAGACGGCCATGGGGAAGAGGATCATGCTGTAGATAGGAAGACAAAATTGGAAGAGATGGATATGGTGCTTCCTGGAAGCGGAAGAAAAGCGAAGGCAGGATCAGATAAAAAGAAAACGAAAAAAACGGGAGCTGAGAAGGGCAAAGAGGCAGGAACGGATAAAAAGGAAGAGAGCGGCAGAGAGCAGCTCTTAAATATTTCTCAGATTGAACCAAATCGGGAACAGCCGCGGAAGCATTTTAATGAGGAGCAGCTGCGGGAACTGGCAGAGTCAGTTAAAAACTATGGTATTCTGCAGCCTCTTTTAGTACAGAAAAAGGGAGAATTTTTTGAGATTATCGCCGGCGAGCGGCGCTGGCGCGCCGCTAAAATGGCAGGACTGAAGGAAGTTCCTGTCTTAATCCGAGACTATACAAAACAGCAGACAGTAGAAATCGCGCTGATTGAAAATGTACAGCGGGCAGATTTGAATCCTATTGAGGAGGCGAAGGCCTACCAGATGCTGGTTCAGGAGTTTGGATTAAAGCAGGAGGAAGTGGCTGAGCGGGTTTCTAAGAACAGAGCTACTATTACGAACAGTATGAGGCTTTTAAAGCTGGATGAACGGGTTCAGGATATGTTGATTGGAAACCAGCTTTCCGGCGGCCATGCCAGAGCGCTGCTGGCTTTAGAAGATAAGGAACAGCAGTATGTCCTGGCAATAAAAATCAGAGACAATCAGCTGAGCGTCCGGGAGACAGAGCGTTTGGTGAAGCTTGCGGCTGCTCCAAAAAAGGAAAAGAAGGAGCCGGAAAAAGACTTAAGCTTTATTTACCGGGATTTGGAAGAAAAGCTGAAATCCATTATGGGAACAAAGGTTACCATTAATAAGAAGGATAAAAATAAGGGCAGGATAGAAATTGAATATTATTCTCCGGCAGAGCTGGAGCGGTTGATTGAACTGCTTCAGTCAATAAAGGAAGTATAGGAAAGGCAGAGGGATAACAAATAATGGAAAATAGTATGTTAAATAACCTCCTTTTTGATCCGGCCTATCTGATTATCGGCCTTGCGGTACTTACCCTGGTTTTGATGATTTTGACTCTGGTATGTTTTACACAGTACAGGAAGCTGTATCGGCGCTATGATTTGTTCATGAGGGGCAAGGATGCAGAAACTCTGGAGGATATTATCCTGGATTTGATGGACGAGGCGGCTGTTCGCCAGGTATCAGATAAAGAAAGCAGGGATCAGCTGAAGTCTCTGACCAGGCAGGTGAGGGCCAGTTACCAGAAAATTGGAATCGTAAAATACAATGCCTTTAAAGGGATGGGAGGCAATTTAAGCTTCGTTATTGCACTTTTAGATGATAATAATTCTGGCTTCATTTTAAATTCCGTTCACAGCAGGGAAGGCTGCTACCTCTATATGAAGGATGTGGAAAAGGGAAGCACGGACGTCCTTCTGGGAGCGGAGGAAAAAGAGGCTCTTGAGAGAGCTTTGGGCTATTAAACTGTGGAAGCGGCGGGAAGAGCCGCCGTTCCCTTCTATCCAGATACTGTGGAGTATAAGTTAAGAGGAGATAGAAACGATGCATAAATATTTGCGTGCTGCTGGTTTCAGTATGTATCAGAAAAATCGGGATATTAAAGCTCTCTTGAAGTGTCTGTCTAAGGAGCCGAAAGATTCGCGGTGCGTGCAGATTGAACGGGATACAGATTTTTATGAGCTTCGTGCAGAGATAGCAGATGGAATCGGAATTTCCATGTGCGGAGAAATGAACGAGCAGGATGAGTTGGAAATTGAATATTATTATCCCTATCTGGAAAGCAGCATCGAGACGTCTACAGCAGAATGCTCTATTCAGAGGCATACAGAGAAGGAAACTTATGCCGGGCTGCTGGATGAATACAGAGTGGGAATTTCTTTGATTTTCTATGTCACGAACGGGATGGAATACAGGGAACGGCTTCTGAAACGGCGAAAAAGCACAGAGGTGGTGGCGGCTAATTTGGCCGGATTTTCTGTCCATGGGAAAATTCTACTTCCAGTGAAAAAAACTGAAAATCAGATTGCGATGGCAAAAGTGGCGTCCAGAAACAGGAATCATCTGTTGGAAGCTGCGAAGAATGGAGATCCGGAGGCAATGGAATCTCTGACAATTGAAGATATTGATCTGTACTCTCAGGCTTCCAGAAGAGCGGCTAAAGAGGATCTGTACACGATTATTGACACCTGCTTTATGCCGAGCGGAATAGAATGTGATCAGTATTCAGTTATTGGAGAGATAGAGGAAATACTTCTGAAGAAGAACCGAATCACAGGAGAAGAACTCTATGATATGAAGCTGGAGTGCAATGACATTCATTTTCGGGTGTGCATTAATAAAGCTGATTTGTTCGGTGAACCAAAAGTAGGACGCCGGTTTAAAGGAAAAGTCTGGATGCAGGGAAGAGTATTCTTTGACGAAGCATTGGGATAAAAAAGTGAATAATGATAGCAATTCAGCCGGTATAAGATGGTAGTATCATCTATACCGGCTTTTTAAAGCATATGGTTATTAAAAACAGATTTGGATTCCGGGAAAAAGTGTTACGTAAAAAACACACATAATACTCTTTGAAAAAGTATTCTGTGTGTTTAACAGTATGTTCCTGAGCGGATTCGAACCGCTGGCCTTCCGCTTAGGAGGCGGACGCTCTATCCTGCTGAGCTACAGAAACAAAAATCTTATAGCTGTATTATATCAGCTAACTTAATTATTATACCTGATCTTACTGAGGGAAGTCAAGACTTTAGCTGTAATTTTTACGAGAATGAGAATAATCTTATATAATGCTGACAATATTAAATAGAAAGGAACACCCTGTGCTTCATTCACAGAATCAGAGAAGATGTTTAGATGAAAGCTCCTAAAAAGGTAGATTGAAATATTTATGCGTAATGTTTCACGTGAAACACAGTAGATAAGGATGGGGAGTCTAAAAAAAGAAAAACGTGTGAGATAGAAAAGTAAAAAAATGAAAAAGAGATGAATGAGAGGAAAATAAAAGAAAAAAGAATTCGGATAGAGAATAAAGCAATTCCTGCATGTTTCACGTGAAACATGCAGGAGCGGAAAGCTTTTATTTAACTGTTTAATTTTCCAGCAGTCCTTCAAACTGCATCTGATAATAGTGGGCGTACAGACCGTTTTTTTCTAACAGCTGCTGATGAGTGCCTCGTTCGGAAATTCCATTGCAGTTGATTACAATAATTTCGTCTGCATTTTGGATGGTAGAGAGACGGTGGGCGATGGTAATAGTAGTTCTGTTTTTGGCCAGTTCTTCCAGACTTTTCTGGATGTGGCGCTCACTCTCGTTGTCCAGAGCGCTGGTAGCTTCGTCTAAAATCAAAATTGGAGGATTTTTCAGGAATACCCGTGCAATGGAAATGCGCTGTTTCTGTCCTCCGGATAGACGGGTTCCCCGTTCTCCTACAAAGGTATCATAGCCGTCGGGAAGAGACTGGATAAAATCGTGGATATTTGCCTTTTTTGCCGCATCGATAATTTCTGCCATAGAAGCACCGGGTTTTCCGTAGGCGATATTTTCCCTGACTGAACCGCAGAACAGGTATACGTCCTGCTGGACAATTCCAATCTGGCTTCTCAGACTTTCTAAAGTCAGAGTTTTAATGTCAGCCCCGTCAATAAAGATTGTTCCCTCTGTCACATCGTAAAAACGGGGGAGAAGGGAGCAGATGGTGGTTTTTCCTCCTCCTGACGGGCCTACCAGAGCAACTGATTTACCAGCTGGAATGTGAAACGAAACATGGGACAGTACAGGTTCGTCATCCTGATAGGAAAAGCTCACATTGTCATAGAGGACATCTCCGCGAACCTTTGTAAGCGGAACCGCACCGGGAAAGTTTTTGATCTCAGGTTCTGTATCGATGACATCCAGGAAACGGCGAAAGCCGGAAAAGCCTTTCTGCATCATTTCAGTCAGTTCGACTAAAATCTGGATAGGGCTTATAAAGATGCCGATATAAAGGGCATACATAGCTAAATCAGATACCTGAAGTATGCCTTTAGCGATTAAATAGCCGCCCCACACCAGCGTTACCAGGTACATCATTCCCTGGAAAAACAGGTTAAAACTCATGAAACTGGCCATGCAGCGATAGTTGGCATCCTTGGACATCAGAAAATGGTGATTGCTGCTTCTGAACTTTTCCTGTTCTGTTTTTTCGTTGGCAAAGGACTGGACAACACGGATTCCGGCCAGAGTGTCCTGAAGGCTGGCATTTACATCTCCGATTCGTTTTCTGTTGTCCATAAAAGTAGCCTGCATTCTTTCGTTTTGTGCCAGAGAAAATATGAGCATGCAGAGGACTAAAAAAGCCAATGGCAGAGCCAGCTGCCAACTGATCAGGAACAGAAAAATAAAGGAACCGACAATTTTGATGAGAGAAATAAACAGATTTTCCGGCCCGTGATGGGCCAGCTCAGCAATATCAAACAGATCTGATACGAGTTTGCTCATCATCTGTCCTGAATTATTCCTGTCATAGTAGGAAAAAGACAGCTTTTCGTAGTGATCAAAGAGCTGCTGCCGCATATCCCGTTCCATATAAGCGCCCATCATGTGGCCTTGGTAGCAGACATAAAATTTGCACAGGCTCTGGATTGCATACATGATAAAAAGGCCTATGCCGATGGGAAGCAGAGCTTTTACAAGCAAATTCGGATCTCCGGCAAACAGTGTATGGGTGAGACTGCGCAGAATCTGTGGATACAGCAGATCGATGATACTGATAGCAGCTGCGCAGAGCAGATCCAGATAAAACAGGGTCTGATAGGGTTTGTAGTATTGAATAAATCGTTTTAATGTGTTCATATTTGTATACTCCCGTATAAAATGAATCAATGGGGCCTGTAGGACGTATAATAACTACTGGTTATGGATAGGAGAATATATATTCCGATTCTCACTGAAAAGCGGAATCGTACTGGGGGTGCAGGCAGAACCAGCAGAATAAAAACTGCCGCTTTCTATTATAGTGTACTGTTAAAAGGAAGGCAAGAAAAACAGGAAGCGAATCCGATCAGTATAATCAGATACAAGGGCAAATGTGAATATATTTTCGATTTAATGTATAGCATACAGAAATAAAAATGAATAAATATACACAGTATTCACGGAGATGAATATTGTGTATATTCGCTGGGCACGGAATGTATATTTACTCATTAAAATGTCATCGACTTATTGGACGGAATGTGGTAAAGTTAATACGTTGTGTATTTGGAAAAGAAGAAAAAGGATGATTTTCCTGACAACACGAAGTGAGACAGAATAGGAATGAGAGCTATGGGACATTATATTGTGCTTGATCTGGAGTGGAATCAGAGCTCCGGAGGCAGAGAGACGTCGATGGATCGGCTTCCTTTTGAAATTATCGAGATCGGGGCGGTGAAGCTGGATGAAAATCTCAGAATTATCTCAGAATTCAGCCGTCTGGTGCGCCCACAGGTGTATAAAACCCTTCATTATAAAATATCAGAGGTTACGCATCTGTCCCAGGAGCTGCTGGAACAGCAGGGAGAGCGGTTTGAGAATGTTATGGAAGAATTCCTGGCATGGTGCGGAACGGATTTTCGGCTTTGTACCTGGGGGGCTATGGATTTGACAGAACTTCAGAGAAACGTGGTGTATCACGGAATGGAGCTTCCTTTTGGAAAACCTCTGTTTTATTATGATCTTCAGAAAATCTATGGGTTAATCCGGGGAGATAACAGGCGGGAATCTCTTGATGCGGCGGTGGAGGAACTGGGAATCGAACAGGAGCGTCCGTTTCACAGGGCTTTAGATGACGCCTGGTACACAGGGCTTGTGATGGGAAAAATGAACTTCTACAGCATGATGGAATATTTTTCTGTGGACTATTATCAGACGCCGGAGACGGAAAACGAGGAGTTGAGGCTTAAATTTCCCACATATGCCAAGTTTGTTTCCAGAAGCTGGGACACGAAGGAGGAACTGCTGAGAGAAAAGCAGGTGACAGATGTGATGTGCTGTAAATGCCGCCGGCTGCTGAAGAAAAAGATACGCTGGTTTTCTGTCAATCAAAAGCAGTATTTCTGCCTGGCAGTCTGTCCGGAGCACGGATATGTAAAAGGGAAGCTGAGAATTAAAAAGTCTGAGGATGGGAGCGTGTTCGCCGTACAGACGGTAAAGCTGACAGATGACGCAGGGGTAGAGATGCTGATTAACCGGCGGGAAGAAGCGAAAAAGAAGCGGGCTGAACGGGCCAAGGCTAAAAAAGAGATAAAAAAGAGAGAGAGAAGAGGATAAGCTCCATTCTCTCTCTTTTTTCTATCATCTCCGCCAACGGCGTTTTTTCAGGGAGAAGTCCTTGTTTCTGCTGCGGGATAGTTTAGGCCGTCCGGAGGAATGCCGATTTGAATCCAGTGGAATGGACAGGCGGCGATTTTGTATCATTTCATTAAATTCATCCTCCGACACACCAGATTCCTGTAGCCGCTCCAGCCGCTTTTTGCGGCGTTCCCGGCGCTCTTCTTCTTCCTGCTTTTTCTTCCTGCTGAGATAGAACCCAACGCCTCCCAGAGCTGCTGTGGCTGTCAGTATCAGAAGGACAGGAAGCAGAACGGGAAGCATATGTTTCAGCATTTCCTGCGGAACTTTATCCTGCCTGGAATTTTCAGACGGTGAGAATTCTCCGGAGCGGTTTTTTGCCTGTGTGCCGCTATCCTGGCGTTTTTTTTCCTGCTCCTGATATGACGCCGGTTCAGAGGAAGCAGAATTTTCATTTTCTTCAAGGTCTGTCTGGGCAATCGTATCGGGAGCAATTTTTAATAACTCCTCTGGAATGGAGGAGGCGTTGGCAGAGGCTTCTGTGCCAAGAGTCAGCCAGGCTGTTCCGGCTTCGTGATCGCCCAGGAAATAGTGAATGGCCGCAATGGCATTTTTGGGGGCATTTTCCGGCAGTTCAAAGGAGATCCGGGAGACCGTTTCATCAAATTCCGCACTGTTTGGAAGAATAATGCGGCTGTTTGGATCTACAGTGAGAGCCGGGGCCTGGGAGGTGGGAAGACCTGCAATAGTCAGAGTGCTGCTTAAACGCTCCCATGAGGTATCGTTTCCTGCCAGAGGTACGGAACGAAAATTCTGGAATCCAAAGTCCAACAGGCGGCTGGTATCAGAATAGGTGGTTCCGTTGCTGTGAAGCACTGCGGTAATCAGCTCTGTGTCATCCTGTTTTGCGCCAATGACAAGGGTGTTCAGGGCAATAGACGTATATCCTGTTTTGCCTCCAATGACATCGGGGCGGTATTCCGGAAAATTCTTTTTGACCATTTTATTGCCTGGAGAGACACCCAGTCCCTCGGGATTTCTGGCATTGGGCGGAAGCTCGTAATAGGTAGTGGAAGCGATCTCGCGGAAGGTTTCGTTCTGGAACGCATACCTTGTGATGAGAGCCATGTCGTAGGCGCTGACATAGTGGTTTTCATCATTCAGACCGCTTGGATTGGCAAAGTGGGAATCCACACAGCCCAGTTCCTTTGCCTTTTCATTCATCAGCTCTGCAAAGGCCTCTGTAGAGCCTGCGGTGTGCTCTGCCAAAGCGTTTGCCGATTCATTGGCTGATTTCAGCAGAAGGGCGTAAAGGCAGTCCTTTACGGTAGCCGTATCTCCTGTGTCGTAGCCTGCGGAGGAACTGTCCGCCTCTACATTGTAGACTGCGTTTTTAGAAAAAGTTACTACTTCATCCAGCTCGCACTGTTCCAGCACAATGACGGAAGTGAGCACTTTGGTGATGCTGGCAGGCGCGTAGGTTTCATGAATATTTTTTCCATATAAGACAGTGCCGGATGCAGCATCCATGACAATCCCTGCATCTGCCTCAATGGAGACATCCTCCGGCCACTCTTCAGACGCGCAGGCTGTCTGGGAAGGAATGGCAAGAGCCAGAAACAGGGCCAGGCTCAGAACGGCTCCCTCTGCCTTTCGGTTCCGTTTTCTGGAGCGGCGGATACATGCCAGGCAGATGAAGAAGAGAGCCAGCACCAAAAAGCTGAAGGTAAAAGCAATTCGGGCCGCAGTATCCACAAAAAAGGGTTCAGGCACAATGTTAATCAACAGATCCGTGGCCGGATCCAGAATCCACAGGTCATTATCAAAGAAAATTTTGTGGAAAATAATAAAATATTTTGTGAAGTCTGTGGATATCAGGAGAGCCAGCCCGGCAGTCATCAGGAAAAAAATGCCTGTGCCGGTACAGACGGCTCTGGGGAGAATCCTTTTTACGTCTGTTTTCATAATAAACATAATGGCCAGGCACAGGAACGCTGTAATCATACAGGCAGTTCGCAGGTGCAGTGCGCCAATAAATAAATTCCGCACGTCTTCCATGTGGGCTATCTCCCGCTCGTTGAAGAAGGGACGTACATGACCGTCTACCGGCACGGAAATATTCAGATCATCCCGCCCGTCACCTCTCAGATACATCATCATTTCATCGGTGACATAGAGCAGATCGTCCATTTCCACGGATATGGTTTCCGGTACATGATACATGGTATATTCCCGTTCAAAATAGCCAGGCGTCCAGTATACGACAGATTCTACTGATGTGATGAGAAATATGATCATCAGACAGAAGGTGCAGAGGATTCCGGCCGCCCAGGCCAGAAGGTTTTTCTGTTTCATAAAATCTCCATTCTGCCTTTTAGCAGGTGCTCTAAAAGGCGGCGTAACTATTTCGAGACTCTTGCTGTAGTCTTTCTATCATACATAAGTATACCATTAATGACGCCTGACGCAAGCATAGGAAAAAAATTTTATAAAACTGTAAAAATCAGACAGTTGAAAAGGAGAACCGGTTCGTGTATACTGCCTGTAATGATCGAATGAAGGCTGAAACAGTGCATGAATTCTGTTAATATTTGTAAAAGGGAGGAAAAGACAGGTGATAAAAGCGGTGATTTTTGATATGGATGGAGTCATTATTGACAGTGAAGGAGCATATCTTGAGTATATTTATGCGTTTGCCAGAGAGAAGAAACAGGATATCCGAATCGAAGAGCTGTACGGCACAGTCGGAGCGACGAAAAAAGACTGCTGGGAAATAGTGGAGAAGGCTGTTGGAAATGGGCAGAGCTGGGAGCAGCTGCGCCGGGAGTACCATGAGAGGGAAATCTGGAAAAGAGCATTTGAAGAAGTAGACTATAGGGCTATTTTCCGCCCAGAGATTCTGGAGGTAATGGACGAACTGCAGAATATGGGACTGAAGCTGGCAGTAGCCTCCTCTACAGGCCTGGAGCAGGTGAAGCGTATTCTCTCTATGAACCATGTATGGGAGAGGCTTGAGCTTGCAGTCAGCGGAGAAATGTTTAAAAGAAGCAAGCCGGATCCGGAAATCTATCTGCATACGGCAGAAAAATTGGGAGTAGATCCTTCCCAGTGCCTGGCAGTCGAGGATTCTACAGTGGGAATTACAGCCGGAAAGGCTGCAGGGATGAAGGTGGCAGCCCTGATTGACAACCGTTTTGGTTTTGACAGAAGTCTGGCGGACAGGGAGATTTCAAGTCTTCGGGAAATTCCGGAACTGGTTCGGCATCTGGTGGAATCGGAAACATAGGAAAAATGAAAAAATCACGGAAAAAATAGAAGAAAAACATAACGAAAAGGCAAATAAATTATTAAAAATTCATAAAAATATTTCCAGGCTCTTGATTTTTGAAAAAAAGACACTATACTATGGTTATGCCATTCAGGAGAGGAGCAGACAGCTTCTTCTATCTGATTTGGCAAGAGGATTTATAATTTTATAACTTTGTTGTAAAATGAGGAGGAAAAAATATTATGAAGAAAACAGTTTTATTTGCAGCAGCAGCTTTAACAGCATTCGCATTAACAGCTTGCGGAAGCAAGGAGACAGCAACAGAGACAACCGCAGCAGTTGAGACAACAGCAGCAGCTGAGGAGACAACAGCAGCAGCTGAGGAGACAACAGCAGCAGCTGAGGAAGAGACAACAGAGGCAGCTGAGGAAGAAACAACAGAGGCAGCTGAGGAGGAGACAACAGAGGCAGCTGAGGAAGAGACAACAGCAGCAGCTGAGGAGGAGACAGAGGCTTAATTGTCCCTTATACTCCCATAAGATTTTATTAAAATTGCATGTTTAATATTTGTGATGCAGGCTAGCCTGCATCACAGAAATTATACATATAGTAAAATTCACTCTTTCACGAAAATGGCCGACGGATTTCCGTCGGCCATTTTCACATATATACATGAGACAGACAAAAGAGAAAAAGGGAAACATTTTCAGCGGCTTCCATTGGAATGAGAAAATGTTTCCCCTTTTATTTGTCAGTTGTTAATCTGCGATCAGTTCCAGATATTCTTTAGATACATAACCCTCCTGGCTTTCAAAAGAAATCTTGGCCCAGGTATCATCATAATCTTCAATATATTGTACCTCAGTTCCAGGAGCCAGCTGTCCCAGCTTAGACGCGCTGGTGGACGGCTCCGAGCGGACGTTCAGCGTATCTTTAGTTTTGTACCGTTTCTCAGGAGCTGCAGATTCCGTTTCTTCCTCTGTGGCAGGTTCCTCCGCAGTAGGAGCGATTGTCTCAAGCTCAATGGGAGCTGTCGTTTCTGTGCCGTTTTCCTTTCCTGGATGTACCATGCGTATAATAAAAATCAAAATGATGATAACAGCTACAGGAACCAGGATTTTCAGAAGGCTTCCAGGGTCAATAGAAGGACCTGATGAACGGGGACGTCTGTGCCTTGCAGAGCTGCCGGTCCTGGAACTGCCTCTGGCCGGAACGCGGGAAGCGTTTTGCCTGGAAGAATGAGAACGGCTTTCTGAGGACGTCTCTGTACGCTCTCTTTCCTGGGAACGGGGGACTGGACGCTTTTTCTTGCCAGTGAAATCATTGGCAAAGGTGTAGATTTCCTGGGAGAGAAGGTGGTAGGCCTGCCCTGCGTTGTATGCCAGGTTATCCTCCTCGTGAACTGCCTTATTTCCGATCATGCGGATTTTGTGGTAGTGCTCACAGGTTGTCTTGTTAATAATTTCGTGCTCGTAGAGGGCGTCAATCATATCCACCAGGCTGGCTTCCATGATATCAAAACGCTCGCAGAGACATTTCACCATAAATTCCAGAGTCTGTCTCGCTCTGATCATACATTCATTATATCGTTTCTGCCCCAGCAGCCGCTCGGTTTCCTGAAAGCCTTTCTGTATGCGCTCCCAGCTGCTGGTATTTATATTATCTGTGCTCATAAGACATCTCCTTTGCCGCTGAATTTTATACTGTCATTATAATATAATTCGACATTTTCTGCACCATTATTTTCGAAAAAATTAAATTTGTAAGGAAATTGTTCGTTTCTTGTCATAAAGTGTAAAAGCTTGCTGCTGGAAGAAGCTGTTTTCGCCGCGGCTATGCCTTGCAACAGGAAGTGGGAAATGGTAAGATAGGGGCATACTGCAGAACAGATCAGGAGGAAAATATATGAGATTGCGCCACATACCAGGGGCGGAAGAGGCTATTGAGCAGAGCCCCTATGTGATTCAGAACCCGAAGGAAATGAAGGGGAAGTGGGACAGTGTATTTGAAAACCAGAATCCGATTCACATTGAGGTGGGAATGGGAAAAGGGCGGTTTATTATGGAGCTGGCTCAGAGAAATCCACATATTAATTATATAGGCATTGAGAGGTATTCTACCGTTTTATTAAAGGCACTTCAGAAGAGGGAGCAGCTTCCTGTCTCCAATATCTGCTTTATGTGCATTGACGCCAGAGAGCTGGGGGAGATTTTTGAAAAGGGAGAGGTGGGAAAGATTTATCTGAACTTTTCGGATCCGTGGCCCAAGGATCGCCATGCAAAGCGCAGGCTGACTTCCCCGCAGTTTATGGCTGTCTATGATCAGATTTTGGCAGCAGAGGGGGACGTGGAGTTTAAGACGGACAACAGAGGGCTGTTTGACTATTCTCTGGAATCTATCCCCCAGGCAGGATGGAAGGTGAAGGAACATACCTTTGATTTGCATCACAGCCCAATGGCAGAGGGAAATGTAATGACAGAGTACGAGGAGAAATTTTCTTCCAGAGGACAGGCGATCTGTAAGCTGACAGCTGTCAGAACAGGCGAAGAGACGAAGAACAAAGGAAACAAATAGAAGCGGGCGGCATAAAATAAGGAAAGAGACGCGAAAAGAAGGAAAAACAGTATGAAGAAAAAATTGCTGCGCGCTCTTTCCAGAGCCACCTGCGATAAGGTTCAGCTGAACAGGACGGTGCTTTTGTGGAAAAAACGTCTGGAGGAGGCGGAGGGCGCTTTGGGAAAGCTGAGAAAAAAATAGCTTAAAAATTTTGTAAAAAAATCTTTAAAAGAAGCGAAAAAAGGTATTGACTTTTTGTGTATCTGGAGTTATACTAATTTGCGTGTTACGGAACAGGGTTCAAAAACCTGTAGAAAAATGAAATATGCGCCTTTAGCTCAGTTGGTAGAGCAGTAGACTCTTAATCTATTTGTCCGG
>CAUCIO010000047.1 GCA_958442925.1 uncultured Clostridium sp. | reverse complement strand
GGGAGCAGATGCCAATGTCGTGGACGGAGACTTCGAGGAAGTATTATCTTTCGGTAGGAAAACGAATAGAGACCGTCACGGGGATGGGGCGGGAACGCCCAATCCCCTTTGCGGGGTTTAGAGAGGAAGAGCTGACATGGCAGAAAGTAAGAGAGATTATTACGAGGTCTTAGGCGTTTCCAAGGATGCAGATGACGCCGCCCTCAAAAAAGCATACAGAACCCTTGCCAAAAAGTACCATCCAGATGCCAATCCGGGGGATAAGGAGGCGGAGAAGAAGTTTAAGGAAGCATCCGAAGCCTACAGTGTGTTAAGTGATCCGCAGAAGCGCCAGCAGTACGACCAGTTTGGCCATGCCGCTTTCGACGGAGGCGCAGGAGCGGGAGCCGGAGGCTTTGGCGGATTTGACTTCTCAGGCGCAGATATGGGAGATATTTTCGGAGACTTTTTCGGAGATATTTTCGGAGGCGGAAGAAGCAGGGGAAGAAGCAATGGCCCTATGAAGGGCGCCAATGTGAGAACCAGCATCCGCATTACATTTGAGGAAGCGATTTTCGGCTGTGAGAAAGAGATTGAGCTGGATTTAAAGGAAACCTGTGAGAAGTGTCACGGAACAGGAGCAAAGCCAGGAACACAGCCTCAGACCTGTCCAAAATGTAATGGAAAAGGTAAAATTATGTATACCCAGCAGTCCTTCTTCGGTCAGGTACAGAACGTTCAGACCTGCCCGGATTGTCGGGGAACCGGAAAGATTATCAAGGAAAAATGTCCGGACTGCTATGGAACCGGCTATGTGACAAGAAGAAAGAAAATTAAGGTCACGATTCCGGCTGGTATTGACAATGGACAGATGTTAAGAGACCGCGGAAACGGAGAGCCTGGTGTAAACGGCGGCGAGAGAGGCGATTTGCTGGTGGAGGTAATCGTATCCAACCATCCTGTCTTTAAACGTCAGGATACCAGCATTTACTCTACGGTTCCCATTTCCTTTGCCAAAGCGGCCCTGGGCGGAGCCATCCGTATTAAGACAGTGGACGGCGAAGTAGAGTACGAGGTGAAGCCGGGAACTCAGACTGACACAAGAGTCCGATTAAAAGGAAAGGGAGTTCCGTCACTCAGAAACAAGAATGTCAGAGGAGATCACTTCGTAACTCTGGTTGTCCAGGTTCCGGAGAAACTTACAGAGGAGCAGAAAGAGGCGCTTCGCCGCTTCGACGATGTTATGAACGGAGCTGCACCGGAAGGAAACGAAAAACATAAGAAGAAAGGCCTGTTCGGCGGCAGGTTATAAGACAGAGGAAAAGCAGTTTTTGCAGAAGAAAGTATGCAGAGACTGCTTTTTGCTGTAAAGAAACAGAGCCGCCTGCTATTTAAGAAAAATGTAAGAACTGTAAGATTTCGGACATTGACTTACGATATAAAGTCAGATAGAATTATACAATGTCCAAAACAGGCGCCATATGCTGGAGACAGTGAGCTTCACAGCAGAATCGGCGGAAGGGAAAGAAAGGAAGTTAATTGGAATGATTGATGGACTGGAAAGGAATGAAAATCTGAAGAGAAGCCAGGAACCGGGGCAGCCGGCAGAAAGTGGCAGTTCAGATAGAGGAGGCAGAGGCAGAAGCCGAGCCAGAGGAAGAAGCAGGCGAAAAGGCAGCGCAGCTGAACAGGCGGCTGTGACAGAAAACCAGGAAGTTGCTTTGAATCAGCCAGAAGCTTCAGGCGGCGGAGGCGGAAGATTTCACTGGGGAAGAAAGCAGACGGCGATTGCTGTGGGAGCTGCAGCGGCAGTTCTTGTGATTGGCGGGATTTCCTATGCCGGAATGAGCAGCAGGTATAAACGTGTATTTTTCCCTGGAACAGAGGTGAACGGGCTGGATGTGGCAGGAAAAACTGCGGCTGAAGCCCAGGAGATGATTGCTCAGGGAATTAATGGATATGTTCTCACCATAGAGGAGAGAGGAGAGAAAACAGAGCAGCTCTCACAGGAAGACATTGGACTTCAGGCTAAGTTTGACGGCAGCCTGGAGAAAATTATTGCGTCCCAGAATCCCTTTGCCTGGGGACTCCGGCTGTTCAGCCCGGACAGCTACAAGATTCAGACTATGATGGAATATGATGAGGAAGCGTTTGAAACAGCTTTAAAGGCGATGGAATGCTTTGATGAGGAGACAGCCAAAGAGCCGGAGAACGCCCACCTGTCAGAATATTCTAAGGAGAACGGATATATTATTGTGCCGGAGACAGAGGGAACACTGGCCGATTATGAGATTGTAGAAAAAGGCGTTTCCGAGGCGATTTTAAAGCTGGAAACCAGGATTTCCCTGGAGGAGCTGGGAGCCTATGCGGAGCCGGAGATAACAGCAGACGACGAAACGCTGAACACACTCTGCGAGAATATGAACAAAGCGGCTGGTGTGACGATCACCTATAAATTTGGAGAACAGACGGAAACTCTGTCAGGAGACAGAATCCATGAGTGGCTGACACCTAATGCCGACGGCAGCGCAGGCGTAGATTCTGGTAAGGTTTCCGCCTATGTAAAGGAGCTGGCGGATAAATACAATACAAATCACAAGTCTAAGACATTAAAGACCTCCTATGGGAAGACAGTCACCATTAAGGGCGGTTCCTATGGGTGGAAGATCAACCAGGCGGCGGAGGCGGACGAACTGGCGGCACTGATCCGCTCCGGGGAGAGCCAGAGCGGCAGAGAGCCGGTGTATTCCCAGAAGGCGGCCAGCCATGGGGCCAACGACTATGGCGATACCTATGTGGAGATTAATCTGACTGCTCAGCATCTGTTCTTTTATAAGAACGGATCCCTGTTAGTAGAGTCGGATTTTGTATCTGGAAATCTGTCAAAGGGCTGGGGAACTCCGGCAGGCTCCTTCCCTCTGACTTATAAGCAGAGAGACGCTGTGCTGAAGGGTGAAAATTACCGCACGCCGGTGGACTACTGGATGCCGTTTAACGGCGGTATCGGAATGCATGATGCGAAATGGCGTTCCAGCTTTGGAGGCACGATTTATAAGACGGGAGGTTCACACGGCTGCATTAACCTGCCTCACAGCGTTGCAAAGAAGATTTACGAAAATATTTCAGCTGGAATGCCAGTGCTCTGCTATAACCTGGAGGGTACGGAAAAACCGGCTGCTCCGGAGAAACCACAGGAAACAGAGCCGTCCACCCAGGCACCTGCTCCGTCAGAGTCTGCCTCAGAGGCAGAAAGTAAACCGTCAGAGCCGTCCCAGGAAGCGCCGTCAGAACCCTCTAAGGAGCAGGTTCAGCCTACAAAACCGGCTGAGACTCCTGCGCCTGCTCAGCCTGAGACAACAGCTCCAGCCGGCCCGGCTTCCCAGGGAGGAAACAACAGCGGTCCGTCTGGCCCGGGAGCTTAGAAAAACAGACAATGAGAAAGGATTGCAGTAAATGAGAAACAGGTGGAAGTGGATTTTTCTGGCAGCATCATTGTGCCTGCTGTCCGGCTGCCAGAAGGAGCCGGTACAGGAGAGGGGCCAGGAAAGCATAATTTCAACAGAGTCTGCGGGAATGGAAGCTTTGCCTGAAAAACCTGCATTTTCTCCGGAATTTTTGGAGCAGAACGGAGCTGTTTTAAAAGCAGAGCTTTCTGGAATCTTTGAAAGCGGAGTGAGAACAGAAAGCCTTGGAAACAGAGAGGATCTGGAAATGCTCAGGGAGATGCTTCTGGAGACGGAGAAAAAAGAAACATCTGTGAGCGAATCCTTTCCAGGAAAGCTGACTCTTACCATGGAGTCGGGAGAGACAGCAGAGCTCTGGCTGCCCTTTCCGGCAGAAGGACAGATCCCGGAACTTGCGGCAGGAGGAGATTCCTTTTATACATGGAAAAAAGAACAGCACATGGAGCTCTGGAATCTGTTCGGAACGGTTTACGGTTTCGGCGCCTATGGAGATCAGATATGGATGGAAATGGAACCAGAACAGGTGACAGAGGAGGATGCGGAGCTGTCCTTTGTCCTTCACAACGATACGGGAAGAAGTATCCAGTATATTCTTTCTCCAGTAATTGAGAAGAAGACAGAAAAGGATGGGATTGAGGGCTGGGAGCAGATAGAGAGCCTGGCAGGGTTCTGCGGCTATTTGACGGAGCTTTCCGAAGCGTCAGTACGCCTGTCTGTACCCTGGAAGGGCAGTTTCGCTCCTGATGGCCCAGGGACCTATCGTCTGAGAATCCAGGTGCTTCCTGAAGAGGAACTCCGATTTGGAGTGGAGGCGGAATTTGAGGTGGCGGAGCATGGATAAGATTCTGTTTTTCGTGCTGGCTTCAGGAGTTCTGGGAGCAGCAGCAGCAATTTTAACTTCTGCTTTCTTCCTCATAAAAAGAAAAAGTTTTTGGCGAAGAGCCCTCACAGCAGCTATGCTGGCAGAACTGGCAGCTTCGTCCGGCGCCATGGGAATTACATGGTTCTGTATTTTGATGGAGGATTTTGAACGGTTGAGCCAGCTGATATCAATTGTATCCATGACAGTAGCGGGAGAGTCTATTCTGGTGATTGGACTGTGGGGAATTGGAAAAATATGGGAGAGACGGTGGGACAGGGAGTAAAAATGAAGGGAAAACAGTGAAAAACTGATTTACAACCACAAAATCCTGTGCTATACTCTATGACGTACAAACGCGCCGACACTCAGCTTTTTGACTTCCTGACAGAAGCTTGGTGTACGGTAAGAATTTATTTTATTATTAAGGAGGAAATCACCATGATTTCAAAGGAGAAAAAGTCTGCTATTATCGCTGAGTACGGAAGAAAGCCTGGAGATACAGGTTCACCGGAGGTTCAGATTGCTATTTTAACAGCAAGAATCACAGAGCTTACAGAGCACTTAAAGGAGAACCAGAAGGATCACCACTCCAGACGCGGTCTGTTAAAGATGGTTGGTCAGAGACGTGGTCTCTTAGACTATTTAAAGAAGACAGATCTGGAAGGATACCGTGCTTTAATCGAGAAGTTAGGCATCAGAAAGTAATGAATGACATTAGGGTGGAGAAATCCACCCTAATTATTTATGTCATAGGAGAGAAGATTCTATGGCATAAAGCGTGTGTATTCTGCGGAAGATGTGATCCGAGACCGCTGATGTAGGCACAGGAGAGGAGAAACAGGAAAGCCTCCATAGATTTCTGTGCCCAGATCAGTAGTTTCGGACACTTCCGCAGACTCCCTCTGCCATCTGGCAGGCAGGGAAAACAGGAGACAACAGTTTTTGAACAAGGAAATTTGAAAAGGAGACCATTCTATGTATAAGAGTTTTTCAATGGAGCTGGCCGGCAGAACACTGACAGTAGATGTTGGCAGAGTAGCAGCCCAGGCAAATGGCGCTGCATTTATGCATTATGGAGATACTACGGTTCTGTCCACAGCGACAGCTTCCGATAAGCCGAGAGACGGCATTGATTTCTTCCCATTAAGCGTGGAGTTTGAGGAGAAGATGTACGCAGTTGGAAAGATTCCGGGAGGCTTCAATAAAAGAGAGGGAAAGGCGTCAGAGAACGCAGTTCTGACTGCCCGTGTTATCGACCGCCCGATGCGTCCGCTGTTCCCGAAGGATTACAGAAATGACGTTACTTTAAACAATCTGGTTCTGTCTGTAGATCCGGAGTGCAGCCCGGAGTATACAGCTATGCTGGGCTCTGCCATTGCAACCTGTATTTCTGACATTCCTTTTGACGGCCCCTGCGCGACCACACAGATCGGCATGATTGACGGAGAATTTATCGTCAACCCGACGGCAGCCCAGAGAAAGGTTTCTGATATGGCTCTGACGGTAGCTTCCACCAGAGAAAAAGTTATCATGATCGAAGCCGGGGCCAAAGAGGTTCCTGAGGATGTGATGATCCAGGCTATCTTTAAGGCTCACGAGGTAAACCAGGATATTATCAAGTTTATTGATACAATTGTAGCTGAGTGCGGAAAAGAGAAGCACTCCTATGAGAGCTGCGCAGTTCCGGAGGAATTATTTGCAGCAATCAAGGAGATTGTTCCTCAGGAAGAGATGGAGGCAGCAGTCTTCACAGACGAGAAGCAGAAGAGAGAAGAGAATATCAAGGCTATCACAGAGCGTCTGGAGGAGGCCTTTGCAGAGAACGAAGAGTGGCTGGCAGTTCTGGGCGAGGCAGTTTACCAGTACCAGAAGAAGACAGTCAGAAAGATGATTTTAAAGGATCATAAGCGCCCTGACGGACGCGGTATCACAGAGATCCGCCCTCTGGCAGCTGAGATCGATATTGTTCCGAGAGTGCATGGATCCGGTATGTTCACCCGTGGACAGACACAGATTTTAAATGTATGTACTCTGGCTCCTCTGTCTGAGGCTCAGAAGATTGACGGCCTGGATGAGAATGAGACAAGCAAGAGATATATGCACCACTATAATTTCCCGTCTTACTCTGTAGGTGAGACCAAGCCGTCCAGAGGACCGGGACGCCGTGAGATTGGACATGGCGCTTTAGCAGAGAAGGCCCTGATTCCGGTGCTTCCAAGCGAAGAAGAGTTCCCATATGCAATCCGCACTGTTTCTGAGACCATGGAGTCCAACGGCTCTACCTCTCAGGCCAGCATCTGTGCATCTACCCTGTCCCTGATGGCAGCTGGCGTTCCGATTAAGGCTCCTGTAGCCGGAATCTCCTGCGGTCTCGTAACAGGCGATACAGATGACGATTATATTGTCCTGACTGATATCCAGGGCTTAGAGGATTTCTTCGGCGACATGGACTTTAAGGTAGGCGGAACCCACAAGGGAATTACTTCTATCCAGATGGATATTAAGATTCACGGACTGACGAGACCGATCATCGAGGAAGCGATTGCCAAGACGAGAGAGGCCAGACTTTATATTCTGGATGAAATCATGAAGCCGGTGATTGCAGAGCCTAGAAAAGAAGTAGGCGAGTTTGCGCCTAAGATTGAGCAGATTACTATCGACCCGCAGAAGATTGGCGATGTGGTAGGAAAACAGGGCAAGGTGATCAACAAGATCATTGAGCAGACAGGCGTGAAAATTGATATCAGCGACGATGGAAGTGTTTCCGTCTGCGGTACAGACAAGGCTATGATCGACAAGGCGATTGCCATTATTAAGAGCATTGTCACAGAGATTGAGCCGGGACAGATTCTGACAGGAACGGTTGTCCGCATTATGAATTTCGGCGCTTTTGTGGAGCTGGCTCCGAACAAGGACGGTATGATTCATATTTCCAAGCTCTCTGATAAGAGAGTAGCTAAGGTGGAGGATGTGGTAAATATCGGCGATGAGGTTACTGTAAAGGTAATCGAGGTAGATAAGATGGGCCGGATCAACCTGAGCATGAAGCCGGGAGATCTGAGCCAGGAGGCTCACAAAGAGTAGGCTTGAAAGAGAAGTAAATCAGGGCTGCTGTAAAACGAAAAGACAGTTTTACAGCAGCCCTTTTTAAAAAGGAGAACAGGTATGCTGGAAGTATCGGGAATCTATAAAAAATTTAAAAAGCGTCAGATTTTAAACGGAGTGTCTTTTACAGCAGCCCCGGGAGAGTGTGTGGGGATTGCCGGTGGAAATGGATGCGGAAAAACCACGCTTTTGTCTATTCTGGCGGGAGTGAGCCGTCCAGATCAGGGCAGCATACGGTTTGACGGGGAAGAGGCGGCAGGCAGACGGTCTGTCTTTGAGAAGCGAGCGGCCTACGTACCTCAGGAAAATCCGCTGATTCCAGAGCTGACAGCCAGGGATAATTTTGCTCTCTGGTACAAAGGCGACAAAAAAAGAATGGAGAAGGATTTGCAGGAGGGAGTGGCAAAGACGCTTGGAATTTCGGAATTTTTAAATATTCCGGCGGGAAAACTGTCCGGAGGACAGAAAAAACGCCTCAGCATTGCATCTGCTCTCTCTAATCAGGCGTCTCTCCTGATTATGGATGAGCCGGGGGCGGCATTAGACCTGGGAGCCAAGGAGGAGATTCTTCGTTATATCCATACTTTTGTGAAAAGGGGAGGTACCGTAATCCTGACTTCCCATGAACTGCCGGAGCTTCAGGTCTGCAGCTCCCTGTACATCTTAAAGCGGGGGGTATTGATTCCGGAAAGTACGGAAAACGGCGTGGAACCGGAAAAACTGATTGGTAAATTTTGACAAAAGCTGTCAAAATCCTTAAAGAATTATTACAAAATAGACAAATATAATGACGAAAATAGAAAAATATGTTAGAATATATTCCATCCAAAACAGAGGAGGAAAACAGTATGAAATGCCCTTATTGCAATCAGGAAATTCCGGATGGGAGCGCAGAGTGCCCCGTATGTAAAAAAAATCTGATGGAAACTCCGGTGGAAGCAGGCCAGAGCAGCCAGGCAGACGGGAGCCAGGCAGGAGAACCGGCAGCATTAGCTGTAGCGGAGAAAAAGTCAGGAAAGGCATGGATAGCTGGAGCAGCAGTGGCAGCAGTTGCTGTGATAGGCGGTGTGGCTTTCTGGCAGATGAACAAGCAGGATCCCAAGGATGTTGTGATTGAGGCATTTAAGGGAGTAATGGCAGAAGGCCAGACTGATCCGATGGAAGAGATCTTTGGCTGGAAGGCATTGGGAAAGAAGCTGTACAGCGATTCCTATCAGGTGAATATGAATCTGACACTGGGAGAGCTTTTGGGAAGCGCAGAGATGCAGGGAACAGGCTTTACGATTAATGCCAGGGAAGACAGAGAGAGCAGAACTATGGACATGGATATGGGATTCCAGTACGGTGATATCCCCATGTTCAATGCAAAGGTATACCTGGACGATTCAGAGATGGCAGTTGCTCTGCCGCCGGATATGACCAACAAGGTATTTACTCTTAATCTGGCAGAAGATCTGGACACACAGATTGCAAATTCTCCATACCTTGGAAAGAATCTGGCGGATATGGGCATGGATCTTCAGGGGTATGCTGATTACATGAAGAAGGCCAACGAGCTGTCTCATTCAGAGACACCTATGTTTGACATTGAAGCCCTCTGGGACAGATATAAGACGGGAAGCAAGGCTGTAGATAATCTGAAAGCAGCCATGACAGTAGAAAAGGGCGAGAGCAAAAGCTGCACAGTGGGAGATGCAGAGGTAGAGTGCGACGGCTACGACGTAGTTCTCAGCAACGCCGCTCTGGTTCAGTTCTTTACAGAAACCAAGGATTTCTTCCTGGCTGATGAAACCTTAAAGAAAGATATGATTACCTATCTGGAGCTGGTTTATGATCTGAATGCGTCTCTGTACAGCTCTGAGGAGATGGCTCAGCTTTATGGACTGGACAGCGCTGACATGACTCCGGAACAGCAGCAGACAGAGCTTTGGACTTCCGCAGACGAGGCAGTTGAAACACTTCTCTCCCAGCTGGAGGGAGCGATGGGAGATGTGACTCTGGCAGTTTATGTGACAGATGACGGAAAGCTGGCATCTTTCGACTACAGTACAGAGCTTTCTATGGCAGGGCAGACAGCAGAGGCTGAGACGGCAGCAGCAGAAGAGTCAGCAGCAGCTGCAGAGACAGCTGATACTATGAAGCTGCACGGAACCGTAAATTTCAGAGGCGGTTACAGCCAGACAGCCAATATAGAGGCAAGCCTTACAGCGGAGGATCCGTCAGGGGAAACGGTTACAGTTGACGTAGCTAAAATCGGAGAGTACGAAAAGGATAAGAGCTACCAGGCTCAGCTGGCAGTTCAGGTAGAAGCGGCCGGTGAGAAAATGCTTTTCAGCCTGGGCGGAGAGTACGATATCCCAACTGCAAATTATACGATTGATGCTTACGCAGAAGA
This sequence comes from uncultured Clostridium sp., assembly GCA_958442925.1. Classification (GTDB taxonomy): domain Bacteria; phylum Bacillota; class Clostridia; order Lachnospirales; family Lachnospiraceae; genus Otoolea. The sequence continues at coordinate 4,336 of CAUCIO010000047.1, read as the reverse complement.
GAATGAGACAGAAATTGGCAGCATCCTGATCAGCGGTATTGTGGAGGATCTGGTTCCTGGAGAGTCCTTCAATGCGGTTGTGGATTCTCTGAGCGTTATAGCTGGTCCTCTGGACGAGGGAATTACCCTGGCAGAGCTGTCAGGAAGCTATGGAATCAAGCCTCTGGAAGAAGCTGTTTCCAAACCAGAGGGAGAAGCTTTCGATATTCTGGCAGCCACAGAAGAGGAGTGGAATGCAGTGATTATGGAGCTGTATATGGGTCTTTCATCCATACTGAGCAGTACCGGCCTCAGCTAGAGAAGAGGATAACAGGAGTTCATGGGAAGATTTTTAACGATTTTAAAAATTGAAATGAAGAGGGCGTTAAAAAGCATCCCCTATTTTCTGACAGGAGCAGTTGTGCTGGCGGTATTAGCCGGCACAATTGCTTTTTCTGCAAACAGGATGCTTTACGGAAAGAAAGCTGTGGACAGCATTCAGGTAGGAGTGGCAGTGCCGAGAGAGGATCGAGGCGCAAAGTGGATCATGTCTATGGTTTCCTCCCTGGAGAGCGTATCCAGCCTCTGCGAATTCGTCTACCTGGATGAGGAGGAGGGGCGCAGGCAGATGGAGAAGGGTGAAATTTATGCTCTTATGCTGATTCCAGATCAGCTTCTGGAAGGGATTATGAACGGAACGAACGAGCCTGTGACGATTGTATTTCCAGAACAGGCAGGCCTGGAAGCCTCTGTTTTCCGGGAACTGACAGATGCGGGAACAGAAATCCTGAAGACAGCTCAGGCTGCCATTTATGCAGCAGATCATCTCTTAGAAGATATGGGAAGAGCAGCCCAGATTCCTCAGGCAGAGTCAGATCTGAACCGTCTGTATCTGAAATACGCCCTTTCCCGCTCTGTCTATTTTAAAACGGAACAGGTGAGTGCATCGGGAGATGTGACTACAGAGGTATTTTACGGGATTTCCTGCGCAGTGCTGGCAGTTCTCCTTTTGGGAATCCCGGCGGCAGGCTTTCTGCAGCCGTTTTCTGGAGGAATGGAAAAAAAACTTTATATTTCCGGTTTCAGCCGTCCCATGCGCCTGTGGGCCAGAACGCTGGCGCTGGCATTTCTGCTTGCATTGGCTACGGCTGCTCCCTTTTTTTTCTGCCTGGGAGAAGGCATGCTTCAGAGCGGCTTGTGCAGCATTCCTGTGTGGCTTCTCATCTGCATTTGCGCGTCTGGGTGGGTGATTCTGATTTATGAGGCGGGAAGGAGTACTCTGGCCGGCGTCAGTATCCTGTTTCTGTCCACGATTGTTATGATGTTTATGGCCGGAGGGCTGATTCCGGCTGTATTTTTGCCGAAAGCAATTACCGAAGCCGGAAGGTTTACGCCAGTTTTCTTTTTAATGGAAGCGGTAAAATGGATGGTATCAGAAGAGGTTTCAGGGGGAACCGGGCAGCTGGCGTCATGGGCGCCGGTTTTCAGGCTTCTGGCTGTGGAAGCAGTATCTTTTGGCCTTGCAGTGGCAGTAAGGAGGGATTATGAGTAAAACAGGGCTGTGGTTTTATCTGTCTTTAAAGCGGCAGACAAAGCGCTTCTTTTTTTTACTTCTTCTGATTTCTCTGCCGACAGGGCTCTGGTTCTTCCGGGAGGCGGAAAATCCAGAGGAGGATTCGATAGCCATCGCTTTGTATGCAGGAGAGTCAGACTGGAACCTCCAGGTGGCTGACGAGCTTCTGTCAGGAGAGCACTCCTTTGAGTTTTACATAAGCAGTTCAGAGAAAGAGCTGCGGAAGGATGTAGCGGCCAGGAAAGCGGAATGCGGTTATATTTTTCCCGAGGATCTGCGGGAAAGAATGGAATCTGGGCGCTATAAGAGAAGCATTACTCTGGTAACGGCTCCATCCACGGCGGCAGACAAGCTGTCTTCCGAGGTAGTGTTCTCCGGCCTTTTTTCCGTGTGGGGGCGCAGTCTGCTGGAGACGTACAGCAGAGATGGAAAACCATTTCAGGGTGAGAAGGAAGTATGGCAGAGGCTGGAGACTCTGTACGATGCCTACCTGGAAAATGGCAGTACCTTTGCTTTTCAGTATGAGACAGCGGGCGGAGATAAGATTGGAAAGCCATCCATGAAACAGACGTTTCCTGCCAGGGGGATGACGGCAGTGTTTATTTTTGTGCTCAGTCTGACAGCAGCGGTGACTGCATGTGAGGATGAAAGGAGAGGATTGTTTTCTACGCTGTCAGGTGTCAGCCGTGAGACAGCTGTTATTTCCTGTCTGGCAGCTCCTGTTTTTCTGGCCTGTATCAGTGGATTTGCGGCACTTGTGGTTTCAGGTGAAGCGGAGAGTGGGGAATGGTTTTCAGAGATCTTTCGCCTGCTCATTTATGGAGGAATGTGCACGCTTTTTTCCTGGGGAGTATGCAGAATCGTGAAGAATCCTCTGGCTGTCGCCTGCCTGATCCCGTTTTTCGCAGTGGGAAGCCTGGTTTTCTGCCCTGTATTTATCGATCTGTCTCCGCTTCTGCCCTGGGCTTCATTGGCAGCTAAATTCTTTCTGCCCTGGTATTATCTCGCATAAATCCGTTGAAATTTTAATGAATTCTTACTATAATAGGAAGAAGCGGATGAGCGTGTCTGGAAAGGGAGTAGGGTATGGAGGAGATGAATTTTGATGATCTTCACGCTTTGGCTGATGAAAAGCAGTACAGAAGCCTGAAGGAAAAACTGATAGAGATGAACGAGGTGGATATCGCCTCGTTTATGGAGGAACTGGATTCAGAGAAGACGGTGGTCGTATTCAGGACGCTTCCTAAAGAGATGGCGTCAGATGTGTTCGCCTGCCTTCCGGTGGAGAAGCAGCAGCATATCATTACCAGTATTACGGATAATGAGCTTCAGTACATCATGGACGATCTGTTTGTGGATGATGCGGTAGATATGCTGGAGGAGCTTCCTGCGACGATTGTAAAACGAGTGCTGAAGAACTCCAGCCCGGATACAAGAAAGCTGATCAACCAGTTTCTCAAGTATCCGGACAACAGCGCTGGAAGCGTGATGACTGCCGAGTATGTGGGACTGAAAAAGGCCATGACAGTGGAAGAGGCCTTTGCATATATTCGGAAATACGGAGTAGACAAGGAGACGATCTATACCTGCTACGTAATGGATGCAGGACGCCATCTGGAAGGCGTGGTGACGGTGAAGGATCTGCTGATGAGCCCCTACACTACCACTATCGAGGAAATTATGGACAGCCATGTGCTGAAGGCCCATACGACTGATGATCAGGAGGCGGTGGCAGACTTGTTTAACGAGTACGATCTGCTGAGCCTCCCTGTTGTAGATGGGGAAAACCGTCTGGTAGGCATTATCACCGTTGACGACGTGATGGACGTTATGGAGCAGGAGGCCACAGAGGACTTCGAGAAGATGGCCGCCATGAACCCCAGTGAAAAGCCGTATCTGAAAACCGGTGTGTTTCAGCTGGCCAAGAACAGAATCGTCTGGCTGTTAATTCTCATGTTCAGCAGTATGGTGACAGGAGAGATTCTGACTGCTTATGAAGAGGCATTTTCTGCAGTTCCTCTTTTAGTTACCTTTATTCCAATGCTGATGAACACAGGAGGAAACTCAGGAAGCCAGGCCAGCACTATGATTATCCGTGGTATGGCAGTAGGTGAGATCAGTCCCTCGGACTTGGCTAAGGTAGTCTGGAAGGAGCTGAGGGTAGGCATTCTGGTAGGAATCTGTCTGGCGATTGCCAATTTTGTGCGTCTGACTCTGTCCTATCCGGGACAGGAGATGATCTGCCTGACAGTGGTGCTGAGTATTTTCTGTATTGTCATTATCGCCAAAACAATCGGCTGTACACTGCCGATTATCGCCAAGGTTCTGCACATGGATCCGGCTCTGATGGCATCTCCTATGATTTCTACGATTCTGGACGCCTGCAGCCTTGTGATTTATTTTAATTTTGCCTGCCGTCTTCTCGACATGGCAGCCTAGACTTGTAATTTTTCAGATTAAGAGATATAATGAATTATCTTTAACACAGGCCCGGCAGCCGGCCGGGCCTTATTCTAACAGTGAGGAGTGTGGAGCTATGGAAAAGATCAGAACAAGATATGCCCCAAGCCCGACAGGAAAGATGCACGTAGGAAATTTAAGAACTGCGCTGTATGCTTACCTGATTACAAAGCATGAGGGCGGAGATTATATTTTACGAATTGAGGATACGGATCAGGAGCGATATGTAGAGGGCGCTACTGAGATTATCTATAATACATTGAAGGATACCGGTCTGATTCATGATGAAGGTCCTGATGTAGGAGGCCCGGTAGGCCCTTATAT
>CAUCIO010000046.1 GCA_958442925.1 uncultured Clostridium sp. | reverse complement strand
GGCGTGTTCGGGACTTACACCCGTTAGAGCGCGCCCATGGCGCGCAAACAGAAAGAGAAGAATCCTGCCGGTCTGGCGAAGATTCTTCTCTTTCTAAATCAAATCAAAAGCTCATAGTTAACTATGTCAAGCAGCTGTCCGAACTTCTCCCCTACCTGGTGCATGGTTCCGCAATAGGAAAATCCCAGCTTTTCGTGGAGACGGATGCTGGACTCATTACTGGCTGTGATCACAGAAATGATGGAATGAAGCTTCCCGAAACGGCGAGCCCTGCCCAGCAGTTCCCGCATCAGCGCTTCCCCAATTCCCTGCCTTCTGAAATCCGGCGAAACATAGACAGAAAGTTCCGCTGTTCCTCTGTAGGCCTCATAGGGACGGTATGGAGACAGGCAGGCATAGCCTGCCACGCGTCCGTTCTGCTCTGCTGTGAGCAGAGGATAATATTCACCTCCGTGGGACTGAAACCAGTCCAGCCGTTCCTCATAGGACTGCTCTGTAATGGCAAAGGATGCAGTGGAATTTCTCACCTCATAGTTAAAAATTTCCATCATTTCCCTCACATCCTCCCGGACCGCCGGGCGTATTGTCATATCCATCACTCCTCTTTCTGCTCTGCCTCTCTTGTCTCTTCTAAAACAGGAGTTTCTTCCTGAATCTCAGCAGTCTCAGCCTCATCAGATTTCTCTGCCTGGGAATTTTCCTCCAGCGCCTCTTCTTCGCCTGCAGGGGCTAAAATATGAGCCATCTGGCCGATCTTTCCGAGACCTTCTGTATTTTTATTTCTTACCACATAGCCTTCTTCCCAGACACGGCTGATTCGCTCCTTCTCAGCCTCGTCCTCCTCATTTTTCAGGCTGTAATTCTCCGGATGAGCCTTGGCATCCTCCATCTTTTCCTGAAGAAGGGTCAGAAACTCTTCCTTCTCCTCCTTGCTTTCAAATGCCTTTTTCGCTACAAACTGGTAGCCTCCGTCAGCTGTCTTCAAAAGAATCAGGCGTTCCAGCTCCAGAACCTCAGACAGCGCCGTATACTGGTAATGCATCTGTTCCTCTGTCCGTTTGGAGCCATACAGATCAAATCCGTCCTCTCTGAGAACCAGGTTGACAGTAGGAAAACCTGTCTGTTCCATTTTTTTCAATCCGCTCTTTTTATAAATCATTCTCTCCTGGTTCTGTGGAGAAGTGAAATAAAGCATAATCCCTCCCAGCCCCAGAAACATAAGTGAGGAACCAATCGCTGCCGCCAGCGGCGCGCCGGAGGAAAGATTACCAATCAGAGTCATTGCCAGCAGCGCCAGCATTACTCCCACTGTAATGTAACGAGTTTTTTTCTGATCGTGTTTTTTAATGTTCCACCGGATCCATTCCCTGTAATCATCTTTTTCAAGCTGATACGTATATTCCTTCATTTCTAACTCCTTCCGGAGACACTGTCCTTTCTTTGGCAAAGGACCGTCTCCAAATTTTCAATTTATCTACCATCATATCGTATTTTTTCGTCTGTGTCCAATGCAAACGGCAGAAAATCATAGAACAAAATTTACAAGCCTTATGACTGGCTGCGTTTTCTGCTCGGTTCGCGCATCTGTTATCCGCCATCCGCGAAAACTCGCCTTCGGCTCAGACACTTCGCTCGGTGGCGGAAATTAACGCGAACCTCTCTTAGAAAGCCTCGCCATCGTCACTTAGCCTGTAAATTTTGTCTGTTTAGCGTCAGTGTACAAAGAATAACGCGCCTCATAGTGGGATAATTATGCCTGCCCTATCGAATTTACACTCCATGTCCGATGCAGACGGCGAATACGAACACCTGCTTCACCCCCGCTCCAAGAAGAGCCCTGGAACAGATCTCTGCCGTACTCCCTGTAGTATAAATATCATCCACCAGAAGCACCCGTTCCCATGTTCTCACTGTCTCTTTTGCCTCAAAAGCCCCTCGCAGATTTTTCAGGCGGTCTGAGGAGCCCAGCCCTTTCTGTGGATCTGTCTTTTTTACACGGACAAGCAGTTCCTCCCAGGGAATGCCAAGCTCAGCCGAAAGCTGTTTGGCCAGCACAGCCGCCTGGTTAAATCCTCTGGCTTTCAGTCTGGAAGCATGGACAGGAACAGGCACAATCACCTGGATTCCTGCCTGTTTAAACTGCTTTTCAAACCGAAGAGCCGCCGCTCTGGCGTAAAAATCCAGATACTCTCTCTTGTTATGATATTTGACAGCTGCCATGGACACAGCGGCCCTGTTGTCGTAATTGAGCAGGGCAAAACCTCTCTCAAAACTCTTTTTCCGACGAAGGCAGTCCCCGCAGTATTCCTGCTCCCTGCTTTCTATCTCTTTTCCGCACTTCATGCAGACCGGGGATGACACAAATGATAAATACTTCAGACATGCCGGGCAGATAAGACGCCCCTTCGGCATCACCACGCCGCCGCAGACCGGGCAGCGGCGCGGAAAGAGAAGATCCTCTGCCATGCGGCAGGGATATTCAAGAAATGCTTTGATATGATTGTAATTCTTATCCTTCATAGAAACGCAGACTCTCCTACATAAGGCTTTCCTCTATCTCCTGAATTCTGTCTTTTAATCCACAATACCTCTTCTGCTGAGACGCGTTATCCACCATAGACTGAAATACCTGTGGAATTCCTACCAGACAGACACAGGACTTGGCCCTGGTGACAGCCGTATAAATCAGATTTCTGGTCATCAGCATCCTGGGTCCTGGATAAACAGGCAGCACGACTGCCGGATACTCGCTTCCCTGGGATTTATGAATAGTAATGGCATAGGCCAGCTCCAGTTCCTCCAGCTGTTTAAAGCTGTATTCCACCATCTTCCCCTCATCAAACTCCACTGTCATAAGCTCAGAGAAAGCATTAATATCCCGGATCACGCCTACATCTCCATTAAACACGCCGGAGCCCTTATCTACCGGCACGCCGTACCTGTTTCTCAGCTCCCACTCCATCTGGTAATTATTCTTAATCTGCATCACCTTGTCGCCGGTGCGGAAGATAGTTCCCCCGCTCTCCCTCTCCTTCTTCTCCGGAGAAGGTGGATTCAGATACTTCTGGAGAATTTCGTTGAGCCGCTCCACTCCCAGAGCGCCTTTTCTCATAGGCGTCATAATCTGAATGTCAAAGGTGTCCGCATGGACGTAACCCGGCAGCTTCTCCTGTACCAGGGTAATCATCGAGCGGACAATGGCATTGGGATCTTCCTGGCGGATAAAAAGAAAGTCCTGGCTTTTCTTTCCCAGGGGAATCTGTCCTCCTTCATTAATCCGGTGGGCGTTCACCACGATATCGCTCTGGGCCGCCTGCCTGAAAATCCTGGTCAGCTTCACCACATGGAAGCACTGGGATTCAATCATGTCCCGAAGCACATTGCCAGGGCCTACGCTGGGAAGCTGATCCACGTCTCCCACCAGAATCAGTCGGGTTCCCACATTTACTGCCCGAAGAAGGGAATGCATCAGGTGAATATCCACCATGGACATCTCATCAATAATGATCACATCTGCATCCAGAGGATTTTCTTCATTGCGCTCAAACCTCATGCCCGCATTGGCCATCTTGCTTCTCTCGCCTGCATCTCCTGTCTTCTCCTCCACAGGCGCTCCGGAAAGTTCCAGCAGGCGGTGGATGGTCCTGGCCTCAAAGCCGGTGGCCTCTGTCATCCGCTTGGCTGCACGGCCTGTGGGAGCCGCCAGAAGGATATCCAGGCCGCCCAGCTCAAAATATCGGATGATGGTATTAATCGTAGTCGTCTTTCCTGTTCCGGGACCGCCTGTAATAATAAGAAGGCCGCAGTTGACTGCCTCTATGACAGCCTGAATCTGAAGCTCGTCCAGTTCAATATTTTCCTGCTTCTGAATCTGCCTGAGACTTTTCCTAATGGATTCCTCCGGCTGGTCGCCTGTGATATTCAGATCGTGAAGCATTTTAGCCGTATTCAGCTCTGTGTAATAATACTGGGAGGCATAGACCATCTGTCTGCTCTCTTCCCTCTCCTCCCCTTCTTCGGCTGTGTCCTCCCTGAATCGTTTCACCACCAGGCGCTTTTCCATCTGCATATCCAGAAGGCGGTTCTCTATCTCCTCCTGACCCACTCCCAGAAGCTCTGAAGCCTGTTCCATCAGAATCTCCTTTGGAAGATATGTATGGCCGTTTCCCGACGCCTTTAAAAGAGTATACAGAATTCCGCTCTTAATTCTGAAATCAGAGTCTGTCAGGATTCCGGCCTTAGCGGCAATCTCATCCGCCATCTTAAATCCCACTCCCGGAATGTCATCCGCCAGCTTATAGGGATTCTGCCTGATAATTCCATACATGGCCGGGCCGTATTCCCGGTAGATTTTTGCCGCCAGATTCATGGACACTCCATAGTCCTGCAGAAACATCATAGCCTGGCGCATATCCCGCTTTTCCTCAATCTGCTCTGCAATGGACATAGCCATCTTTTCGCTGATTCCCTTAATTTCAGCAAGCCGCTCCGGCTCCTCCTCCATAATCCGGAAAGTATCTTTTTTAAATTTTTTTACTATCCTTGAAGCTAAAGCAGCCCCGATGCCTTTGATGGCACCGGAGCCTAAATAGCGTTCCATAGATACAGTGTCCTCCGGAGGCTTAATCTCATAGCTCTCCACAGACAGCTGTTCCCCGTAAACGGGATGCTCCGTCATATGGCCCGACGCCTCCACAAGCTCTCCCTCGCCAATGTAGGAAAAGTTTCCAACCAGAATATACTCCTCCCCATCGTCAGAGCCTGTGACGCTCAAAACCGTATAACCGTTCTCCTCGTTCCGGTATTTAATTTTCTCAACAAAACCTTTCACTGAAGCCATAGCTGCCCCTAGTCAAAATTTTTGGAACCCTCTCCATGAAGGAACTCAATAAACTTTCCTGTTCCAATGGCTACTGCTGTCAGCGGATCCTCTGCTATCATGGTAGTAATGCCCGTCTTCTCCTCAATCAGGGCATCCAGGCCGCTGAGTAAAGATCCTCCTCCTGTCAGCACAATGCCGCGGTCAAAAATATCGGCAGCCAGCTCCGGCGGAGTCCGCTCCAGCACGTTATGAACGGCATCCACAATCTGGAGGGCCGGCTCTCTCAGCGCCTCTAAGGTCTCATCGGAAGTAACCACAATGGTCTTTGGAAGTCCTGTCACCAGGTTTCTTCCCCTGACTTCCATCGTCAGCATCTCCGGTCTCTGGTAAGCAGCACCGATATTGATCTTAATCTCCTCAGCCGTTCTCTCACCGATTAACAGGTTGTGCTTCTTTCTCATGTAACGCACCAGCGCCTCATCAAAGTCGTCTCCGGCAATCTTAATCGAGGTGCTGACAACCGTGCCCCCCAGGGAAATCACAGCGATATCAGCAGTACCTCCTCCGATATCTACAATCATGTTTCCGCAGGCCTTGGAAATATCAATACCAGCTCCAATGGCAGCCGCTACCGGTTCCTCAATAATCGTTACATCCCTGGCTCCTGCCTGGTAGGTAGCGTCCTCCACTGCCTTTCTCTCCACCTCTGTGGCGCCGCTGGGGATACACACGCTGATTCTGGGCTTTCTGAGAGTTCTCTTTCCCACTGCCTTGTTAATGAAATATTTCAACATCTTTTCCGTGACTGTATAGTCAGAGATTACGCCCTGGCGAAGGGGGCGGACCGCTACGATATTACCCGGTGTTCTTCCGATCATCAGGCGGGCTTCCTCTCCGATGGCCTTGATCTCGTTCTTGTCACGATCAATCGCAACAACGGACGGCTCTTTCAGCACAACGCCTTTACCCTTGATATACACAAGGATACTGGCAGTACCCAGATCGATTCCAATGTCAGTCGGCATCATCATCTTCGTTTTCCTCCTGTTTTTTTGCCTTTTATCTATCTAAAAACAATGTTCTGGTCTGTAAGCAAACTATACCACTTACTATTATATACAACTTCCCCCGCTTTTTAAAGGGTTTTTTCTTTTTTTATGATCTTTATTCTTTTTTTATGGAGCTGTCACACTTTCTTCACAATTATGCTCTATACTGTAACCATGTTATCCGAAAGGATGACAGGCCTTTGTTTCAAGTATTGCTTGAAATAAAAAAAGCTTTTTCATACTCATACCGGGCGGTGAAGAGCCGTCCGGCCCCCCTAAGCCAATTTCTTTTTTATATATACCTACCATTCCCAATTTAACAAACAAAACGCCCGCCGGAACTGAAGCCGACGGGCGTTTTGTTTGTGTTTTCTCTTTTGTCTCTTACTCTTCGCTCACCGTCTTTCCCGGCAGCGCTCCTGTCAGAATGTCCTGGCTGACCTTTGTATAAAACATCTCTTTCACTGTCTCGAAGTCCCCAGTCTGTCCCATAATCCACATCAGCTTGACTGCGGCGGCCTCTACTGTCATATCGTAGGCCTGAAGGACATTGTAGCTGTTGACTGCCTTATAGCCTACCTCATAGACCTCTGCGTCGCTTCCCTCTAACATGACCTGAGTGGCGATCACTACGATTTTCCCTCTCTTTGTCAGGTTCTCCAGGCCGCTGAGGAAATTCCTTTTATTATAGAAGGGAATGCCTCCCACACCATAGCTTTCGATAATGATTGCGTCATACCTTTCTCCGATATACTGGAGAATCTCCGGCTCCATTCCGGGAATCAGCTTCAGCACGAACACGCTGGGCTTTAAATGGTGATAAAACTGCACCGTTCCCTTCCTGTCCTCTCCGTCTACATACTGAATAATCCTGTTTTCATCAATAAAAGCTGCCACCGGATAATTAATGCTCTCAAAGGCGCTGTAGCTTTTGGAACGGATTTTTCTGGCTCTCGTTCCCAGAATAGCCTTTCCGTCAAAAACAAGGTAAACGCCTCTCACTCCGTCCCTGGAGGCAAAGCGCAGGCTGTCCATGAGATTTTTCCTGGCGTCTGTAATAGGGGCGCTGATAGGTTTCTGGGAGCCAGTGAGAATAATGGGCTTCTCTGAATTCTGAATGAGATAGGAGAGAGCCGCCGCCGAATAGGCCATAGTATCGGTTCCATGGGTAATGACAAAACCGTCAAAATGGCTGTACTCCTCCCGTATCTCCTCACTGATTCGTATCCAGTGCTCCGGCTGGACATTAGTGCTGTCCAGGCTGAACAGCTGTCTGACAGAAATATGGCAGAATTCTCTGGCCTCCGGAATATAGCTTAACAGCTCCTCTGCCGTGGAGGCGGGAGCCAGTCCATTCTCTGTCTGTACAGAGGCGATGGTTCCTCCTGTGGCAATCAGCAAGATTCGTTTCATACAGTATTTCCTTCCTCTTCATCCCAGTTGTGCAACGGCCCTATATGCAGAGAGTATGCGCTGTCTTCACCGATATAAATATCTGCGTAAATATAATAGTTGTACTCCGGCTTCTCCACATATTCCAGAGATTTCAGGGCATTTGAAAGCTCGTTCTCTGTGAGGGTTCCCTCCTGCCCCGCCACCAAATCGGCAAGCGCCGTCATCATCTGTACAGCCGCCTGATTGGAGCCTTCATTGTGGGAGTTCACAGCAATAAAATGAACCTCCCCTGTAGCCGTATCGCTGCTGACTGTCACAGCCAGTTCCAATTCCGCATTCTCATCCCACATGGCATATGTCCGGTAGGTATCATAAAATTCCCTGATCTCTCCTCCCTCGTCATACCTATTATTGTAGGAATCAAGGCTCATATGGGTTTCTAGGCCCAGGGCATACGCTTCCTCCTTCACCAGATTTTCCACGTCAATAAAGCGGGTGGAAAAATGGTTTTCTCCACTGCACCGGATGCCAGCCGCCTTTATTTCCTTCTCGTCCAGCTCTTCCCACTCGAGAGAGCCTGTATCCTCCTCAATCGTAATCTCACCGCTGTCCCAGTCGGCCTCTTCCTGAATCGCATCTTCCCAGTCCCAGGCCCCATTTTCCGGATACTCCTGAACGAGGCGGGAACCGCTGTCTGCCATGAAGTGGACAATCCATGGAATAAACTGTACTGCCACTCCAAATATAATAAGAAAAGCCGCCACCGGGACTAGTTTGGATCTTGATTTTTTGCTGTCCTTCTTGCTGGCAGACGTCTTCTGCCAGGACTCATTCCAGACCGTCTCCTGGCTGCCGGAGGCTTTGGAAACATTCTTCTTCCGGTTCGTTTTCTCAGACTTCTTTGTGGCGTCCTTATAAAGATCTGCCGCCTTTTCCCTAAAGTCCTTTTCCGGGACTTCCAGCGCCGCCTGGGCTCTGCCTCCGTTTCGCTCATTTGCCGTAGTTTCATGGCCCGGCCTAAGCTCATTCAAATAGTAATCTACATCCCGGATCAATGGCTTAAATACCAGTTTTTTACACAGCCTGCAGTATCCGGAGCCTGTCAGCGGCCGTTCACATACTGGACAAATCTTTTTCTGCATAGGCGCCTCCCCTCTGCGTTAAATCCTGAGACTCCACTCCCGGCAGTCCCACACCTTCGTCACCACATCGCTGTAAAATTCCGGCTCATGGCAGATTAGAAGAATGCTTCCCTTGTACTCCCTGAGAGCCCGCTTCAGCTCATCCTTGGCGTCCACATCCAGGTGGTTGGTCGGCTCGTCCAGGAGAAGCAGATTCGTCTCCCTGTTAATCAGCTTGCACAGGCGCACCTTAGCCTGCTCGCCTCCGGAAAGCACCCTCACCTGGCTTTCGATATGTTTCGTAGTCAGTCCGCACTTGGCCAGAGCGGAGCGAACCTGATACTGGGTATAGGAAGGAAATTCCTTCCAGATCTCCTCAATGCAGGTGGTAGTATTGCCGGGAGCCATCTCCTGCTCAAAGTATCCAATTTCCAGGTAGTCTCCCAGAACTGCCTTTCCTGACAGCGCCGGAATCAGTCCCAGAATGCTTTTTAAGAGAGTGGTCTTTCCAATTCCATTGGCTCCCACTAAAGCAATCTTCTCTCCCCGCTCCATGTAAAGGTTCAGCGGCCTGGACAGCGGCTCATCCTGATCGTAGCCAATCACCAGATCCTCTGTCTCGAAAATACATTTTCCGGCTGCCCTGGCCTCCAAAAAATGAAACTCTGGCTTCGGCTTCTCCTTAGCCAGCTCAATCACATCCATTTTATCTAACTTCTTCTGGCGGGACATGGCCATGTTTCTGGTGGAGACTCTGGCTTTATTTCTAGCCACGAAATCCTGAAGCTCTGCAATCTCCTGCTGCTGTCTCTTGTAGGCTGCCTCCAGCTGGGCTTTCTTCACCTCATAGACTTCCCGGAACTTATCGTAATCTCCCACATAGCGGTCAAGTCTCTGGTTCTCCATGTGGTAAATAATATTGATCACGCTGTTTAAGAACGGAATATCGTGGGAAATGAGGATAAATGCGTTCTCATATTCCTGCAGATAGCGCTTCAGCCACTCAATATGCTGCTCGTCCAGGTAGTTGGTCGGCTCATCCAGAAGAAGAATATCCGGCTTCTCCAGAAGGAGTTTTCCAAGGAGTACCTTGGTTCTCTGTCCGCCGGACAGCTCTGTCACATCCTTCTCCATACCGATGTCAGCCAGGCCCAGAGCCCGTCCCACCTCGTCTACCTTGGCATCAATAGTGTAGAAATCGTGAGCCATCAAAAGATCCTGGATGGTTCCAAGCTCTTCCATCATGGCCTCCATCTCCCCCTCCGGCGCTTCTCCCAGGCGGTCGCAGATGCCGTTCATCTGCTCCTCCAGCTCAAACAGGAAGGAAAAGGCGCTTTTTAACACCTCTCTGACTGTCATACCCTTCTCCAGCACAGAGTGCTGATCCAGGTATCCCACCCGGACCCTCTTCGCCCACTCTACCTTGCCTTCATCCGGCTGCAGCTTTCCTGTAATAATATTCATAAAGGTAGATTTTCCCTCTCCATTGGCTCCGATGAGGCCAATGTGCTCTCCCTTTAACAGGCGGAAGGACACGTCGTGGAAAATCGCCCTGTCTCCAAATCCATGGCTTAAATGTTCTACGTTTAAAATACTCACTGTTTTTCTCCTTTGTTTCTCATCCTTACAGCTTTATTTTACCTGAACTGCCCGGTTCTGTCCAGCCAAGACGCCCCTTAAAATCCTCGTATCCGAACTCTCTTATTAAAATCTCCTCCCCCTCTCTGTTTTTCCACACGATTGATGGCAGACGCATGCCGTTGAAAGTATTAGTCTTCACCATGGTATAGAGAGCCATATCTTCGAATATCACCTGTTCTCCCTCTGACAGCGGATGGTCGAAGGAATAGTCTCCAATCACGTCTCCTGCCAGGCAGGTAGGGCCGGCCAGGCGGAAGGTGTACTTCTTCTCTCCCGGCATTCCGGAAAAGCGTACCGGCGGCCGGTATGGCATTTCCAGCACATCCGGCATATGGCAGGCTGCAGAGGCGTCTAAAATAGCGATATCTATTCCATTTTTCATGGTTTCCAGCACAGAGGAAACGAGAAATCCTGCGTTCAGAACCACTGCCTCCCCTGGTTCCAGATAGACCTCCACACCATAGTGTTCCCTGAAATGCCGGATGATTTTCTTTAACCGTTCCACATCATAATCTTCCCTGGTAATATGGTGTCCGCCGCCAAAATTGACCCACTTCATCTGCCCAAGATATCTGCCAAATTTCTCTTCAAAGGCCTGAACTGTAGTCTCCAGATCGTCGGAGTTCTGCTCACATAATGTGTGGAAATGAAGGCCGTCAAGCAGAGGCAAAAGCTCCTCGTCAAACTGCTCCTTCACTGTTCCCAGACGGGAACCGGGAGCACAAGGGTCGTAGATAGCATGTCCCTCCTGGGTGGAACACTCAGGATTTACCCTGAGTCCCACGGATTTCCCCTCTCTCTTTGCCCTTTCTCCGTACCGCCTCAGCTGAGCCGGAGAATTGAACACAAAATGATCCGCATACAATAAAAGTTCCTGGAACTCGTCCTCCCGGTAGGCAGGAGAAAAAACGTGAGTCTCTCCTCCAAATTCTTCCTTCCCGAGCCTTGCCTCACAGAGGCCGCTGGCCGTCGTTCCGGCCAGATACCGGCCCATCAGAGGATAGGCAAAAAATCCGGAAAACGCCTTCTGGGCCAGCAGGATTCTGCATCCTGTATCCTCCTGAATCGCCTTCAAAAGCTCCAGGTTTTTCACCAGTCTGCTTTCATCAACCAGAAAATAAGGGGTCTTAACAGCTTCTGCTCTCTTCATCCGTTTCTCTCCTTTATATGTCTCCTCTATCACATAAAGCTGCGTTCTTTGCAGAAGGATACTCTGGTTCCTCCGAAAAAACGCAGCTTTTCTGCAGTCTCTATTTCTTTTGCGGATTTATCCTGCTTAATCTACCAGCACAGGCTCATGGGACTCTCTCCAAGGCAGTCCCCACTTGTTTAACGCATCCATAAACGGATCCGGATCAAACTCTTCCATGTTGTAAACACCTGGCTTCTGCCATTTTCCTGTCATCACCATCATGGCTCCGATCATGGCCGGAACGCCTGTCGTGTAGGCAACTGCCTGGGAGCCTACCTCTTTGTAACACTCCTCGTGATCACAGATATTGTACAGATAATAATTCTTTTCCTTTCCGTCTTTCTTTCCGCGGAAAATACAGCCAATGTTGGTCTTTCCCTTGGTTCTCGGTCCCAGAGAGGAGGGATCCGGAAGCACTGCCTTTAAAAACTGAAGAGGAATAATCTCTTTTCCCTCATACATAATCGGTTCAATCGAAGTCATTCCCACATTCTCCAGGCATTTTAAATGGGTAAGGTAGCTCTGGCCAAAGGTCATAAAGAAGCGGATTCTCTTGATTCCTGGAATATTTAAAGCCAGGCTCTCAATCTCCTCGTGGTGAAGCAGGTACATATCCTTCTCTCCTACCTCCTCGAAATTGTATACCCGCTTGATCTCCATAGGCTCTGTCTCTACCCAGCGGCCATCCTCCCAGTAGGAGCCTTTAGCAGAAACCTCACGGATGTTAATCTCCGGGTTAAAGTTAGTAGCAAATGGGTAGCCGTGGTCACCGCCGTTGCAGTCTAAAATATCAATGTAATTGATTTCGTCAAACTCATGCTTTAAGGCATAGGCGGAAAATACACTGGTTACACCCGGATCGAATCCGCTTCCTAAGAGGGCTGTAATTCCGGCCTCCTCAAACTTCTCCCTGTAGGCCCACTGCCAGCTGTACTCAAACTTGGCTGTGTCCTCCGGCTCATAGTTGGCCGTATCTACATAATGAGTCTTCGTGGCAAGGCAGGCGTCCATGATGGTCAGATCCTGATATGGAAGGGCCAGGTTTAAGACTACATCCGGCTTTACCTGGTTAATCAGGGTAATTAACGCATCCACATCATTGGCATCCACCTGAGCCGTTGTAATCTTGGCGGAGGTGGTTTCCTGAAGCTTCTCCTTTAAAGCATCACATTTTGATTTTGTACGGCTGGCAATGCAGATCTCCTCAAATACCTCGCTGTTCTGGCAGCACTTGTGAACCGCTACAGAAGCTACTCCTCCGCATCCGATAATCAATACTTTTCCCATGATTGTTTCTCCTTTTCCTGTTTTTTATTTTGTTGTATTTTTTATGTTAATTTGTGCTTTTCCTGATCCTGCCTCTGAAGGGCTAAGACCATCTCCCTGACAATCTTGCAGGCCGCCGCTGTGGAGGCTCCGCTCAAATCATAGTGGGGACTTAATTCATTCACATCACAGCCTGCGATATAAGCCCTCTCACATACCATGGTCACAGCCTGCCTCAGCTGATCAAAGGTAACACCTCCCGGCTCCGGAGTCCCGGTTCCCGGAAAGACTGATGGATCCATCACATCCAGATCCACTGTAAAGTAGACAGGGCGCCCCTTTAACTGCTCCAGCGTCTCCTCCAGTCCTGTAAAGTCAAACGGATGCAGGCAGGTGTGTTCCTTCGCCCACTGAAATTCTCTTCTCTCGCCGGATCGGATTCCAAACTGAAAAATACTTCCGTCTCCTGTCAGCTCCCAGCAGCGCCGAATCACGCAGGCGTGGGACAGCGGTTCTCCCAGATAGTCCTCTCTCAAATCCGTGTGGGCATCAAAATGGATCATGGCTGTATCCGGATATTTTTTATGTACAGCCCGGAAGCTTCCAAGGGTTACCAGGTGTTCTCCTCCCAGCATGAAGGGACGCTTTCCAGCCTCCAGAATCAGCTCCGTCCTCTCCTCAATATCTGCCAGCGCCTGCTTCGGATCTCCAAATCTGAGTTCCAGATCTCCGCTGTCCATAACCAGACTGTCCTCCAGATCTCTGTCCTGATAGGGACTGTAGGTCTCAAGGCCGTAAGATTCCCGGCGTATCGCCTCACTTGCAAACCTGGTTCCCGGCCGGAAGGAGGTAGTGGAATCGAAGGGAGCTCCGAACAGGACTGTATCTGCCTGCTCAAACTCTGCATCAAATCCCATATACACGGAAATATTAGGGGACAGTGTCTGCATCTGTCTCTTTTCTTCTGACATAAATATCTCCTCTCTGTGTTCTGTATCAGGTTATTTTCTGTTCTGTACCTCTACTCTACCGCCTCCAGCATCTGCTCCACATAAGCTGGCAGATAAAAGGCTCCCTTGTGAAGTGTCGTCGTGTAGTAGCGGCATGAAAGACCTCTTAAATTCCAGGCAGTCTCCTTCAAATCCTTTAAAGGGTGGTACTTCTTGGAGGCAAAGCCAAACAGCCAGTGGCCGGACGGATACGTCGGAATGTGGGCCTGATATACACGGCTCACAGGAAAAGACTCTACAATCCTCTTATGGGCTCTCTGGCAGGCCTCTGCATCAGCCGGATAAAAGGGGCTCTCGTGCTGATTTACCATAACACCATCTTCATGAAGTGCCTTAAAGCAGCTGCCATAAAACTCCCTGGTAAACAGCCCCTCTCCCGGCCCAAACGGATCTGTAGAATCCACGATAATCAAGTCATACCTGTCCTCACAGGAACGGACGAAACGGACTCCGTCCTCATAGTGAATGGAAACCCTCGGATCGTCCAGGCGGCAGGATGTCTTAGGCAGGTATTTCCTGCACACTTCCACCACCAGCTCGTCAATCTCCACCAGATCGATATGCTCAATCTCCGGATATCTGGTCAGCTCCCGAATCACGCCCCCGTCTCCGGCTCCAATCACCAGCACCTGTTTCACTGCCGGATGGACTGCCATGGGCACATGGGTAATCATCTCATGGTATATAAACTCGTCCTTTTCTGTCAGCATCATGTATCCGTCCAGCGTCAGAAAACGCCCGAATTCCGGTGAATCGAACACATCAATGCGCTGAAACTCACTTTTTCCGCTGTAAAGCTGGCGATCCACACGGATAGACAGCTTCACATTGGGAGTCTGCTCCTC
>CAUCIO010000045.1 GCA_958442925.1 uncultured Clostridium sp. | reverse complement strand
TCAAGGGACGCCACGATCCGATTATCGTGCCCAGGGCTGTCGTGGTGGTAGAGGCCATGGCGGCTTTTACAGCAGCCGATATGATGCTTGTAAACATGGGCGCCAGAGTGGATCGGGTCAGAGAGTTTTATCAGAGGCTGATGCCAGTATAGGAAAACAATAGAGAAGATGCCGCATACGTTGGGATATGCCGCATCTTCTTTTGGCAGAGAGAGAAAAAGACGGATTTACAAAATAAAGAAAAGACAGGAGGAAGTCAGGATGGAAGAGAGAAAAACAGATATCATTGGAACAGGTGTGGCAGAGGCGGCAGCAGATAAGGCTGAAATGGAGAAAATCAGAGGGCAGGTAAGGCAGCTGTTAGGAGAGTTTTTTGAGGCAGCCGGCATGAAGGAGGGACAGATCCTGGTAGTGGGATGCTCTTCCAGCGAGATTGAGGCCCACAGAATCGGTTCTTATTCCAGTCGGGAGATCGGACTGGCTGTGTTTGAAGAGATTTACCAGGAAACACAGAAGAGAGGACTTTACCTGGCTGCCCAGTGCTGTGAGCATTTAAACAGGGCTCTCATTGTGGAGGAGGCCTGCGCTGAGAAATACGGACTGGAGCAGGTAAATGTAGTGCCTCAGCTGAAAGCGGGGGGATCCTTTGCAACAGCGGCATTCGGGGCTTTTCAGAATCCGGCGGCAGTGGAGCGGATTCAGGGCCACGGTGGCATTGACATCGGAGATACCTTCATTGGAATGCACCTGCGCCCGGTAGCAGTACCGGTCCGCACCTCTGTGCGGGAGATTGGAAGCGCCCATGTGACCTGCGCCAGAACAAGACTGAAATGTATCGGCGGAGAGAGAGCGGCGTACAGATAGGAAAGGACCAGAAAACATTGGAGATGAAAAAGAACGACAGGTTTGTGCTTAAAATAGAAGATATGGGAGAAAACGGAGAGGGAATCGGGCGGCTGGACGGCTATATCTGGTTTGTGAAGGACGCGGTGATCGGCGATGTGATTGAGGCCGGCGTGACGAAGATGAAGAAGCAGTACGGCTTCGCCCGGTTAATCCGCGTCATCGAGCCGTCTGAGCACAGAGTACAGGAGAAATGTCCTTCCGCCCGCCGCTGCGGCGGCTGCCAGATTCAGGCAGTGGATTACCAGGAGCAGCTGAGGCTGAAGGAGAGAAAGGTCTACAACAATCTGAAACGAATCGGAGGACTTTCTAATCTGCTTCTTCCGGACGAGGCAGAGACGGCAGATAGAATGATGGAGCAGACGGAGGAACAGAGATCCGGAGAGCAGGAGGAGAGCCGGGAGAGATGTGTCAGGATGGAACCGATTATTGGCATGGAACATCCCTGGCGGTACAGGAATAAGGCTCAGTTCCCCTTTGGAAGAAATAAGGATGGAAGAATTGTGACAGGTTTCTATGCAGGGCGGACCCATGATATTGTAGAGCAGGAAGACTGCCTTCTGGGTGTGGAGGAGAACCGGGAAATTTTATCAATTATTCGAAATTTCATGGAAGAATATAAAATAGAACCCTATGATGAGGAAACTCACAGAGGTCTGGTCCGTCATGTGCTGATCCGAAAAGGCTTTCAGACGGGGGAACTTATGGTCTGCCTGGTAATCAACGGAAGGAAGCTGTCAGGGCAGCAGGTTTTCATAGACCGTCTTCTGGAGATTCCGGGCATGACCAGCATTTCCCTGAATGTCAATCAGGAAAAGACAAACGTAATTCTGGGAAAGGAACTGATCAATCTCTGGGGAGAAGGGCATATTACTGACTATATTGGGGCGGTTCAGTACAGAATTTCCCCCCTATCCTTTTACCAGGTGAATCCTGTACAGACAGAACGCCTTTACGGCACAGCCCTGGAGTACGCTGATTTGACGGGAAATGAGACGGTGTGGGATCTCTACTGTGGAATCGGAACCATTTCTCTGTTCCTGGCCCAGAAGGCGAAGCAGGTGTATGGGGTGGAGATAGTGCCTCAGGCGATTGATGACGCCAGGGAGAACGCCAGACTGAACCATATGGAAAATGTGGAGTTTTTCGTGGGAAAGGCTGAGGAGGTGCTTCCGGAACAGTATGAGAGAAACCAGATTTATGCAGACGTGATCGTGGTGGATCCGCCCAGAAAGGGCTGCGATGAGAAATGTCTGGAGACGATTGTAAAGATGGCCCCGAAACGGGTGGTGTACGTCAGCTGCAATTCTTCTACTCTGGCGAGAGATGTGAAGTACCTGGAGGAGCGGGGATACGAGACCAAGCGGGTGAGATGTGTGGATATGTTTCCGCACAGCGGACACTGCGAAGTTTGTGTGAAGCTGGAGCGGAAAGAATAAGGAAGAATAAACCAGGAGGAACTTTCATCATGAACTCAATTACCATCCGTGAAGCCCTGGCAGAGGATGCTGCACAGCTGATAGAATATATGAAAACAGTGGGCGCAGAGACGGAGAATCTCTCCTTTGGCGGAGAGGGACTTCCTGTTTCTGTCGAACAGGAGGCGGCGTTTCTGGAGGCGGTCCACCAGCAGAAGACATCGGTTCATCTGGCTGCCTTTAAAGACGGAGAAATCATAGGGGACGGAAGCCTAACCGGACTGCCCAGAAGGATGAGCCACCGGGCGGAGCTGGGGCTCAGCGTAAAGAAGGCGTACTGGAATCAGGGGGTGGGAAGCGCTCTGATGAGGGAGCTTATCCGGTATGCAGAGGAAAATGGAATCGAGCTTCTGAACCTGGAGGTGAGAAGCGATAATATCCGCGCAGTCCGCCTGTATGAACGGTTCGGTTTTCAGCATATCGGCACGTCTCCGGCGTATTTTAAGATAGACGGCAGATATGCAGATTTTGAGCTGATGTATCTGGATTTGAGGAAGGACAGCCAGAAACAGGACAGTCAAAGAAAGAACAGCCAGGTATAGAGCAGAGAAAAACAGAATCATCAGAAAAGGGAAAGAAGGCTTTCAGCAGCTAAGCGGGAGGTCTTCTTTTTTTGATTATTTTAGTGTCAGTGTACATGGACGTTATGCCTGCTTTCCGTATTTACCCCTTTTTAACGCGGTCTTTGGAATCCTTACCCCGTCTTAAAAAAATTTGTGCTACTCTTGTAGACGCAAGGAGGAAGCGGCTATGAGAGCGGTTTTAAAATCTTTTCACAGGATAGAGGAAACTTTTGACAGGAAGGCGGAGGCCTTTGCGCTGCGCCATCCGTTTTTAGCCTTTTGGGTGATGTTTGTGGGGATGCCGGTGATGCTGCTTTTGATGGTTTCACTGAGCACTATGGCAATTGTGATGCCATTTCACTATTTGCTAGGATGGTGCTAGAAGATCTTAATGGAACTTTTATGCGCGGCTGCACCTGTTAATCCCGTTTTAATCGGCGCAGTGCTAGAATAGGTAGGCGAAGGAGGAAACGGATTATGATGGATTTGATTATGCTTGGAATACTTGCCGGGTGCTTTGGTCTGATAAAATTATTCGCAGATTTCTGTGAGGGCCAGGTGGAACCGAAGGATCGGAAACAGTAAACAGGAGGGATAAATCATGATGGTATTAGGACTTATGATAGCGGCTCTGGGAGCGTATCTGGTGTATGCGCTGGTAAATCCGGAGAAGCTGTAGAGAAAGGACAACAGGAGGAAAAGGCAGGAGGAAAAAAGCTATGTTACAGATTGTGCTTACACTGGCGATCTTTGTGATATTGGTGATCCCGATGGGGAGGTATATGTACCACATTGCATCGAATCAGAAAACCTTTGCAGACCCGGTGTTCGATCCGGTTGACAAGGTTATATATAGGGTCTGCGGGATTCAGGACGGGGACATGGGATGGAAAAAATACACACTGTCCCTGCTGATGGCCAACGGAGTGATGGTATTTACCGGCTATCTGATTCTCAGGCTTCAGGGACTGTTATTTTTAAATCCCAACGGAATCGGAGGCATGGAGGAAAGCCTGAGTTTTAACACGATTATCAGTTTTATGACTAACACGAACCTGCAGCACTATTCGGGAGAGAGCGGTCTTTCCTATGCAGGGCAGATGTGCGTTATCATTTTTATGATGTTTACTTCAGCGGCCAGCGGCTACGCGGCCTGTATGGCCTTCTGCCGGGGGCTGGCAGGACGCCCGCTGGGCAATTTTTACAGGGATATGGTGAGAATTACCACCAGAATCCTGATTCCGGCGGCATTTTTAACAGGACTTCTCTTAGTCAGCCAGGGCACGCCCCAGACGCTGGCGGGAAATATAACAGTAGAAACGATTGAAGGAAAATTTCAGGATATCGCCGTGGGACCGGTGGCGGCCCTGGAGTCTATTAAACACCTGGGAACCAACGGCGGCGGCTTTTTTGGAGCCAACTCTTCTACGCCGTTTGAGAATCCGACGGTTATTTCCAACATAGCGGAGATGATTTCCATGATGATTCTGCCGGGATCCTGCGTCGTCACCTTTGGACTGATGCTTCACGACAGAAAAGACGGGAAAAAACCTCTGTTTGGAAGACAGGGAGCCGTGATTTTCGGCGCCATGGCTGTTATTTTCCTGATTGGCCTGGCTGTCTGCTTCAGCGCGGAGAAGGCGGGAAATCCGGTGATTGGCGCCATGGGACTTAGCCAGGATATGGGCAGCATGGAGGGAAAGGAAACACGCTTCGGCATTGACCAGTCTGCCCTTTTCACCACAGTGACTACCTCGTTTACCACGGGAACTGTCAACAACATGCACGACTCTCTGACGCCGTTAGGCGGCCTGGTGCCGCTGCTCCACATGATGTTAAACTGTGTGTTCGGCGGCAAGGGCGTAGGCCTGATGAACATGGTAATGTATGTGATTCTGGCAGTATTTATCTGCGGACTCATGGTTGGAAGAACGCCGGAGTATCTGAACAAGAAAATAGAGGGGAAGGAAATGAAGCTGGCGGCCATTGTCATTCTGATTCATCCCCTGTTAATTCTAGGTTTTTCCGCTCTGGCTGTGTCTTCCCGGGACGGACTTTCAGGAATTACTAATCCAGGCTTTCACGGCCTGACTCAGGTACTTTACGAGTACGCTTCCTCCGCCGCCAACAATGGTTCCGGCTTTGAGGGACTGGCGGACAACAGCCTGTTCTGGAACATCACCACAGGGCTCGCCATGTTTTTTGGCCGCTACCTTGCCATTGCCGCCCAGCTGGCGATTGCAGGATCCATGCTGGACAAGAGACGGGTGAACGAGTCTGTGGGAACGCTGCGGACAGACAATGTGACCTTTATGGTTGTGCTTGTATTCATCGTTTATATATTTGCTGCTTTAACCTTCTTCCCGGCTCTGGCTCTGGGCCCTGTGGCAGAGCATCTGTCCCTGTGGATGTAGCGCGGGAAAGCACAAAAAGCAGAAAGGAGAATTACAATGGCTAAGAAGCAAGGCGCAAAATTTGTTACGCCAGATATTTTAAAATCCTCTGTTATCGGCGCGTTTAAGAAGCTGGATCCCAGATATATGGTGAAGAATCCCGTCATGTTTGTGGTGGAAGCCGGATGTTTTGTCACGCTTCTTCTCACCTTCTGCCCCACTCTGTTCGGCGGACAGGCGGAATACCAGATTTATAATGGAATTGTGACAGTCGTATTATTTGCGACCATACTGTTTGCAAATTTTGCAGAGTCAGTGGCTGAGGGCCGAGGCAAGGCTCAGGCGGAATCCTTAAAGAAGACGAAACAGGATACGAAAGCCCGTCTTCTGCTCCCAGGCGGAGGCGAGAGGATGATAAATGCCTCTGAGTTAAAAAAAGGCGACATTGTGTTAGTGAAGCTGGGCGAAGTCATTCCCAACGACGGTGAGGTGATCGAGGGAATCGCCTCGGTGGACGAATCGGCCATCACAGGCGAGTCCGCCCCTGTCACCAGGGAGGCAGGGGGAGATTTCTCCTCCGTTACCGGCGGCACTACAGTGGTGTCCGACTGGCTGAAAATAAGGATTGCGGCGGAGCCGGGATATTCCTTCCTGGATAAAATGATTTCCCTAGTGGAGGGAGCTTCCAGACAGAAAACGCCAAATGAAATTGCATTAAATACTCTGTTAATTGTATTAACTCTGATATTTTTAATTGTTGTGGTAACTTTGTATCCATTCGCAGCTTATCTGGGAGTGGAGATTCCAGTTTCCTGGGCCATTGCCCTGATGGTATGCCTGATTCCCACTACTATTGGGGGACTTCTCTCGGCCATCGGCATTGCAGGCATGGACCGGGTGACGAGATTTAACGTCATCGCCATGTCGGGAAAGGCGGTGGAAGCCTGCGGAGACGTGGACACCATGATTTTGGACAAGACGGGAACGATTACATACGGAAACCGCCTGGCGGCGGAGTTCTATCCGGTAAACGGCGTGGAAAAAGAGGATTTGATTGACTACAGTGTCATGAGCTCTCTCATGGACAGCACGCCGGAGGGAAAATCTACGGTAGACCTGGGACGCCGGATGGGCTGCGTTCTGGCAGAAGAGGCGGCCGGCCAGATGAATTTCATTGAGTTTACAGCCCAGACGAAAATGAGCGGTGTGGATTTACAGGACGGAACGGTTGTGAGAAAGGGCGCTTCCGAGGCAGTGAAGCGCTTTGTGGAGGAAAAGGGAGGAAGTATCCCGCCGGATCTGGAGGAAATTGTAACAAAGGTCTCCAACCTAGGAGGGACGCCTCTCACAGTCTGTGTAAACGATAAAATTTTAGGCGTAATCTATTTAAAGGATACAGTTAAGCCCGGACTTTCTGAGCGTTTTGCCCGCCTTCGGGAAATCGGAATCAAGACGATTATGTGTACGGGAGACAATCCTCTCACAGCGGCAACTATTGCCAGGGAGGCAGGCGTGGACGGGTTTATCGCAGAGTGCCGCCCTGAGGATAAGATTGAGGCTATTAAGAAAGAACAGGCAGAGGGAAAGCTGGTAGCCATGACAGGCGACGGAACCAACGATGCTCCGGCCCTGGCCCAGGCGGACGTAGGCCTGGCCATGAATTCCGGAACGCAGGCAGCCAAGGAGGCGGCCAACATGGTGGATCTGGATTCTGACCCTACCAAGATTCTGGAGGTGGTGGAAATAGGAAAGCAGCTTTTGATTACCAGAGGCTCCCTGACCACCTTCAGCGTGGCCAACGACATTGCCAAATATTTTGCCATTATTCCGGCCATGTTTACTATGGTGCTTCCGCAGATGCAGATTTTAAATATCATGCGCCTGGCCACTCCGGCCAGCGCGATTTTGTCGGCTTTGATTTTTAATGCAATTATTATTCCAGGACTGATTCCTATCGCCATGAGGGGCGTAAAATATAAGCCCATGAAGGCGGAAAAACTTCTGCTCCGGAACATGGGAATCTATGGATTGGGCGGTATGATTGTCCCCTTTGTGGGAATCAAGTTTATTGACCTGGTGACAGCCCCCATGCTGTCTGCAATTGGAATGTAGGAGGAAGAGACAATGAAAGGTTTTCTTAAAATGTTCAGGACTGCGTTTGTCTTCTGCGCGGTTATGATGCTTTTGTGCTCCTTCGCCTACCCGCTGGCTCTCACGGGAGCCAGCCAGGCGGTGATGAAGGAAAAGGCAAGTGGAAGCCTGATTGACAGAGAGGGAAATCTCACTGACAACCCGGAGGAAGCGGTGGGTTCCGTCCTGTTAGGCCAGGATTTTACAGAGGATTATTTCTTCCATGGAAGAGTTTCTGCTGTCCATTATAATACATATACAGAGGAGCAGAAGGAGAGCGGGGAGTACGGCGGCGTTTCCTCAGGTTCCTTTAATTATGGGAACACCAACCCAGATCTGGAGGCCAGGATAAAGAAGGATTTAGACAGCTTTTTGGCCTCTCATCCAGGAGTAAAGACAGAGGACGTTCCAGCGGATCTTTTAACAGCCTCAGGATCCGGCCTGGATCCCCACATCAGCCCGGAGGCAGCCAGAGTACAGATTCCGGCGGTGGCAGAGCACTCAGGACTCAGCGAGGAAGAGGTTTCCCGGATTGTGGAGGAGAACACAGAGGGAAAGGCTCTCGGAGTATTCGGCGAGGAGAGAGTCAATGTATTAAAATGTAATTTAGCCATTGCGAGAGCCATGGGAATGACTTAAAGCGGCAGAACGCGGTACAGGGCAGTTTAGTATGCCACAGAATGAAAGAGAAGGGGAGAAGGCCATGGAGGAGGAGAGACCTGATTCAGAACAGTTCTTAAAGCGCCTGAAATACGAGGAACGGGAACAGGAAAAGAAGACAAGAGGGCGTCTCAAAATTTTCCTGGGCTACGCGGCCGGTTCGGGAAAAACCTACGCTATGCTGGAAGCTGCTCACGAGGCGAAGGCTCACGGGATAGACGTGGCGGCCGGCTATATAGAGCCCCACGATCGGCCGGCCACCCAGGCCCTGACCGGGGGGCTGGAAATGCTGCCGCCCATGATGGCAGATTACAAGGGCTTAAAGCTCAGGGAATTTGACCTGGATGGGGCTTTAAAGAGGAAGCCGCAGCTGATTCTGGTGGACGAGCTGGCCCACACCAACTGCAAAGGCTGCAGAAACGAAAAGCGGTACCAGGATGTGAAAGAGCTTCTGCGGGCTGGAATCAGCGTTTACACAACTCTGAATATTCAGCATTTGGAGAGTCTTCACGATCTGGTGGGAAGCATCACTCATATCGATGTGCGGGAGCGGATTCCAGATACGGTATTTGATCACGCGGATCAGGTGGAAGTGGTTGACATTGAACCAGAAGAGCTGATTGAGCGGATGAAGGAGGGGAAAATCTACCGGAAGGAGCAGGCGGATCGGGCGCTTCAGAATTTTTTCCGAAGAGAAAAGCTGGCGGCTCTCCGGGAGATTGCCCTGCGAAGATGCGCGGATCGTGTCAATCGGATTGCCGAGGAGGAGAGAAGCCTGCTGGAACGCCAGGATTATCACACAGGAGAGCACATTCTGGTCTGCATTACGGCGGCGCCCTCCAGCGCCAAGGTGATACGGACTGCCTCCCGCCTGGCAGACGCCTTTCACGGAACTTTGACAGGGCTATGCGTGGAGACGCCGGATACCCAGGAGGCAGGGGAAAAGACGAAGGCGGCTCTCAGAAACAACATGGAGCTGGCGAAGCTTCTGGGAGCGAAGATAGTGACGGTGTTTGGTTCTGACGTGGCGGCCCAGATTGCCCAGTATGCCATTGTCAGCAATGTCTCGAAAATTGTGCTGGGCAGAACCAATCATTTTACCATGCGGCCCATGTACCGCTCAGAGCTTCTGGAGAAGCTGACTTACATGGCGCCGAATATTGACGTATATATTATTCCGGATATAAGGCAGACAAAGCGCTGGCATCCCAGAAAAAGCGCTGAAAAAAGGCAGGAAAGCTGGAAAAAATGTGCGGCTGATCTGGCTGCGGCCACAGCGATTATGCTGGCAGCTACGGCGCTGGCCCTGATACTCCAGATGTTTGTGTTCTCAGAAGCCAATACGATTATGATTTATCTGATGGGGGTGCTCCTTGCTTCCTACGCAGCCAGCCGGAAGCTGTGCGCCCTGTATTCAGCTTTGTTCAGCGTTATTTTATTTAATTTTTTCTTTACAGAGCCTCTGTACAGCCTGAAAGCCTGTGATCAGGCGTATCCCCTCACTTTTCTCATGCTGTTTCTGGCCGGATTATTTACGGCCACTGTTACCGGAAAGCTGAAGCGGCAGAATATGGAAATCAGCAAAACTGCCTATCGCACGGGGATCCTTCTGGAAAACAGCCAGAAGCTCAGACGGTGCAGAACAAGAGAGGATGTGTGGAGACAGGCGGCTTTGCAGGCGGGAAAGCTGTTAAATCTGTCCATTCTGCTCTATCCTGTCAGGAAAGACGGAGCGGTGGGAGAGCCTCTTCTGTTCCCAAGAAAGGGCATGAAACCGGAGGAACTGAAACGGTGCGTAAATGTCCAGGAAAAAGGGGTGGCCCAGTGGACGGCCTCAAACCGCCGCCGGGCGGGGGCCTGTACTCATACGCTGCCAGACGCTATGGCCATGTACCTGCCTGTTCAGGATGAAGAGCAGGTTCACGCAGTCATGGGGATTTTTCTGGAGGAGAGAAGGCCTGTCGCTGAATTTGAGTACAGCCTTCTCACCGCTATGCTCAACGAGGCAGGAGTAAAGCTGAAAGGTTTCTTTATACAATCTTAATACTTTTCTTTACAAACTAACACCGATTTAATATATTTAAAGATATAATAAAGCGTAAAAATCATATCTGGATAAAATCTGGAAGGAGTACGCATTATTATGAAATCTATTTTACTGATTGGTCTGGGGCGGTTTGGACGCCATATAGCCAGAAAGCTGAGTGAGCTTCGCCATGAGGTTATGGCGGTGGATATAGATGAAAGACGGGTGGAGGCAGTGCTTCCCTATGTGACGAATGCCCAGATAGGAGACGCTACGGACGAAGATTTTATCAGCTCTCTGGGAGTTCGTAATTATGACGTCTGCATGGTGGCGATTGGAGACAATTTCCAGAGTTCCCTGGAAACGACCTCTCTGCTGAAGGAGATGGGGGCTGCCTTTGTAGTATCAAGGGCATCCAGAGACAGGCAGAGAAAATTTCTGCTGAAGAATGGAGCTGATGTGGTAATTTACCCGGAACGCCAGCTGGGGGAGTGGACGGCGATGCGCTATAGCTCGGATCACATTTTCGACTATGTGGAGCTGGACGGCGAGCACGCGATTTTTGAGGTGTCTATTCCCAGAGAGTGGTTTGGAAAGACCATTGGGCAGATTGATGTGAGAAATAAGTATAATATTAATATAATGGCATTAAAGCACAACGGTGTGATGCAGCTGAATATTACGTCAGATACGCTTCTATCCTCTGAAAATACCATGCTGGTGCTGGGAAGAATTAAGGATGTGCAAAAGTGCTTTCATATTTAGAAAAATTGTGGATAAGGCAGTCAATCAGAGGAAAGCAGGGAGCTGACGGTAATGGAAAAGAAACGAGGACATCTGAAGATTTTTTTCGGATATGCTGCAGGTGTGGGAAAGACCTACGCCATGCTCCAGGCCGCTCTGGCGGCCAGGGAAAAGGGAACGGACACAGTGATTGGATCGATTGCCCCCCATACCATGCCGGAAACCTCCGTACTGGCAGAAAAGCTGGAGCATCTGGAGGGAAAGCAGGAAGAGGGGGACAGCGCTGCCGGGGAATTTGATCTGGATGCGGCAATTTTACGCAGACCTCAGCTGATTCTGGTAGATGAGCTGGCCCGTATTAATCCCAGAGGACGACGCCATGCCAGGCGGTACCAGGATGTGGAGGAGCTTTTGAAGGCAGGAATCGACGTTTACACTACAGTAAACGCCCATAATATCGAAAGCCTCAGTGACGTTGCGGCAAAGGTTATGGGATGTTCTGTTCAGGAACGGATTCCAGACGATGTATTTGATCAGGCAGATCAGGTAGAATTAATTGATATAGAACCTCAGGAGCTGATGGATCGGCTGCATCGCGGCATGATCGATGAGAAACAGGAGGAAAATCCTCCGGCGGCAGCCTATTTTTCTATGGAAAATCTTACGGCGTTGCGGGAGATTGCCCTGCGCCGGTGCGCGGATCGGATTAATCGTCTGGGAGACAGGCGGGGGACAGAGAGAAGCGAGGATCCCTTTGCAGAGGAGCACATTTTAGTGTGTCTTTCGGCGGCTCCGTCCAACTCCAGGATTGTCCGTACAGCTGCCAGACTGGCCCAGGCATTTCATGGAAATTTTACGGCTCTGTTTGTGAAGACACCGGAATATTCCCGCTGGGACAGAGAGAGCACAAAGCGCCTTCAGGAAAACATCCGCCTGGCAGAGCAGCTGGGAGCTAAAATAGAGGTAATTTACAGCAATGATATTCCGTTTCAGATTGCTGAATTCGCCCGCCTGTCGGGAGTGACCAAGATAGTCATGGGAAGAAGCGCGGCTGCCAGACACCATTTTCCTGGAAGGCCTTCCATGACAGAAAAACTGATTTTAAATGCCCCGAATCTGGATGTATATATTATTCCGGATGCTGTTTCTGGGAAGTCCAGATACAGAGAGGGGAAGGATGGCGCAGGCATGCTGGTCTTTTCAGTGAGAGATATTTTAAAGAGCACAGGTCTTTTAATTGCCGCCAGCCTGATTGGATTTTTCTTTTATAACCTGGGTATTGATGAGGCAAACATTATTACAATCTATGTACTAAGTGTGCTTCTGACAGCACTTGTGACTGAAAACCAGATTTACAGCCTGATTTCTGCAGCTGTCAGTGTGCTGGTTTTTAATTTTCTGTTTACAGAACCGCGTTTTTCCCTGCAGGCTTATGATGCCGGATACCCGTTGACCTTCGGAGTGATGTTTCTGGCAGCCTTTATTACAGGTTCGCTGGTTATGAGGCTGAAAAGCCATGCCAGACAATCAGCGGGGGTGGCCTTCCGAACGAGAATTTTGTTTGATACAAACCGGCTTTTGCAGCAGGCCAGAGAGAAGGATGATATTATTCAGGTGACAGCCAGCCAGCTGATGAAGCTGCTGAACCGTAATATTGTGATTTATCCGGAGGAAAACGGCAGTCTGGGAGAGCCAAGGCTCTTTTTTATTTCAGGCAGAGATGACGGAGAAGCTGGAAACTGTTTTTCTGAGAAGGAGCAGAAAGCGGCTTTATGGACCTTTAAAAATAATAAACATTCAGGGGCTTCGACGGATACCTTTTCAGATGCCCGGTGCATGTATCTGGCCATCCGTGTCAATGAAAATGTCTATGGAGTGCTGGGAATCGTGCTGGGGGAATCTGCACTGGAGGCTTTTGAGAGCAGTATTCTGCTGTCTGTGCTGGGAGAGTGCGCTTTAGCTCTCGAGAATGAAAAGCATATACGGGAAAAAGAAGCAGCGGCAGTGATGGCCCAGAATGAGCAGCTGCGGGCCAATCTTCTGCGGGCTATCTCCCACGATTTGAGAACTCCTCTTACCTCTATCTCCGGTAATGCCGGAAACCTCCTGTCTATGGAAGGAGATATGGATGAGGAGATGAAACGACAGCTGTATACAGACATCTACGAGGATTCTCTCTGGCTGATTAATACAGTGGAAAATCTGCTGTCTATCACGCGGCTGGTGGGCGGACAACTGAACCTGAATATGACAGAGGACTTAATTGAGGACGTGGTGGCGGAGGCCCTCCAGCATGTAAATAAAAAGAGCAGAGAACATCAGATTACAGTGGAATACGAGGACGAGTTTATGCTGGCTAAAATGGATTCCAGGCTGATTGTCCAGGTGATTATCAACATTGTCAACAATGCGGTGGAATACACGCCTCAGGGCTCACATATTCAAATCAGCGTGAAAAAGCAGGGAAATCAGGCAGTGATTTCTGTTGCTGATGATGGAGACGGGCTTTCTGACGAGGCGAAGAAGAAGGTGTTTGATATGTTTTACAGCGGGGAAAACAAGGTGGCAGACAGCCGGCGCAGCTGCGGAATCGGCCTGTCTTTGTGCCAGTCAATTGTCAGGGCCCACGGAGGGGAAATTTTTGTTTCAGATCACATTCCCCATGGAGCTGTTTTTACATTTACATTGCCGTCAGAGGAGGTGCGGTGGCATGAATAAACCACTTATTTTAGTTGTAGAGGATGATAAATCAGTCAATCATTTAATTACTACGATTCTGAAAACACATGGATACCGGTATTTAACAGCCATGAATGGAGCGACGGCAGTTCTGGAGGCGTCCTCCCACAATCCGGAGATTGTGCTGCTTGATTTAGGGCTGCCTGACACCAGTGGTGTGGATGTGATAAGAAAGATTCGTTCCTGGTCTAATATGCCTATTATTGTCATCAGCGCCAGAACGGAGGACAAGGACAAGATAGAAGCTCTGGATGCCGGGGCAGACGACTACCTGACAAAACCTTTTTCTGTAGATGAACTGCTGGCACGTCTGAGAGCCATCACCAGACGGCTGCCTGTTTTAATGAATCAGGCAGTAGGAGAAAATTCTTTATTCGTAAACGGAGCGCTGCGCATTGATTACGCAGCAGGCTGTGCTTATCTGGACGGTGAGGAGCTGCACCTGACACCGATAGAATATAAGCTTTTGTGCCTGTTAGCCAAAAATGCAGGGAGGGTGCTGACTCATACCTTTATTATGCAGAATATCTGGGGCAATAGTTCGGCGGATGATATCACCTCTCTCCGGGTATTTATGGCCACTTTGAGAAAGAAAATCAACAGCTCCAAAGATTCTCCCCAGTACATCCAGACTCATGTGGGGGTTGGATACAGAATGGTGAAGATGGAATAGACACAGCCAGTGAAGGATGATATAATCGGAGACAGGTTCCATGGGGGAACAGAGCAGCTTCTGGGAGAAATTCTGGAGGAGATGAAGAAAAGCAAAGAGCAGTAGAG
>CAUCIO010000044.1 GCA_958442925.1 uncultured Clostridium sp. | reverse complement strand
GAGACAGAGGACGGGGATTTCGAGGAGCCGGTGGACAAGATCCTCTATGTCCGGGTGAAGGGAGAGGATGATGACGATCTGGAGGCAGACGCAGGGGATAATGAGAGAACCAAGGCCAGAATCATTGTAGAGAGCTTTTCTACAGATCCGGCAGAGGTCTATGCAGGTACGCCGTTTGTACTGAAAATCAGAATGAAGAATGCTTCCTCTGATGTCCAGGCCAGCAACATTCTGTTTACCTTCAGCTCTGAGGATACGGACAAGAATCCTGTGTTTACCACAGAATCAGGTTCTTCTACTGTAGTGGTGAACAGTCTGGCGCCTGGACAGAGTACAGATTTAGAGCTTTTATTTAATTCCTCGCCTACAGCAGAGCAGAAGTCCTACACTATGTCTATCAAGGAAAAGTACGACAGCCCGGAGTTTAAAAATGCAGAGGAGGAAGTGAAGATTTCGATTCCAGTGAAGCAGCAGCCCAGGTTCAGTACCGGCACAATCGAGGTGATGCCGGAGAGCATCAGCGTGGGTTCAGAGACAAACGTCATGTTTGGAATCAACAACACAGGAAAAGTGCTTCTCTACAATGTAACGGCTGTTTTTGAGGGAGATTCCATTCAGAAAACAGACGCCTACGTAGGCAATATTGAGCCAGGTAAGACAGGAAATGTAGATGCCATGATTTCCGGCATTGCTCCCACTGCAGATGACGGGAAAATAAAAATCCTCATTTCCTACGAAGATGAAAACGGAGAGGTGACAGAGACAGAGAAGGAAATGACTCTTTTCGTCACAGAGCCGGTGGAGGAGATGCCGGACATGGATGCCATGGCCGGTATGGAGGAGATGATGCCGGAGGAACCATCTGCATTCAGCAAGTATAAGTGGCTGATTCTTATAGGCGCAGCTGCAGCTGCAGCAGCAGGAATTGTGATTTACCGCCGCAGGAAGGCAAAAAAGCAGGCAGAGGAGGAAGTGGATATAGACGATGAGATTTCTTGATCTGCTCACCATGAGCGTCAATAATCTGCGCCGCAGAAAGCTTCGGACCTTTCTGACGGTTTTAGGCGTAGTCATCGGAACGGCTTCTATCGTAGTCATGGTTTCCCTGGGTATTGGTCTCAACAATTTTACCATGGAGACCATTAAGTCCTCCGGCAGCCTGACAGCGATTGAGATCTACAACTACCAGGGAATGCACGGAGAGGATGGGGCGGAAGAGAACTTTATGACAGATGAAACCATTAAAAGTTTCGCTCAGATTCCTCACGTAACCTCCGTCTATCCATTATTAAGCATCAATGTGCTGATGCGTCAGGGCATCTATGAGGGATATGTTACGATGATGGGAGTCCCTTTAGACTATATGAAGGATATTCCCTTAGGAGCTGGAAAGCTGCCTTCCTCCAATGCCGATATGCTGGATATGGTGGTGGGCAATATGGTAGCCAGAGATTTCACAAATGCTAAGACAGGAAAGGGCTATTGGGATACAGGAGAAATTCCGGATGTGGATTTTATGGGACGTCCTGCGTTTGTCATTTTCGATATGGACGCCTATTATCAGTCCCAGTCAGGAGGCGGAGGAGAGGGGGAGCCTGTGAATCCCCCAAAAAAATATATGCTGAATACGGCAGCTGTGGTAGAGGGAGGCCCGGAAGATTACAATGAATACTGTTACAGCGTATATGTGGATTTAAATAAGCTTCAGCAGCAGCTGAAGCAGGTGTTTAAGAAAAAACCAATTCCCGGACAGCCGGTGAATAAAAAGGGAAAGCCCTACAATTACTTTATTTATGAACAGGCTGTGGTCAATGTAGACGACATGGAGAATGTAAAGGAGGTTCAGCAGCAGCTGATCAGTATGGGCTTTGAGGCCAACAGCCGTATGGACTGGCTGGAATCCTCCCAGAAGCAGTCTAATATGGTTCAGGCTGTATTAGGAGGAATCGGGGCCGTCTCCCTGTTTGTAGCTGCCATTGGAATCGCCAACACCATGATGATGTCCATCTATGAGAGAACCAAGGAAATAGGCGTTCTGAAGGTTCTGGGATGCGCCATGGGAAATATCAGAAGTATGTTTTTAATAGAAGCCGGATTTATCGGATTCATGGGCGGACTCATTGGTCTGATTCTAAGCTATGGGGTATCCGGTATTGTAAACCGCTTTCTGGCCCCAGGCCTTACAGACGGAATGACAAGCCAGATCTCCATGATTCCGCCATGGCTGGCTCTGGCAGCTGTAGTATTTGCCATTTTTATCGGCATGTTTGCCGGATTTTTCCCGGCCCAGAGAGCCATGAAGCTGTCGCCGCTGGCAGCCATCAGAAATGAATAAAAAATAAAAGTCTGCAGGTTTTATGACTGGCTTTGAAGCTTTATGCCGTCGTAAAATCTGCAGATTTTCTTGTTTCAGCTCAAAAAATATTTGCCATGTATGCAGATATGGTTTAAAATTATAATAGTTAGTACACTAATAATTGTATAGAATAACTGTGTTGCAGGAGGGAGAAAAATGGATCTGTACATGCTTTTATATCGGGCATTTCACGCTCAGAGAAAACAGTTGAGGCCGTATATGGCCCAGCTTGGGCTTTCGCCAGGCCAGCCTAAGATTTTGATGTATGTATCGAATCACGAGGGCTGTATGCAGAAGGAGGCGGCAGAAAGCTGCGATATTGAGCCGGCGACCATCAGCCGTATGATTGATACTCTGGAAAAGGGAGGATTTGTAAAACGGGTGATCCCACAGAATAACAGAAGAGCGGGAAACCTGTACCTGACAGAGAAAGGAGAGGAAAGCTATCAGCTCTGGAAGGCCCATTGTCTGGAGGTTGAACAGGAAATGCTGACAGGCTTTTCAGAACAGGAAAAAGAGCAGGTAACCGAATATCTGAGCCGGATTTACAGAAACTTAAGCGGCCGTGACGCTCTTTAAAGGAGGAAAAGCGTTGGAGGATTTGAAACGGATTTTTAAGTTTATGAGACCCTGCCGGAGAGAATTCTTTCTGGCAGTGATGTTTATGATAATTGAAGCCAGCTTTGAGCTGACGATTCCCATGCTGATGGCGGATATGATTGATGTAGGAGTGGCCAATAAAGACATGGATTACATCGTGTCCAGAGGGCTGACTATGATGGGATGCGCCCTGTTTGCTCTGTTTACAGGCCTTCTGTATGCCAGGTTTTCAGCCAGAGCGGCCAATGGCTTTGGAGCCGCCCTGCGGGAAGCGGAGTATATGAAGGTTCAGGAGTATTCTTTTGAGAATCTGGATCACTTTGAGACTTCATCTCTGATTACCAGGATGACTACAGACGTAACGGTGATGCAGAATACTATAAGCGGAGGGCTGCGGCCCTTAACCAGGAGCCCGATTATGCTTTTAATGGGGCTTGGCATGACTTTTTATCTGAACAAAAAACTGGTTCTGGTATTTGCAGTCTGTATCCCTGTGCTGGCCTTTATCCTGTACCAGATTGTCAGCCGGGTAGCTCCTATGTACAGCAGGCTTCAGACAGCCATGGACAGGGTGAATGCCATTGTCCAGGAGAATTTAAATGCAGTCCGGGTGGTGAAAGCCTTTGTGAGAGGAGAGTATGAGGAGGAGAAATTTGCTCAGGTGAATGCAAGTCTGAGGGAAACCAGCCAGACTACCTTTCACTATGCAGTGATGAACCTTCCTGCATTTCAGATTGTCATGTACACGGCGATTGTACTGATTCTGTGGTTTGGAGGAAGAATGACTCAGACAGGAGGTATGCAGGTGGGAGAACTGACGGGATTTCTCAGCTACGTACAGCAGATTATCAATTCCCTGATGATGTTTTCCGGTGTTTTCCTGATGCTGACCCGCTCCCTGGCCAGCGCTAAGCGAATCGGAGAAGTCTTTGACGAGCCGATAAACCTGGCTGATGGCGATGGGATCAGGGAACAGGTGGAGTGCGGCTCCATAGACTTTGACCATGTGCTCTTTAAATACAAAAAAGAGGCAAAGGAGTATGTACTTTCAGATATCAGCCTTCACATAAAGGCTGGAGAGACAGTGGGCATTATTGGAGGAACAGGCTCTGCCAAGAGTACCCTGGTACAGCTGATTCCTCGCCTTTACGATATTACCTCAGGAAGTCTGAAAGTAGGCGGTAAGGATATTAAAACTTATACATTAGAGCATCTGAGAGATGCGGTGGGAATTGTACTTCAGAAAAATCTCCTGTTTTCCGGGAGTATCCGGGAGAATTTAAGATGGGGAAATCCTGATGCAGATGAAGAGGAGATTCAGTGGGCCTGCCAGGCGGCCTGTGCCGATGAATTCATAAGCAGATTGCCAGAAGGATACGACACGGATCTGGGCCAGGGAGGCGTCAACGTATCCGGCGGCCAGAAGCAGAGGCTGTGCATTGCCAGAACGCTGCTAAAGCATCCAAAAGTATTGATTTTTGACGATTCCACCAGCGCTGTGGATACGGCTACTGACGCGAAAATCAGGGCAGAGCTGGCGAAGCTTTCCGACATGACAAAAATTATCATTGCCCAGAGAGTGTCATCCGTGATGGACGCAGATCAGATCGTGATTCTGGAGGACGGAAAAATCCATGCAGTAGGAAAGCACAGGGAACTTTTGGAGACAGATCCAATCTATCAGGAGCTTTACTATTCGCAGCAGAAGGGAGGAGAGGAAGATGGCGAGACAGTTTAATGGAAAGCGTCCAAAGAATTTAAAGCGCACAGTATTAAAACTTATGGGTTACATGGGAAACCATAAGTTCCTGCTTCTTCTGGTGGCTGTTTTAGTCTCTGTCAGCGCTTCGGCTGGACTTGTGGGAACCTACATGCTGAAGCCGATTGTCAATCAGTACATTGTGCCGGGAGACGTGGAAGGCCTGTTCTGGGCAGTGGCGTTTACAGGAATGATCTATCTGTGCGGCGTGGCCGCAGCCTACGGCTACACCCAGACCATGGTGGTGGCGGCCCAGAAAATCATTTATGAAATCAGGCGGGATCTGTTTAACCATATTCAGTCCCTGCCCCTGAAATACTTTGACACCAGAACCCACGGCGATATTATGAGCCGCTTTACCAACGATGTGGATACCATCTCCGACGCCTTTAATAACAGCTTTGCCATGATTGTCCAGAGCTTTATTCAGATTGTGGGAACCCTCACGTTGATTTTTGTGCTGAACTGGCGTCTGTCCCTGATTGTATTTGTCTGCTATATTCTGATGTTTTCCTACATTCGCTATAGTGGAAAAAAGAGCAAATATTACTTTAATTTTCAGCAGAAGTATCTGGGAGAACTGAACGGTTTTATTGAGGAGATGACAGCCGGCCAGAAGGTAGTGAAGGTATTTAACCATGAGCAGGCGGGAATCGAGGCCTTCCGCCAGAAGAACAGCCAGCTGAGAGAGGCGGCTACCAGCGCGCTGACTTACTCTGGAAGCATGGTTCCGGTGATCGTCAGCATCTCCTACGTGAATTTTGCCATTGTGGCTATGGTAGGCGGCTATATGGCCTTAAAGGGATGGACAGATGTGGGAAGCCTGACCAGCTATCTGGTTTTTGTCCG
Organism: uncultured Clostridium sp.; assembly: GCA_958442925.1. Classification (GTDB taxonomy): domain Bacteria; phylum Bacillota; class Clostridia; order Lachnospirales; family Lachnospiraceae; genus Otoolea. The sequence continues at coordinate 8,951 of CAUCIO010000044.1, read as the reverse complement.
CCAGACAGCCATGCCCATTAACCAGTTTACTCTCCAGTCTAACTTTATGCTGGCCGCCATGGCCGGCGCAGAACGGATCTTTGAGGCTATGGACGAGGAGCCGGAGGTGGATGAGGGAACCGTCACCCTGGTAAACAGAAAGGACCGTCCAGACGGAACCGTTGAGGAATCCAGGGAGCGGACGGGGCTTTGTGCCTGGAAAGACAGAAAGGCAGACGGCACGGAGCAGCTGATTCCCCTGCGGGGAGACGTGCGGTTTGAACATGTTAATTTTGGATACGAGCCGGGACACCCGATTCTTAAGGATATCAGCCTCTATGCCAAGCCGGGGCAGAAGATTGCCTTTGTAGGCTCTACAGGAGCTGGAAAAACCACGATTACCAACCTGATCAACCGGTTTTACGATATAGACGGAGGAAAACTTACCTACGACGGCATTGATGTAAGCAGGATCAAAAAGGATGATCTGCGGCATTCCCTGGGAATTGTGCTGCAGGATACCCACCTGTTTACAGGAACTATAGAGGACAACATCCGCTACGGCCGCCTGGACGCTTCCAGGGAGGAGGTGGAGGCGGCTGCCAGGCTGGCCAACGCCGATTCCTTTATCCGGCGGCTTCCGAAAGGCTACGATACCATGGTGACGGCGGACGGCGGAAATCTCTCCCAGGGCCAGAGGCAGCTGTTGGCTATTGCCAGAGCGGCGGTGGCAGATCCGCCGGTTCTGATTCTGGACGAGGCCACCAGCTCTATTGACACCAGGACGGAACGGCTGATCGAGAAGGGAATGGATCGGCTGATGGAGGGCAGGACGGTGTTTGTCATTGCCCACAGGCTGTCTACCGTGCGCAATTCCGATGCCATTATGGTACTGGAGCAGGGACGGATCATCGAGAGGGGAAATCATCAGGAACTGATCGCCCAGAGAGGGGAATACTACCAGCTTTACACAGGCATGTTTGAACTGTCGTAATGGAAAATGCCTGCTGCATTCTGACAGAGGAGCGAACTATTTTATGCGGGGGACTTTAAGATTTCTGCAAGAATTGTGTAAGGATTTGTTCAGATAAAGAGAAGAGAAATGTGTTAAAATAAAAGAAAATCCAGAAAAGTCAGTATACTTCCGGGAGAGGGGGATCTGTATGAAAAAGGAAATCGCACTGAAACCGCCGTGCAGGGAGTATGACGTACAGGGGATAGAGAGCTGGCTCCAGTATCAGAGCCTTTCGGGAAACTTCCTGTTTGATACGGCAGGGAGAACCTTTTATTTTCAGGAGGGAGAGCCAAAAAAACTGGTCTTCCGCCTGGAACCTTACGAGAAAAAACGGATCTCTGAGGAACAGAAGGAAGAATGGAGAAAACGGGGCTGGATCTATGCGGCCTCCTACCGTCATCTTTACGATATTTTCTTTTCTGAGACAGAAGAGAGAGATGAGGAGGAGGCGCTGGCTTCCACTCAGAGCGTGGGACTCCTGTTTCTGGATCAGCGGTTTAGAAGCTTAAGATTCGGAGGAATTTTTCTCATTGCGCTGACGGCAGTATTGTGCTGGCTGAGCTGGAAAAGTAGAAGTACGCCCCTCCAATTTTTATATGGAAGCGGACTGTTTGCAGTTCTGCTGCTGGCTGCGTTCACGATTTCCTGGTTTTCTGCATTGGCTATGGGAGTGTGGATCCGGGGGCAGACAGGATCGCTGAAGGCAGGAAAGCCCATGCCGGATGAGGAATACCGGAGTTCCATGAGAAAGGCAGGACGATTTTTAAAGGTTCTGGAAGGATTCTGGACTGCGAGTATTCTGCTGATGCTTGTGATGAACCTCTCCAGTTCTTCCGGCAGTCTGGGAGAAACGGCTGACCGCAGCGATTTTCTAAGCCTTGCCAGAATGGAAGGAGAGTACTATACTCCAGATTTAGAACAGGGAGAGCCGAGAAGCCAGAGCTACAGGATAGAAAGAAATCCTCTGGTGAAGAAAAATCTCTATATAGAACAGTCAGGTTATAAGTTTCAGGATCAGGCGGCAGAGGCGGGAATTCCCGTAAAATTACAGCTTTATCTCTATGAGACAAGGCGGGAGGAGAATGCACAGAAACTGCTGGATCAGGTCTGCTCGAAATACATGGGAATTTCTCAGCAGGCAAATCTGTATCAGAATGGGATTTATGGATTTGATGATGTCAGCGTGATCGATATGGGAGGAAACCGACAGATCGTCTGCGCCAGAGGAGGAAATACAGCTGCCATCCTGTTTTATGAGGGCGATTTAGATATGAACAGCCATCTGGAGTATATTTCCCGCTCCGTGATGGCGGAGGAGGACAGCTGGAAGGAGGAACTGATGAGATAAAGAAATAAACCAACCTGTGTTCCTGTAGGGAAAAGCACTTGCACAGCCGCCTTTGCATAAGATACATTAATGTATCTGAAAGGCGGCTTTTTTTGAAGACATTTCCCAAACCACTATCAGCAGAAGAGGAACGAACTTATCTGGAGCAGTACAGAGAGGGCAGCGAGGAAGCAAAAGCCGTTCTGATAGAGAGAAATTTGAGACTGGTGGCCCATGTTGCTAAGAAATACCAGTACACAGACTATGAGACAGAGGATCTGCTGTCAGTAGGAACCATAGGGCTTATCAAGGCTGTCAATACCTTTAAGGCAGATCGTGGTTCCAGGCTGGCCACCTATGCGGCAAAATGTGTAGAGAATGCTATCCTAACACAGATGCGTTTATAAAAAGCAGGTGTTCAAACTTTAAATTGTTTGTTCACCTGCTTTCTCTGCTGGATACGGATTTGATAACCGCATCCAGCAGCTGCGCCTTCTGTTTGGAAGGACAATGCAGTTTTTTGATGTACTGACTGGCCAGGGCGGCGTGGACACTGGCAGCACGCTCTGCCAGTTTCTGCTTTCCTTCTGCAGTTTCCGGATAATGGACAATCACATGGATTGGAGTACTTTTTCTTGCGATACCGCGCACCTCCTTCGATATCTCAGTCTATGAGCGGGAAGTTGTCCGGTATTCCCCTGGTTTTCGAAAACAGGCGCTGAATGAAAAAACAGATATGATTCAGGACTTTTTTCAGTGATTCAGGACTAAAATGATATAAAAACAGGGAGGACCTGACATGCGGAAAAATGAAGAAGTAACTGCGGTTTATTCCCGTAAATCCAAATTCACAGGCAAAGGCGAAAGTATCGGCAATCAGATCGAACTCTGCAAAGAATATGTTCGCGTACATGATGGCGATGCCGCTGCAGACAGCATTATTGTATATGAAGATGAAGGCTTTTCCGGTGGAAATCTGAACCGTCCGGCTTTTCAGAAAATGATGGAAGCAGCAAAACAGAGGAAATTTAAAGCGATCATTGTTTACCGGCTGGACCGTATCAGCAGAAATGTCAGTGATTTCTCCGGTTTGATTGAAGAGCTGGCTCGCCTGGATATCGCTTTTATTTCCATCAAAGAACAGTTTGATACCAGCACTCCCATGGGACGGGCCATGATGTATATTGCATCTGTTTTTTCCCAGCTGGAGCGCGAAACCATTGCAGAACGTATCCGCGACAATATGCATGAACTGGCAAAGACTGGACGATGGCTGGGCGGTATGACGCCTACAGGATATGCTTCGGAGTCAGTCAGGAGTATTACCATTGAGGGAAAGCAGAGGAAAGCCTGCAGGCTGAAGCTGATTCCGGAAGAAGCGGAAGTGATTCAAACTATTTATGATTTATATGTAGAAACAGATTCGCTGACCTTAACAGAGGCCGCTTTAATGAAGCAGGGAATGAAAACAAAGAACAATAAGTATTTTACCCGCTTTTCTATTAAAGCTATTTTACAGAATCCTGTTTATATGATTGCAGACGAAGACGCCTATCATTTTTTCATTCAGCACGGTTCTGACTTGTTTTCTGAAAAGGATGCTTTTGACAATAAACATGGGATTATGGCTTACAACCGTACAGATCAGGAAAAAGGCAGAGCGGCAAAATACCTTCCGCCCAGTGAATGGATTGTGTCTGTTGGCAGACATCCGGGACTGATTCCAGGAAAAGTATGGGTCCGGATTCAGGATTCTCTGGAACGGAATAAATCCAAATCTTTCCGAAAACCGCGCAGCAACGAAGCGCTTCTGACCGGCTTGTTATTCTGCAGCTGCGGTGAACGTATGTATCCGAAAATGAGCAGGCGCAAAACAGCAGATGACAAGGTTGTTTACACTTATGTCTGTAAGATGAAAGAACGCAGCCAGAGGTCTGTATGCAGCGGCAAAAATGTCAACGGAAATACTCTGGATGCGGCGGTAGTGGAGCAGATTAAAATGCTGTCAGAGGATAAAGATACTTTCATTGCCAAGCTGGAACAGAGCCGTGGATTTTACACAGGAAGCCCCGGTAACTGCGAACAGCGTCTGTTCCGTATGCAGACAGAAAAAACTGAAATGGAGAAGAAAATCAATTCTCTGGTAGACTCTCTTGCAGATATGGGTGACAGTCCTGCCAGGGCTCATGTCATTAAGCGGATGGAACAGATGAATGAAGAATATCAGTCCCTGGAACGGCGTATGGAAGAGCTGGAGAAAGCAAATTTACAGCAGGCTCTTGACGACAGGGAGTTTGATTTGCTTTATCAGCTGATTGCCATCTTCGAAAACTGTATGGATGAAATGACGGTTGAGGAGAAAAGGGCGGCCATTCGCGTTCTTGTGCAAAAAGTAGTGTGGGATGGGGCAGACGCCCATGTTATTCTGGGAGTGTGATGATATCACAGAAAAAGAGAGGCATTTCCTGTATAGTAAAACCATAATAATACAGGAGGTGCTTGTATGAGATTAAAAGATAAAGTTGCTATTATTACAGGCGGAAGCCGGGGAATTGGATTTGCCACTGCAGATAAGTTTCTGGAGGAGGGAGCTTTAGTGATCATTACGGCCAGCTCTCAGGAGTCCGCAGACAAAGCTGTGTCTCAGCTGAGAGAAAGACATCCAAATTCAACAGTAGCCGGAATCAGCCCTGACTTAGCCAGTCTCGATTCTGTCCGCGATGCGTTCAGAGAGACGGCAAAGCTCTACGGATGTGTCGATATTCTGGTAAATAACGCAGGTATATCTGAAAGCACGCCTTTTATGGAGTACACAGAGGAAACCTTTGATAAAGTCATGGATCTGAACGTGAAAGGGGTATTCAATGCAACGAGGGCAGCGGCCGAATGCATGACGGCTCGGGGACAGGGAGTCATTTTGTCTACTTCTTCCATGGTCAGCATTTCCGGACAGCCCAGCGGCTTTGCCTATCCGGCGTCTAAATTTGCAGTCAACGGACTGACTGTATCTTTGGCAAGGGAGCTGGGTCCTAAGGGGATCCGGGTGAATGCCGTAGCCCCTGGAATCACGGAAACAGACATGATGAAGGCAGTGCCGAAAGAAGTGATTGAGCCTATGATCGAGAAAATTCCTCTGCGCCGCTTGGGACGCCCGGAGGACATTGCCAACGCCTTCGTATTCCTGGCCTCAGAGGATGCCTCCTATATTACAGGAGTGGTGCTGAGCGTAGACGGAATGGCGAGAACATAGGATAGAGAAGACAAAAAATAAGTATGATAAAAAAGCAGGGCCGTGGCAGAAAATACCGCGGCCTGGGAGGTGTGAGATGGAACGGAAGCGAAAAAAAGCTCTGGTAGAGCAAAGTCTTTGTGTGGCCTGCGGCTGCTGCGTAAAGGTTTGTCCCCTGAAAGCAGTACAGGTAGTGAAAGGGATTATGGCAGAAGTAGACTGGAATAAATGCGTAGGCTGCGGTAAGTGCGTAAAGGAGTGTCCGGCCAGTGTGATTTCTCTGCAGGAGGTGGAAGCGTGAAAAAGCAATGGTATGATTACTTGTGGATGCTGTCCCTCACCTATCTGGCACTGGGATTTTTTAATATTTTATTTGCATGGCTGGGGCTCATCTGCTTCTTCCTTCCTCTGTTTATCTCCCTGTCGAAAGGAACAAAGGGATACTGCAATCGGTACTGCGGAAGAGGGCAGCTGTTTGGACTTCTGGGGGGACGGTTGGGGCTGTCCAGAAAAAAAGATATGCCGGGATGGATGAAAGGGAAAGCGTTCCGCTATGGGTTTCTCGCCTTTTTCCTTTTGATGTTTGCCCAGATGCTCTGGAATACCTATCTTGTATTTGCCGGAGCACAGGACTTAAAGCAGGCAGTTACGCTTTTGTGGACTTGGAAACTGCCCTGGCACTGGGCATACCATGGCAGTCTGTTTCATGAGGGAACAGCTCAGTTCGCTTTTGGTTTTTACAGCGTAATGCTGACGTCTACTGTACTGGGAGTACTTATGATGGTTTTTTTCAAGCCCAGAAGCTGGTGCGTAGTCTGCCCTATGGGAACCATGACTCAAATGCTCTGTAAGGTAAAAAACCGGGAAAAAAGCCTTTAGAATCAGCTTAGAACCTGCCTAAGACTCCTGAATTGCCTTCAGTTTTTCTTCATCCAGAATGGATACCATGCCTCTGGACAGCCGCACCATGCCCTCGCTTTGAAAGTAACGGAGCATTCTGGTGATGACTTCCCGGTGAGAACCCAGGTGGTTGGCAATTGTTTCATGGGTGATTTTTAACTGGCAGGTTCCCTCAATGGCGGCCTCCTCCAGCAGGAAGGCCGCTACCCGTTTGTCGAGACTTTTCCACATAATCTGCTCGATCAGCCACATCACATCAGAAAAGCGTGAAGCCATCAATTCATTTGTATAGTTGGCTGCAGGCGCTGATTCGTTCATAATACTTTTATACACGTCTGCCGGGATGATCCACAGCTCCGTATCTTTTTCCGCCTCGATGATGATTTCAAACTGAATCGAACGAATCATGCAGGATGCGGAAAAAAGGCACATGTCCATGTCAAACAGCCGGTAAAGCGTGATTTCCCGCCCTTCGTCGGAGAGAATGTAGGCCCGGAGCTGTCCCGATTTCAGAAGCAGCAGTCCCGTACAGTCTGTGCTGCCGTTATGGACAATGGTACCTCTGGAAACGCGGCTTGTCATAAGGCTTCCGAGAATTCTGTCCTGCTGATGTTTTGTCAATTGGTTCCAAATTGGAAAGCTGTTTTGAAAGTCCATTATTTTCCCTCCTATCTATGACAAGTATAAGCCGGTGGAGAAGTTCTGTCAATTTTAAGGTGATCCCTGCCAGAAAGGCGCATTGAGGAGAGGATAGCAAATGAAATTCTGATGATGTTCCGTTCCGGAAGAAAGAGGGCCAGAGATGTTTCTCTTTACGATACGATTGGAACAGACAAGGATGGGGAGACAGTCAGCCTGATGGACGTTCTGGAAGCAGATGAGATTCAGGTTCTGGATACGATTATCATGGAGCAGGATGTGAAGGAGCTTTATCAGGCTTATGAAACCTGCTTAAAGGATACAGAAAAACAGGTAATCCGTATGCGGTACGGTCTGTTTGGAACCAGAGAACATACTCAGAGAGAAGTGGCAGCCGTTTTGGGGATTTCCAGATCCTATGTGAGCCGTATTGAGAAGCGGGCGGTTGAAAGACTCAGGGAGGCGTTTTAGCCTCCCTGAACAGGAGCACCTTGACATTTTTATGAAAAATTGATATGATACTTATAGTTAGCTTAAACTAACTATCATAAATACGGAAAAACAGCGCATGATAAAAACAGGAGGAATAAGTATGTCATTAATTGGGAAAGAAATCAGCGAATTTAAGGTCCAGGCCTATTTAGACGGGGAATTTAAGGAGATCAGCAGGAAAGACGTGCTGGGCAAATGGAGCGTATTCTTTTTTTATCCGGCAGACTTTACGTTTGTCTGTCCCACAGAACTGGCGGATTTGGCGGACAAGTATCAGGAGTTCCAGGAGGCAGGATGCGAGATTTACAGCGTTTCCTGTGATACCCATTATGTCCACAAGGCATGGCACGACGCTTCGGAGACTATCCGGAAGATTCATTATCCAATGCTGGCGGATCCTACTGGCGCCCTGGCCCGAGATTTCGACGTTATGATCGAGGCCGAAGGCGTGGCTGAAAGAGGCAGTTTCATTGTGAATCCAGATGGGAAAATCGTAGCTTACGAGGTGATTGCGGGAAATGTGGGACGAAATGCAGACGAACTGTTCAGAAGAGTCCAGGCCTCTCAGTTTGTGGCAGAACACGGAGATCAGGTCTGCCCGGCTAAGTGGCAGCCTGGTGAAGAAACATTAAAGCCCAGTCTCGATTTGGTAGGCCTTCTGTAGCAGAGCAGAAGAAAGGAAGAAATGTGATGAAGCATTTGAAAATTGAACAGGTAATTGGAAGAGAAATCATTGATTCCAGAGGAAATCCCACGGTGGAGGCGGAAGTGATTCTGACGGGAGGTATCTCGGCAAGAGGTGCAGCCCCCAGCGGAGCTTCCACAGGAGAATTTGAAGCTCTGGAGCTCCGGGATCATGATGCAGGCCGATTTGGCGGAAAAGGAGTTCTAAAAGCAGTGGAGGCTGTCAATACAGTGCTCAGACAGACTCTCTGCGGAATGGACGCTTCTGATATCTATGCGGTAGACCGGGCTATGATTCAGGCGGATGGCACAGAAGATAAATCCAGGCTGGGAGCCAACGCTGTCCTGGCTGTTTCCATTGCCTGTGCCAGAGCAGCTGCCACAGCCCTGGAAATCCCTTTGTATCAGTTTTTGGGAGGCGTAAACGGTTCTTACCTGCCGGTTCCCATGATGAATATTTTAAATGGAGGAGCTCACGCAGCTAACACAGTGGACGTTCAGGAATTTATGATTATGCCTGTGGGAGCCGGCAGCTTCCGGGAGGGACTCAGGTGGTGCGCAGAGGTTTTCCACAGACTTCGGGATCTGCTGAAGGAGAAAGGACTGGCCGTTGCAGTAGGAGATGAGGGAGGCTTTGCCCCGGATCTGTCCGGCGATGAGGAAGCCTTTGAGTATATTCTGGAGGC
>CAUCIO010000043.1 GCA_958442925.1 uncultured Clostridium sp. | reverse complement strand
TAGGAAAGACAGTGCTGATCAAGGAGCTGATTAATAATGTATACAAGGGCTTTCAGTCCAACTCGGTGTTTATCGGCGTGGGAGAGCGTTCGAGAGAGGGAAAGGAGCTCTATGACGAGATGGAGGAGAGCGGCCTGTTGGACAAGATCTCTATGGTATTCGGCCAGATGGGAGAAAATTCCATGGCCAGGAGCAAGGCAGTCTTTGCAGGACTGACTATCGCAGAATACTTAAGAGATCAGAAGCGCCAGGACGTATTATTGTTTATTGACAATATTTACCGGTTCGTCCAGGCCAGCTCGGAGATCAGCGCTGACATGAACCGGATGCCTATAGAGAACGGCTATCCGGCTAATATCGAGAGTATGGTAAGTGAAATCGAGGAGAGGATTAACTCTACACCGGAGGGTTCCATTACCTCCTTCCAGGCCATCTATATCCCGGCAGATGATATTACTGATGAGGCAGTGCAGACCATTACCCAGCATCTGGACGGCCAGATTACCCTGAGCCGTAAGGTGGCGGAAAAGGGACTCTATCCGGCGGTGGACGTGTTCCACACCAGAAGCTCTATGATCGATATGGAAAAAATCGGGGAGCGCCACTACAGCCTGGTGGAGGAGGTATTAAAGTATCTGGCCCGCTACGAGGAGCTGGAGGAGATTATCGCCGTACTGGGAATTGAGGAGCTGTCTGCTGATGACAAGCAGATTTTCTACCGTTCCAGAAAGCTGAGAAATTATTTTACCCAGCCTATGGCCGTGGCGGAAAACTTTACAGGCGTGCCGGGCGAATACGTGGCTGTGTCTGATATTTTAGATGATGTAGAGGCAATTTTGTCAGGGGAATACGATGAGGTGGACGAGCTGGAATTCTTTATGATTGGAAGCTACAGACGTCTTCACAGAGAATAGCAGAGGGGCAAGGTATGGAAGGAAGGATCACAGCCAGAGTCATAAGCATGGAGGACGGGCTGAGAGAAATAGAAGGCGTGAGCCTGATCCGCATTAAAAGCAGGGAGTACAACCTGCTGATTATGGAGGATTACATGCCTGTAATTGGGGAGATCGACGGGACGGTCGCCATTGTGTCCGGAGAAGGGGAGTACCAGACCGGACCCATGAAAGGGTTCTTCAGCCACAGGAAAAACCTGTTTTCGCTGATGATTAGTGAGGATTTTACATGTTTGGAAGAGTGATGGACGCAGTCTGGATGCTGAAGGGCTACATGGCGGTGTCGGCAGGCCTCGGCCTTGTGCTGGGGATTATCTACCGCATCAGCCTGAGCCGCTTTGGCTGGAACGGAATACTGATTCGGATCCACGGCTTTTTTACAGACCTGTCCCAGACAGAGCAGATAAGGGTCAGCTGCCTTTATCTGCGTCTGGTGATGATGGCCTATGCGGTGGTGACAATGACAGTCAGCAGACCGGTATATCCGGCGATGCTGATCAGCTTCGCAGTGATTCTGGGGCTTTTAAGCTTTAGAATCCGTGGAATTTTGGAAGAGGCAGGAAATACGCTTCTGATGCTCGGCGGGCTCTATGCCAGCGGAGTGCTTCTGGCATATATGAGAGAGATCCGTTTTGAGAACAGTATCTTTGCAGTGTATGTGCTGGCAGGCCTTTTTATGGTTCTGTATACAGCGTATTTCTTTTTACGTGATATAAAAAAAATATCGGAGGGAAGGACAAGACGAAATGGAAATCCTGAAATTCGGAAAGAAGAATAACGGTCCCCGCCTGAAGGGAAAACAGAAGATGATTACAGGAGCTGTAGTGGCAGCTCTTCTGGCGGCTATGGCAGCTACGGCGATCTACATAGCCAATAAAGACACCGTGACGATACGGGAACCTGTGATAGTCAGTATCATGGGAGAGAGGGAGGAGTACAAAGGCACGACAAAGCTCAAATACAGGGATTCTGATGGGGAGGTTATCCTACAGAACGGATCCAGAACCCTTCTCCTTTCCGGTGTGCCTGTGTACTGCAGGGAGAGCGGCGACGTGGTTTTAAGCAGAAAAATGATTTATTCCAACTATGACACAGGGCTGATTCGGAGAGTCAATCACTTTGCCAGAGTTTCTGTTTCAGATGGCGTGGCGCGTATCCGCACAGGAGGCAGAAAGGAGCACCAGTTAAACGGAGGATACCTGTTCGATGGAAAGAATACTTATCTGTTTCTGGAGCCGGTGACTGTGTCATGGGGAGCAGAAAATCTGGAGCTTTCCCCTCTCTCCTATATTTCTGTGTTTAACAAAAAGGGATTTTATTATTATTCACAGGAGAGCAGACAGGCGGAGTATGTGTCCAGCGGGGAAGAGATCGTGCGCGCAGTCTCTGGAGGAGAACAATACAGTTTGAATATGAGCAGTGACATAGCAGATCTGGACAGCGGGAAGTCTTTTCTCTTATCCCCCAGTCCGGATGCCTTTGAATTATTAAAATAGAGACAGGCAGGAGGGAAACGAATGAAAAAAGCCGGGATCTTTGCGGCAGTGATTGCAGTGGTTCTGATTTTTGCACAGTTTTACAATTATAAGCTGTTAGGATATACTCAGGATGCCATGTATGTGATCGATGAAGCCCAGGCAGCCAAAAATCTGAAAAATCAGGATCCGGGGGAGGAGTCTCTGGATCTGGAGCTTAAAAAATATGAGGAGTCCTCTCCCATCTATGGCCGGAGGGGAAACCGCTTTGTAGGAAAGGAATATGATACGCTTAATCTGTCTTATCCAGTGTATGTCAATGAGGGAAATTTTCTCTACAGCCTTTCCGACGAGACGTTACTGATTGCGTCTGATTTTACTGTACTGAATACTTATGACGGTTTGTACGTAGCATACGGACATAGCTATAACCGGGACAGAGAACAGGCGGATCCGGACGAGTTCATTTTTATGAAAAGTCCAGACGGCCTGTTTTTGAACGTCCAGGAGATGAGAATCCGTTCAGGGGCCGGAGAAAAGAAGATCCCTGTCAACAGCCTGATGAACCTGACAGAAGAGGGGGTTTCCTGGTATGAATTCCAGGAAGGGCGCTATCTCTACAGCCAGCACCGGGACGTAATCCAGGCGGAAGTGACGGTGGGAAGCGTTACCATGCCCTATGGGGAACTGGTTGCCCGTCTGACAGGCCTGGACGGGGAGCCTGAGGAAAAACAGGATGACAGCGCCGCCGACAGGGAGAAGCCGGAGGAGACGAAGGAGGAGACAGCAGCAGAGACGCTTTCTGAGAAAGACATGTCCGTAAAATACGGACAATCCGTTTCTGAGACAGAGGAGAGGGAGATTCTGGAGACGGAACAGAATCAGGGGGAGAGCCTTCCGGCGGAAACTCTGCCTCAGGAGGGGCGTTCTGAAGATTCTGTTCCTGTTCATCCGCCTATTCCGGGGGACAGTCCCAACTGGAAGTTTCCGAACCTTCCGGAGGAAGAAGACTCTATGGACGGCTCAGGAGATGAGGAGGGAGAGGGAGAAAAACCAGGCCTTCCGGAACATCCGGATGGAGACGGCTCCGGGGGCAGCGGTTCCGGAGACAGCGGAGAGGGCGATATTCCGGGCGGAGAGGACGGGGGAGAGTTCCCCTTTGAGAAGCCGTCTGCGTCTGTAAAGGACTTTGTGTTCAGTGTGTACAGCACTAAGGCACAGCTTTCGATCCAGGATCCATCCAACTCCATGATTAAGGGAGTGCGTTTAGTGTTCTACAGGGAGGGGGAGACCCGTGCTGCCTACCGGAAAATGTTCTACACGCCGGGAGAAATTGCCATTGAGCCTCTGGAACCGGATACCAGGTACGAGGTGGAGGGATATTTTGACTATCGCCATCCACAGCAGGGAAAGCAGCGGGAAATTTTTCTGGAGAGGACTGCCTGCGGAAAGACTCTGCCAGTCAGTGCGCTGGATGCCATGGAGGTTTTCCAGGAAGCGGACGCTGTGAAAGTGGAGCCTTATGCCATTTTTGTCAGGGATTTCCAGATTCTTTCAGAGAACCAAAGGAGGGCTTCCTCCTCTGACGCAGAGGGGGAATTAAGCGCAGTTCCCTATATTGCGGCAGTGCAGCTGGATTTTGAGAAAAAGGGAATGCCGGACTGGAACGGCCCTTCCACCTCCATGGGAACGGCTCAGATGAATCAGCTGAAGCGGGGAGATTCCATTGTATGGAAAACACCGGATATTCTTGACTCTGACAGTCACTACGACTATCGGATCACCCTTTACGACCGCTACGGCAACCGCCTTCCAGTGGAGGAGGAAAGCATGGTAAAGGGACAGGCGCGAACCTGCAAGGAGACGCCGAAAGCCGTGCTGTGGGCAGATCACAAGAGTACCATTGACAAAACGTCCCTTCATGTGGAGATTCAAAATCCGAATCAGGCAAAGTACAGCGAGACGCCGTATCTGTATGTGACCTATGGCGATATGCCGGAGACGCCGGTTCCCTTTAAGCTGGAAGGAGAAAAAGAGGAATTTATCCGCTATGAACTGAAAAACAGAGACGAGGCAGAGCTGGTATTTACAAGCCTTCTCCCCAACACGGTTTACACCGTATGGGTGAAAGGAAGTTTTGACGTAGAAGACGGCCAGCTCCATGAAAAAGAAGTGATGGGAGAACTGCCGATAACTACCGGTTCTCTTACAGGTCTTGGAACTGTAAATTTCTATCTGGAAGCAGATTCTGTAGCCAGCAGTTCGGCTGAAATAGACGCAAAGATTCGCTCGGAGATTCCAAAGGCTTTGTATCCGTTTATTTCCCGGCTGGATGTTTCCTTACATACGTCTAAGGCAGACGACGCCGTTTTTTCTATGAACTTGGAGAGAGAAAGTCTGGAACAGGAAACCATGCAGCCAGGAGATGAGATTGTTTTAGCCACTCCGTCTTCAGCAGCAGAGAGTCCGTCGTATGCGCCTGCTGTCACAGTGTCCCTCCCTGCGGACAGCGGGGAAGGAAAAAGCGTCTGGGACGCTCTTTTGACAAACGGAACCCTGAAAGTGCATTTCGGAGAGGGCAGTCTGTCCTCAGCCACTGATTTCCAGGCCCGTGTGCGGGCTAAAGCAGTGCGGGGCAGCAGTGATGGCGCCGCAGTGGAGGAGGATGTAACGGGACGGTATTATCATACCTCCTTTAAAACCTTAAAGCAGCCGGCAGCAGTCGATTACGACATGTCTTATGTCAACGGCAGCTCTGCCTCTTTCTATAAGCTGAGGGTGGAGGATCCAGACGGGGCTGTGCTGGGAGGGAAGCTGACGCTGCGCCTTAGAAACGACTCCAACGCCTCCCTTCTGGAAGTGCGCGCCATGACGGTGGAAGAATTAAACGCCATGGACAGCATTACTTTCCAGAATCTGGAAAAAAATACTAACTACAGGCTGGAAATAGTAGCGGCAGAGTATAACGAGGGCTATACCAACACCAGCAAAATGCTGCAGAAGATTCTGGGACAGCTGACTTTCCGCGCCGAGAACCTGCTTTACGGTACGATGAAGCTGGACAGCATGGGGAACAGTTATGAGACAGAGAATCCAAAGGGCGGGTACTCTATCGAGAGCATTAACCTGTTTGACATTAACCAGGGAGAGCTGGATTATGCCATCAATGACAACGGAGTATTTTACAGTGTAAACAACCTGGTATCAGATTATATTGAGGTGGAGGAGGATACTGCGTACATGCTGGGAGGCGGCACAGCTGCCAAGGTGTTCCAGTACGACAGTGAAAAAAAGCCGATAAAAGCTGTGAATACGCCGGGATTTGGCGGAGAGCCGGGAAGCTATTATAAGGCAAATCCAGGTGTCCGGTATATCCGGGTTTACTGCGGAATCAGCAACTCTGCCACAGCCTATGTCTCCAGGCTTCTGTTTACAGAGCCGGATTCTGTGTCCAACCTGATGAAAACGGCTGATATTACAGAGGGGATTGCTGTAAACGCAGATAAAGAGCAGAAAATGGAAAACGCAGCGTCCACCGGCTATATGCAGGTAGTTCCGGGGACGAAGATGGTGCGCATAGATTCCTCTATAGACGGGGCGGACAGCTGGCAGTACAAGCGTATTCATTTCTATGATGACGAGAAAAAATATATTACGTACACAGATCCCAATATTCTGTGTGGAACTGTCACTGTGCCGGAGAACGCCCGGTATATGCGGATAAACATGCACAGAGACTGCCAGGATGCGATTTATCTGGGGCAGAGGGCTGACAGCCTGTTTGGAGAAAATCTGTTAGACAGCGGGGAAAATCCCGGCATTAAGTGGAACTCAGGTATGTTTTTAAACGAGCAGAACAGGTATGTGAAGCAGAGCTATAACTATTACCAGTACTGCGGTTACACGCCTGTAAAGGCGTCCTCTGTTTACTATCTCAGCGGCATATCCGGTATTCTGGTCTACGATGCAGATAAGACGTTCTTAGGCTATGCGACAGGTACAAACTATCTGAAGATACCGGACGACGGAGCCTATATCAGAGCTAACGTAAACTTCGGGGAAAATTATACAGTGAAGCCGGTGCTTCGCCAGATAACCCCTTCCCTGAATCTGGACAGCCTGAATATTGGAATCCAGATTACCATAGATGATCCGAAACAGAATCTGGGAGATGCGCCGTTCTTTACACTGGAGATCGCAAAGACAGATATGGAAGGGGAGACAGAGAGCTGGACAGAAGAATACCAGATTGATCCGGAAAACAGGAAGTTTAATGATATTGTGTACCTGGAGGAAGCGGAGCCGGACTGTCAGTATGAAATCTGCCAGCCTGTGGAACTGGGGGGCAATCGGATTGTCCTTTCCTCCCTTTCCCTGAATACGGCCAGCACATCAAAGATTATTAAATCGGAAGCCGGTCTGCGGGCTGCCAGATACAGTCCAATGGATGATTTTGTGGTAGTGCGTGACATCAAGGTAAAGACAGCCAGCAATTTAATCGGCAATTTCTATGGAACCATGGATTTTCAGGGCCACCAGATTACCATGGAAGGCAGAAGAACCCTGTTTGTCAATATTATGGAGCAGGGCAGAGTGGAAAATCTGGCGGCTGATATTCAGGTGACAAAGGAGACAGGGGCGATCACCGGGACTGGCCTGATTACCTATGTGAACCGGGGCGTGATGGAAAATATTGTTTTAAAGACCAGCGTGGACAATGGAAAGGACAATGTAACCTGGGGCGGAATCTGCCAGTACAATTACGGAACACTGAATAATTTTGCCATTCAAATGACTGGAAACGTCTATACCAAATCTACCAGCGGCCTGGCAGCCTACGCCAATTACGGACAAATTTCAAACGGCTATCTGGTAAGCGACGGACAGAGCCGGATTACCATGGATATGAACGTATCCGGCCAGGGAGGCCACAATCAGAGGGCTGGTCTGATAGGCGTCCACAACGGAGGCGCAGTGAGAAATCTGTATGCAGTGGCTGAACTGGAGGATCCGGGAACCAAAGATTTTGGAAATCAGGGTCTTGTAGTGGCGGAGGTCAACGGAGAGCTCAGGAACGTATTCAGCGTGGGCATGACCATGCAGAACGGAGTTCCCAGCGATAAGACAGGCCCGGCAGTGGGGACGGCGGGAAGCGTGAACTATGTAAAGAATATCAGCTATGTGGAGACGCGATCCTTCTCTGAAAAGCATTATAAAAACAACTACAATAACCGGGTGACTGCAGCGTCCCTCTGGGATCAGAAGTGGATGGATACAGCTGTCAATGAAGACGGACAGTTCATTACTGACATGGTTTCAGACGGACTGTATCCGCAGCTGAAGATGCCTGCCTGTATGGATGGAAAACAGCCGTTAGCTTACCTGCCGTCCCGGCAGAGCGCTTCCATCAAGCTTATTTCAAATGAGGTGAGAGAGCAGGGAGAGGACTATGCCCTGGTGCGCCTGTATTTTGAAAACAGGAACCGCCTGGAGGTTAAGGCAGTGGAATTAGCTGTCATGAATATGGAATCCGGCGTGCGGACCTATCTGTCCCCGGCGGCGAAGACGGAAATTGCAGGACAGGGAACCGATGAGTCCGGACTGTACTATGCGGACGTGCGGGTGTTTCAGCCGGAGCATTTCCGCTCGAAATACTATGTCAACAAGTTTACAGCCGGTATTGCGGGAAATGACAGTACTAACTTCGATGTGGAGGATAACAGCCAGGAAAAGATGGAGGTGGGGATCGAGTTCTACCGTGACATCAGAACCATAGCAGACTGGAGAGACAAGGTCTGCTCCAGCCAGGCAGATCTCTACGGAAACTACCGTCTGAAGGCCGATGTATTTGATTTCGGAAATCTGCAGCCTTCTGATTTCAAGACACAGTACCGTCTCAGCCGGGCTTTCTACGGAACCATCGACGGACAGTGGAGGGATGAAAGCGGAGAACTCCACACAGCCGTATTTAAAAATATCAGCATGGACATGCCCTACATGATCTCTGATCTGTATGGAACAGTAAGAAATCTGAAAGTGGAAAACCTGAGGATGAACGTATCTGAGACCAGCGCAGACGGCTATATCGGTTTTATCAGGAGAGTGGTAGGGGGAACAGTAGACCATGTGGAGATTGTTTCTTCTGAGCTTCATGCTTCCATCCGGGGAGGATTTCTGACGTCCGAGTCAAGAGCTGGTTCTGTGATTCAGAATTCCTCTGTAAAAAACAGCCGTCTCGTTACCTTTGAGCCTTCCTCCAACTCCAAGGCCTATGTAGGAGGATTCCTTGGATATGCGCATCAGACAGAGATAAAGAACTGTTATGTGCAGGGACTGGAACTGGATAACATGAAAGCTCTGGATAATGCCGGAATCGGAGGTCTTGCCGGCTATACAGACACGGTAACTGTAAAGAACTGCTATACAGAGGGTGCGATCCACACAGGATACAGAAATGCAGGAGGCCTCATCGGTTATCAGGCCTCCAACGCCTCTGTGATGGAGAACTGCTATTCAAAAGTTAATATCGATGCCTACGGAAGCTTTATCGGAGGCCTTGTCGGCTCATTCGCCGGGCAGAACTATTATGCTGGCTTCCAGGGGAATCTGTCCCTGGGAAACCTCTTTGTCCACAGCACCAGCGCAGAGGGAGTCCACCGGATAGCGGGTTATCCGGCTGGAGGAAAATATGGGCAGAACTTCGGATACGAGAGCCAGATGTTCAATAATAAGGTAGACCCTGGCGATGCGGACGACGGAGAGGCAGTACTGTCTGCAGCAGATTTAGGCCTTCGCGACACCTATTTTAAACGCCTTGGCTGGAAGGACTCCGATTATGCCGTTATTTGGGATGACAATGGAACCGAGCGCGGCGTGGCGGACGGCTATCTGCCTAAGCTGCGGGGCACAGACGGGCAGATCCTTCCAGGCCAGGATCCAATTCCATTCGGAAGCGGGGAGATGAAGCTGGAGGTGGACGGATTTTCCATCAATGCCCAGGCGGGAGAAGAGTGTGAACAGTGGTTTGGCCACAAGAACATCACCCAGGCCTACAAGCTGATCTTTGGTCTTTCTTATGATAAAACCAGGTACAGAGTGGCGGAGGTGAAGGAAGCTCCCAATGTCTACATAGACGGAATGAAGATGAATACCCGCGTCAACGCGTCGGACGGCGCAGTGAAAAACGGGTATAAGGCAGAGTGGCTGGCAGGACAGAACCGGCAGCGCTGGGAATTCCCATTCGTCCAGTCAGAGCTGGGAGGCAATATTTACTGCCTCAACGTGGTGATGCAGTCGCTGGAGGATCCTGACATCCAGGTGACTCTGAGCGCTTCTGTTTCGCCGACCGGCGGCGCTGCAGTGCGGATAGGAAACGCAAAAGAGTGGAACGAAGCCATGAAAAAATATAAGGACACCTACGGAAATTTTGAGCTGACAGGAAACATTGACCTGAGCCAGATTCCGAAGGAGGAGCTGGTGACAGGCATTAAGCTTAACAGCCTGACCAGCGCAGGCGGGCCGTTTACTATCAGCGGAATCGACCATGAGGTAAACGGAATCCGTGATGCCTTTATTTCCAACTGCCTGTCCGGCATTTCCAACGTACGGTTTGAGAACTGCCGATGGATTGTGCCGGATGAAAAGAAAAAGACCAGCTATGAAAATATTGGCCTGATTGGCATGAACCAGGGAGCGGTTCGAAACGTCACATTTGAAGACATTACCGTTGAGTCCGGAATGGGATTATATACAGGCTGTATTGGCTACAATATGGGAACTGTGGAGGATGTGACGGTAAGGAATGTAAAGGTTTCCGGAGACGCAAGAGTAGGAGGGCTGGCAGGAGGCACCATGCAGCCCATGCGCCGGATTACTGCCGAGGGAACTCTTACAAAAGACGGAGACAGTTACTCCTCTGAGTATCTGGTGCGGGGCCGTGAAATCATAGGAGGTATTCTTGGAAGCGGAAATCTGACAGAGGACATAAGCGCTGCAGGAATTAAGGTTCTGGGAACCAATGAAATAGCCGGAAAGGGTAAGAACATCGCCTACATCGGCGGAGCCATTGGAAGCGGAAGCTTCACAATTCCAGGCCAGAGTACAGGAGAGAACAAGGAGAAGGAATCCAAGGTGGCAGATATTTTCGTCACCGCAGAGAATGCTTATCCTGATACGCCAAACACGATTCAATATCTGGGCGGCGTTGCCGGAAGCGGCGGTCAGAATTATATTATAGCAGAAAATGTGGAGGTGAGATGCAGCCAGGCTTCCTATGTGGGAGGAATTGCAGGAAGCGGATATGTGTCCTATGGTATTGTCCGCACAGCAGGAAAAGATGAGACAGTTTCCTATCAGATTCCTAAGACTGTTGTAGAGGGTCTGGAATTTGCAGGCGGCGCTGCAGGAACAGGAGGTATGGGAAACGGCGTAGTGGAAGGGATCCAGGTGACGGCGCTGAAGTCAAATGCAGGCGGCGTTGCCGGAATCAATGGAAGCGGCATTGGAACCTGTCTGGCGGATCGGGTATCGGTTCGGGCGCCTCAGGCAGCAGGAGGACTTTCAGGAGAAGGACGCTCAGATATAAACAGCAATCTGGTGGCCCGCTCCAGGATCCAGTCTGATGGTCCCTACGGGGGAGGCATCTGCGGACTGACGTCTAATGCAGTCACAGGACAGGCTGGAAACGGTGTCATCCATACAGATATCCAGGCAGGCGCAAACCAGGAGACTGGGGAGAGCTTTGCCGGAGGTATAACAGGAAAATACGCCTATGCTGGAAATGTCTATGGAAACTATACGAGAGAGACTTCCGTCAGGGCAGAGGGCGACAATGTAGGCGGTCTGTTCGGCTATACGGCAGGCGGACAGCTCCGGCAGAATTTTGCCGATTCGTCCAGCACAGTAGAGGGCAGAAACAATGTAGGAGGCTTTACCGGTCTGATGCAGGGACGCCAGACAGAAGTTTCCGGCAGCTACGAAAACGCCCTGTTCTATGAAAGCTACAATAAAAATGTAGTGAAGGGGCAGGATTATGTAGGCGGCTTTGTAGGAAAATACATTCCAGGGCCAGGCAATTACTGGTTCCCGAACCCGGAGAATTTCTATGGCCTTGTGATGATGGGAACCGTGGAGACAGACGGAACTGCCTATTCCAGAGCCGATCTGTTTAGCAATACAGACGGCGGACTGAGCTGGAGCGGAAAGTCCCTGCGCCTCTTTACCGAGGCTCAGTTAAATGGGCAGAGAGCCGCAGAGCTCTATCCTGACATGGAATATCTGGAAACCTACAAGACAAAGGCCCTTGGGAACGACCTGGTGGAGGATGAGAAGGCAGATACAGGGAAACTGACATCTGCTCTTCTCGTCACCTCCAGGGATCTGAGGGATACCAGAGTTTACAATAAAGCCTTCGAAGTGGGAGGCATGGGCTGGGCAGGCAGCTGGAATTACCAGGGCCTGGGCCGGATGGATACGGAGACAGAACAGAACAGTACCTATAAGCCAGGAGTGGGCATAAGGATCAGGAAACCGGATGGAATTGTGGAGGAGATCCCGGCGGATATACAGCTGTTTGACGCCACAGATATGGTGGGAGCAGACGGAACCGTACCGGTGCTGGTGATGCCGGAAGGGGCTGTAACCTGTACCTGGTACAGGGCTTATCAGGCGAACAGCAGCTCCAATGTTCATATAAAATCTAATGCAGAGGAATGCGCAATGGCAGGCCGCGGATACTACTTCGGCGTGGCAAAAATGGCGGATGGAAGCGGAAAGTATACGTCTCTTGTCAAGATGGTTACTGATCCATACATGCCTTATCCAAGTGTTGGAAGCCTGTGGAGCCGGGGAGCCCAGGAGGGCCTGCCGAAAGGCTTTGGAACGGGGCTGGATGCCTCAGAACAGCTGTGGGGCTGGAAGGAGGCTTCAGAAAACACGTCTGCTTCCTACGCCTACACGGGATATTCAGGAACAGACAATGAATTTTACGGAGGCGTAGTGATTCCGGAAAGCCAGTCAGGACCCCAGACTCTGTCTCTGAATGAGGCTGTACTGTCAGCCGTGACGGTATATCCGTCCGGTGCGGATACTGTCAATGTGGAGCTGGGAGCTGATTTAAAGGGGCTGACCAGATTTACTGCAGAATCCGGAGGCCGGATTCTCTGCGATACTGTTCCAGAGGATCGGGTGTATACGCTGAATTATGATTACAGAAGTCCTGTAACCGTGACTCTGGCAGCTGGAGGAGAAACCCAGACTATAACGGTCGATGCTTCGAATCTGCGCCGCACAGTCATGGTATGGGGAGATGAATACTACTATATCTGTGATGGAAAGCTGATGGACGAAACCGGCACAGCGGTGGACGATGAGATCATCCATCTCTATGGAGGAGAAGCCCTCAGCATGGACGGAACGGTATACGCTCTGCAAGGAGGAGACAGCAGGAAACGCTCGGAGGAGCCTTGGAGCAGGGAACAGAAGGCCAGAGCCTTCTGGGAGAACGGGGAGCTTCGCACTTTCGGAACCTTTACGGAGGTAGAAAAAGAAGGGGAGCTGTTCACCCGGGAGCAGCAGATGGTGAAGAAAGGCGGCCGGCTGTATGCCCTTACAGGCGGCCAGTCCTTAAAGGGAATGGTGTTAGATTCCTACAATGGAGAAACCTACGCCAGCTTCCTTGACGAGAAGGGGACTCTGAGGGATGCGGCGGATCCGCTCCATACGCCGGAGCACTTTAACAGAAAGGGAATCGCCCACATGAGCAGTACGCTGGATGCAGACGCGCCTTATGTACTGGTGCGCTATGCAAACGGAGCAGCTAAGGG
Organism: uncultured Clostridium sp.; assembly: GCA_958442925.1. Lineage (GTDB taxonomy): Bacteria > Bacillota > Clostridia > Lachnospirales > Lachnospiraceae > Otoolea. The sequence continues at coordinate 1,354 of CAUCIO010000043.1, read as the reverse complement.
CTTCAACTATGTGACAGGGGAGGAGCTTCCCATCGAAAATGCGTTCTCTGATGTGTCATTCTTAGAATTTGCGGCAGGATTTGCCGATCAGTTCTTTGGAGCTGACGGAGGAAGCCTGGAATTTGCCGATCTGAAGGAGCTGGAGCACCAGCTGACCCTGTCTCCGATTACAGACAGCCAGTTTAATGAAGCTGTGAACCGTCTGGAGCAGACAGAGGAAGGAAAGGACGGCGCTGCCATCGGACCAGATGATGGAAGCGGTGCAGAGGGCCAGAACGGAACTTCTTCTAAGGAAGGTTCTAATCAGGAAGCAGGCCAGCCGGGAGAAGCTGTTTCAGAGGAAACAGCCGATTCGGGAGAGAGCCAGACAGAAAAGGAGAAATCCGGACAGTCAGAGGCAGATCTCAATGAAGCAGGTCAGAATCAGGATGAAGAAGGCGGAAACAGCGAGCCAGAAAACGGTGAGTCAGAGGACGGCAAGGCAGACAATGGAAAGACAGAGACTGACAAGCCAGAAAGCGACAGAACAGAGGATGGAAAGAATGAAGCAGACCTGATTCAGTCAGAGCAGGATGGAGCTGGAAAAGAAAACGCAGATGCAGACAGGACAAACCCAGACAGAGAAATCCAGACAGAAAGCGGAAAAGCTGAGGCAGACAGGGCAGAAGCTGGCAGATCTGAGAAAGCAGAAGCTGAGAAGACAGAAGCTGAGAAGGAGAAACAGAAGCTGGAGTCTGAGAACGGGGAAGCATTGTCAGCAGACGGCCAGAAACAGAATAAAGCAGCAGGAAGAACCGTGTCATATGCCTATGCATTTAACACAAAGGACGGTTCCAGCCGCCTTTACAATACAGAAGATCTTCTGTCTGCTCAGGCAGGAGAGCTGATGGATGAGGAGGAGAAGCTGGAACTTCTGGAGGCGGCCGGTCTGGTAACAGAGGAGATGTATATGATTTCCTCTGGCTCAGAGGAACAGTCAAGAATCGGAATTACGGCCTTTGCAGCTGCAGCTGCAGCTGCTGTAGGACTGGCCTGGTTCCTGATCCGCAGAAAACGCAGGTATGAAGAATAAGGGATTTTTATTATGATGCAGTAAGGAGGAGACAGATGAGAGAAAACAGAAAAATAGTTTCTGCACTTTTAACAGCAGCCGCGTTAGCGGCCGTCTCCCCCTCTGCTGTGTGGGCTCATGGATGCGCCTACAGAGGAGGGGAGGCCCCTGGCTGGCAGCAGACAGAGGAGAATGGAACCAGGCGCTGGAGATACTGGAACCAGGACGGGGGATGTGCCAGAGAATGCAGGAAGGAAATTGACGGAAAGCTGTATTTCTTTGATGAATCCGGAACCATGCTGA
>CAUCIO010000042.1 GCA_958442925.1 uncultured Clostridium sp. | reverse complement strand
TTTCATGAAATTTGAGGAAATTCACTCTAAAAAACAGTATGTGAGAAGCTATACAGAGCAGAGGGGAGATCTTCTGGGAATAGAACTGGAAAATGGCAGGGCAGAGATGGACAGTCTCAGAGACTCCCTGGGGAGGCTTGGCAGCTGGGATATGGCAGAAGAGTTTTTGGAGAAAAAAAGAGAGGTTTACCAGCTGGATTTTCTGGCGGTGTACGACAGCAACGGACAGTTTTTGATGGAGGGGGAGGCTGGAAAATTAAAGAATGCTGAAGACTTCCTTTCTGCTGAACTGTCAAAACGGGCGGTTCAGCAGGGAACCTGCGTATCAGATATTGTGAACGGAATCCTTTTCTATGCCATTCCAATCAGCGTGGACGGTACGGTGAAAGGGATGATGTGGGCCGGAGACAGAACAGACAGCCTGAGCAGAATATTAAGTGAAAAGGCTTTTAACGGAGAGAGCATAAGCTTTCTGGTTGATGAAAACGGAAGAGAGCTTTTAGCTTCCCAGTCTAAGACAGACAGGGAGCTATGGAATCAGGTTCTTCCTCAGGAGAAACAGAAGGTGGCTTTTGAGGAAGCTGAGCTCATGACGGATGCTCTGCGCTCCGGGGAAAGCGGAGCGTTTCGATTCCGCTCTGTCAATAGCCGCTTCTACTATTTATCCTACGCCCCTACAGGGGTGAATGGATGGATGACAGTGACGATGTTTCCTTCATCTATTTTTACGGCCCTTTCTGACTGGTATGTCCTTTTGATGCTGGGCAGCCTTTTAGCGGCCCTGATTATATTCGGCGCGTTTTTCTTTCAGCTGTTCCGCAGTTCCAATGACAATGAAAAGCGTCTGGAGGAACTGGCTTTGACGGATGAGGTGACAGGCGGCATTAATAAAATTGATTTTCGAATGAAATATCATGAACTGTGCAGAGAAGGAGAAGCGGATCAATTCGCAGTAGCTCTGTTGGACTGCGTAGATTTTAAGAGCATTAATGAGAGCCGCGGTTTAAAAGCAGGCGATGAGATGCTGGCTTATTTTTACCAGATCATTGACCAGTGCCTGAAACCGGGAGAGTTTGTCTCCCGCACGGAGATGGATTACTTTTTTCTGTGTATGCGAGAAAAGAATCCGGAGACAATAGCAGAGCGCCTGGAGGACATGGTAAGGCAAATCAATGAATTTCGCCAGCGAAGAGAACTGATGATTCCCGGCCGCAGGATTATGTTCCGCAGAGGAGTCAGCTTTGTGCAGGACAACCAGACAGATATTTCGATTATTCAGGATCAGGCCAGAATCGCGCTGAAGAAGCAGACAGAAGAGGAGAAGGAGCGCTGTGTCTTTTTCGACGCGGCAGCTGCTGAAAAACTTCAGAAAGAAAGAGAGATTGAGCAGCTCTTTGAACAGGCTGTTAAGAATGAGGAATTCCAGATTTATTTTCAGCCTAAAGTCAGTCTGAGCCAGAACAGGGTGATAGGGGCGGAAGCCCTGGTGCGCTGGAATCGTCCGGGATGCGGAATCATACCGCCTGGCGAATTTATTCCTGTTTTAGAGCGAAGCGGGAAAATCAGAGCGCTGGATCGATATGTATTTGAGAAAGTCTGTATCTGGCTGGGAAAGAGAAAACGCTGCTTTGAGGAGAGATTTCCTGTCTCTGTCAACCTTTCAAGAAGCAATTTTATTTACGATAGTTTTCTGGAGGAGTATATAAAGATTGCAGACCACCATCAGGCAGAACGAGATATGGTAGAATTCGAAGTGACAGAGACAGTCTTTTTGACAGAGGAAAATATACAGAAGGTAAAGGATGAAATTGGAATGATCCATGACTGCGGTTTTCGGTGCGCGCTGGACGATTTTGGCGTGGGCTTTTCTTCTCTGACTCTCCTAAAAGATTTCAGTATTGATTCTTTGAAAATGGATCGTTCTTTTTTCCTGGATCTTCACAACGACAGGACAAGGAACGTGATCAGCTGCATTCTGGAACTGTCGGAACAGTTGAATATGGAGACGGTAGCAGAGGGAATCGAGACTCAGGAACAGATAGACTTTCTGAGAGAACTGGGCTGCGACATAGTGCAGGGCTATTATTTTTCAAGGCCGCTTCCAGAGCAGGAGTTTGAAACATGGGTTGAGGAATTTAAGAACACTCATACCCCACAGGAACAGGCATGAATAAGAGGAGGAGAAAAAGTGAAATTTGCATATCCGGCAGTATTTACACAGGAAAAAGATGGAAGGTATACAGTAATATTTCCTGATCTGGAGGGCTGCGCTGCGGAAGGCGATACTCTGGAGGAAGCCATTGAAAAGGCGAAAGAGGCAGAAGCGGCCTGGATTCAGGTAGAACTGGAAGACAGCTGGGAGCTTCCAGGAATCAGCCACAGAGACGACATGGAGCTTTCGGAGGGAAGCTTTATGAGAGAAGTCGCCGTAAGGATTAAGCTGGTGGATGACTACGATTAAAAACAGAAAGCCTTTTAAAAAAATTCAAAAAAAATTAAAAAAATAGTTGACGGAAGTTGGAACCTGTAGTATAATAACATTCGTTGTTGGGGTATCGCCAAATGGTAAGGCAACGGACTCTGACTCCGTCATTTCAAGGTTCGAATCCTTGTACCCCAGTTAAATGGGAAGGGCATCAGCTTTTGCGAGAAGAGAAAGCTGGTGCTTTTTTTTGTTTCATAGGAATATATGTCCTATGGAATTTCCAGGCCTTTTCAGTTCAATACGTCCTGCCAGGCTGGTGTTTTGTGTTTCTCATTGTGAAATTTTGACAGAAATTATTTCACATGGAGAAAAGGTGCGGGGATTTTAATGATTTTATATGGAATCTCAGGCTGGACAGGGAGAATATTTGACAGATTGAACAGTTCTTTTCACAGGGTCTGCAAGATAGACAAAAAAATATGTATTTTTTGGCAGTTGAGACAATAGTCCGTCCTGAGGAGCCATGATATAATATCACAAGATATACCAAAAAGAACATTACAGGCGGGGTTAGGAGGAATAGGATGGCAGGATTGTCACTGAAGAATGTTACAAAATACTATCAGAACGGACATGTGGCAGTGAGGGATTTTACCCTTGACATAGCAGATTCAGAATTTGTAGCGCTGGTTGGACCGGAGGGATGTGGCCGTTCTACAGTGCTGCGTATGATAGCAGGGCTTGAGGATATCTCTTCCGGCGAGTTTCTGATGGACGGAAGAAGGGTCAACGAGGAAAACACCAGGGAGAGAGAAGTGGCGATGCTCTTTGAAAACTGTGTTCTGTACCCGCAGATGTCTGTTTATGAAAATATGGCCTTTGGACTGAGGCTGAAGCGCCTTCCGGAACGGGAGATTGATAAAATGGTACGTGCCATGGCAGACCACCTGAACCTGGCTGATATGCTGGATGCTCTGCCGGAACAGTTGACTGAGGCCCAGAGACAGTTAGCGGCAGTAGGAAGAGCCCTTGTGAGAAAACCACAGGTCTTTTTGATGGACAGACCGTTTTCCAGCCGGAATGCGGCGATAAAAGAGGATATGCAGAATGAGCTGATCAAGCTCTATCAGGCTCTTAAAATCACCTCCATTTATGCGACAGGGGATCCGATGGAAGCGATGAAGATGGGAACAAAAGTTGTGGTGATGAACGAAGGAACTATTCAGCAGGCCGGAACTCCCAGGGAAATCTGCGAAACTCCTGCCAACCGTTTTGTAGCCAGATTTATGGGGAATCCAGGCGCGAATATCCTGGAGGCCAGGATTAGCGAAGAGAACGGACAGATCTGGGTTGATTTGAAAACAAGCAGGGTAAGGCTTCCGGAGAAGTTTTCAGAACAGTTGAGAAAGGGAGACTATGTGGGGAAAGAGGTTTCCCTGGGAATCCGTCCGGAGCATGTGTTTCTGGGAAACAGAGATCCAAAGGATCCGTCCAATGAGGTGTACACTATCTCAGGGGAGGACTGCCAGCTTTCAGAAGACGGCCTTCTTCTGACAATGACAGGAGAGGATGGAATTTTTGCAATTCGCCTGTCAGAGCCTGTAAAGGAGCAGCTGGGAGATACAGTCAGCTGTTATATGGATAAGAACCGCCTGCTTTTCTTTGATAAAGAGACGGGACGAATTATTTTGTAAGTATCGGATAGAAGAAAGCGCAGCAGCAGGAGCAATTTTTTGGCCAGTCAGTATAAAGGAGGCCGGGAAATTGCTCCTGCTTGTCCTTTTTTGGAAAAAATACACATATTTTTATGAAGAATTGATAATTTCTCTTTCATTTTTTCGCATTTTGCATTAATATAGTAATCAGGGAAAATTTAGAAAAGGAGAGAAGGCTATGATATCAAATCAGATACTCCAGACAAATATAGAGGGATTAAAAGGGATTACAAGAGTGGATTTGTGCATCTGTGATACAGAAGGAAAGATCCTGGCCTCCACATTTGCTGGTGCGGAAGAGTATGAACAAGCGATTCTCGCGTTTGTAGAATCGCCGGCAGACAGCCAGGTGCTTCAGGGACACCAGTTTTTCAAGGTATTTGACGAACATCAGCTGGAGTACGTCCTGCTTGCCAAAGGGGGAAGCGACGACGTCTACATGGTGGGCAAGATGGCGGCCTTCCAGATCCAGAATCTGTTAGTTGCGTATAAAGAGAGGTTTGACAAGGATAATTTCATCAAGAACCTGCTTCTTGACAATCTGCTTCTGGTGGATATTTACAACAGAGCCAAGAAGCTTCATATTGAGACGAATGTAAAGCGTGTTGTGTTTATTATTGAAACCCAGATGGAGAAGGACGGCAATGCCCTGGAGACGGTGAGAAGCCTCTTCTCATCCAAGACCAGAGATTTTATCACAGCAGTTGATGAGAAAAACATTATTCTGGTCAGAGAGGTGAAGCCGGGAGAAACGTACAGTGATCTGGAAAAAACTGCAAATATGCTGCTGGATATGCTGAATACAGAGGCCATGTCCAAAGTAAATGTAGCGTTTGGAACGATTGTGAATGAGATCAAGGACGTATCCCGTTCTTATAAAGAAGCCAAGATGGCTCTGGATGTGGGAAAAATCTTTTACAGCACGAAGAACGTGGTGGCATACAGCAGACTGGGAATCGGCCGTCTGATCTATCAGCTTCCGCTTCCTCTGTGCAGGATGTTTATTAAGGAAATCTTTGATGGAAAGTCTCCGGATGATTTCGACGAAGAGACTCTGACGACAATCAATAAATTCTTTGAGAACAGCCTGAACGTGTCTGAGACATCCAGACAGCTTTACATCCATAGAAATACTCTGGTGTATCGTCTGGACAAGCTCCAGAAGAGTACAGGACTGGATCTGCGCGTATTTGAGGACGCTATTACCTTCAAAATTGCCCTGATGGTTGTGAAATATATGAAATATATGGAAAATCTGGACTATTAAAAGAAGGAAAACAGAATAAGCAAAAGCTGACTGCTGCAGTATGTGAGGGGGAGCTATTGTGCGGATAACGCGGCCTCATGCATTGCAGCAGTTTATTTCAGCGCAGCCAGACGCCTGGGATAAGCTTCTGAGAGAGAGTTTTAAACGCATTTGGGAGAACAGTATGATAGAGATCAAACATCTCAATAAAACCTATGACAATAAAAACAGGGCCCTGAAAAATGTGAATATTCACATTGAGAAGGGCGAATTTGTGTTCATTATGGGGCACAGCGGTTCCGGCAAGTCTACTTTGATGAAGATTCTGCTCAAGGAGGTGGAACCTACCTCCGGACAGGTGATTGTCAATGACATGGAGCTGGGGAAAATGCCCAGGCGCTATGTGCCGAAGTACAGGAAAATGCTGGGAGCCGTATTTCAGGATTTTCGTCTGCTGAAGCATATGACAGTGTATGAAAATGTGGCATTTGCCCAGAGAGTTCTGGGAATGCCTGTCAGAAAGATTAAAGAGAACGTCCCTGCTATGCTGAGACAGGTGGGACTTTCCTCTAAATATAAATCTTATCCGGATCAGCTGTCAGGAGGAGAACAGCAGAGAGTGGCCATTGCCAGAGCTTTGATCAACAATCCTGCCGTGCTTCTGGCGGACGAACCTACAGGAAATCTGGATGCTCACAATTCCATGGAGATTATGGGACTGCTGGAGCAGATTAACCGGAGGGGAACGACAGTAGTAGTCGTTACCCACAGCCATGAGATTGTGGAGCGGATGGGAAAACGGGTGATTACCATTGATCGTGGAACCGTGGTCAGCGACGAGGTCATGCCGCCCTGGGATTACGGTGAACTGCAGGTGGATGAGCTTCATACCAGGCATGGCGAGTCTGGACAGGAACTGGGCTGGCACGGAGGAAAAGGAAGCGCAGTGCTTCCGGAGCGGGAGGAGGATTCAGGCTGGGAGGGAACTTCCTATGAATCTGACGATGAGAAGACGGTTCCGTTTACAGAACTGAGCAGACGGCGCAAAAAAGGCAGAAAAAGAGGAAAACAGGGATGAGAATAGGCACATTTTGGTACTGTCTGAAGGAGGGCATTAAAAATATAGGCAAAAATATATGGTATTCATTGGCATCCATGGCCATTATTTCTGCCTGTATCTTTTTATTCTGCATTTTTTTCTCATTAGTGGCAAATATCCAGTACATGGTAAGAAATGTGGAGACAACAGTGGGGATCACAGTATTCTTTGACGAGAGCTTAGACGATTCAAAGATCAAGGCCATAGGCGACGAGATTGCCGGAAGGCCGGAAGTAAAGGAATGCGTTTACGTCTCTCCGGAGGAGGCCTGGGATTCCTTTAAGGCCGATTACTTTGAGGGGATGGAGGAGCTGGCAGCAGGCTTTGAGGAGGATAATCCTCTGGCAGATTCCGGATCTTACACTATTTTTTTAAAGGATCTGACAGAGCAGGACGAGATGGTTTCCTGGCTCAAGTCCCTGAAAGGGGTCAGAAGAGTCAACTACTCTAAGGATGTGGCAGCTGGAATGGCAGATTTCAACAGAATGTTAGGCGGCGTGTCTTTAAGCATGATCCTGCTCCTTCTGGCAGTGGCGGTTTTCCTTATCAGCAACACCATCCGGACGGCAGCTTCCTTCCGAAAGAATGAAAACCGCATTATGCGCCTGATTGGAGCTACAAATTTTATGATCCGCTCTCCTTTTGTGGTGGAGGGAATGATTATCGGTCTGGCAGGGGCGGCCATTCCTCTGGGGCTCATCTATGTAGTCTATAAACAGGCAGCCGTATATCTGGAGCAGAACTTTAAACAGATTTCAAACCTGATTGTGTTCCTTCCAATCCAGGAAATTTTTCCGTATATGGCGGGAGTGGCTATGGTTTTAGGCGTGGGAATCGGCTTTGTGGGAAGCTTTTTCACAATCCGCAGGCATCTGAAGGTATAGGAGGGCATAGGGATGAGAAAAGGAAGATGGAAGGCAGGGGCGATTTTCCTGGCTGCCGCGCTCTGGACTCTTCCTGTCCAGGCGGCAAAGAAAGGCGATATTGACAGCGCGAAGGATCAGATTTCTTCCCTGGAGGAAGAAAAAAAGAAAACAGAAGAGACTATTAAAAATCTGGAAGGGCTGAAATCGGATACAGAGAGCTATGTAAGGCAGCTGGATTCCGATCTGGAGAAGCTGGATCAGGAGCTGACGGCTCTTTCCGGGCAGATTACAGATAAGGAAGCTGAGATTGAGGAGACGAAGGGGCAGCTGGAGGAGGCCAGGGAGACAGAGGAAGCCCAGTACGACTCCATGAAGCTGCGTATTAAGTATATGTATGAAAAGGGGGATACCAGTTATCTGGATCTTCTTATGGAATCAGGCTCCCTGTCCGAGATGCTGAACCGGGCGGAATACATTCAGAAGATTTCCTCCTACGACAGAAAGCAGCTGACTAGATACGGCGAAATCAAGGATGAAATTGCAGAGAGCGAGAAAAAGCTGGAAGCGGAACACGCAGAGCTTGTATCCCTGAAAGATAAGACAGAGGCCAAACAGAGCTCAGTAGAGCGCCTGGTCAGCGAAAAGACTCAGGAGCTTCAGAAGTACCAGAACCAGATTTCTGCCAATGAAGCCCAGCTGGCTTCCTATCAGGCTGATATAAAGGCTCAGGAGGACAGGATTAAGCAGATTGAGGCGGAACTGAAACGGCAGGAGGAGGAAGCGAAGAAGAAGGCAGAAGCTCAGGGGCAGACGTATAAACCAGTCAGCATTGGGAACATTAATTTTGTATGGCCCTGTCCCTCCAGCGGCCGGATCACTTCTGGTTTCGGAGGAAGAACCTCTCCTACAGAAGGGGCGTCCAGCAATCATCAGGGAATTGACATCGGAGCCGCGTCAGGAAGCGATATTATCGCTTCGGCAGACGGTACGGTGACTATTTCTACCTACAGCTATTCAGCTGGAAATTATATCATGCTCAATCACGGCGGCGGAGTTTCGACTGTATACATGCACTGCTCCAAGCTTCTGGTATCAGCGGGGGAGAAAGTGAAAAAGGGGCAGGTAATTGCCAAGGTGGGTTCGACCGGTTATTCCACAGGACCCCATCTTCATTTTGGCGTGAGACTGAATGGAAGCTATGTGAATCCGTCTAAGTATGTGAGCCCGTAGCAGATGGGAAACAGACACAGGAGGCTTAAAAATGGAACATAAAAATAAATTTTGGAAGGGAGTCATGGCAGGAGTATTTTCCACAGCTTTTATCTGTCTGGCAGCAGTGGCAGCCTCTGTGGGCATTTATATGTTCGGCAGCCAGACTCTTACAAGGGCGGAGAACAGCTCTGGAGAAGCTTCCGGGGAGGCATCCCTTGACATGGAGCAGGTAAATCAGAAACTGGATGTGATTCTGGATCTGATTCACGAAGTGTACCTGTTTGATACGGATCCGTCTCTGGAAGAGGCAGGAATCTATAAGGGACTGATGTACAGCCTGGGAGACCTGTACGCAGATTACTATACGCCGGAAGAGATGCAGGCCATGCAGGAGCAGACCACAGGAGAATACTGTGGAATCGGAGCTCAGATTTCCCAGGATCGCATGACAAATGTGTCTACTGTAATTAAAGTATATAAGGATTCTCCGGCAGAAGAGGGAGGACTGCTTCCTGGTGACATTCTTTCTAAGGTGGACGGCCAGGACGTGACTGCCATGGATCTGGAGACTATTGTGGATCAGCATGTGCGGGGCGAAGAGAATACGCCTGTTGCCATAACTGTATACAGAAATGGAGAGGAAGTGGAGCTTTCCATGACTCGCCGGAAGCTGGAAATTCAGACAGTAGAGCAGGAGATGCTGGATGATAAAACCGGCTATCTGGAGGTGACGGAGTTTGATACAGTGACAGCGGATCAGTTTAAAGCGGGTATGGATCAGCTGACTTCCCAGGGAATGGAGCGCCTGGTGCTGGATCTGAGAAATAATCCAGGCGGTGAGCTGAATGCAGCCGTGGCAATGATCGACTATCTGCTTCCTGACGGGGAAACCATTGTCTCCATTGCCGATAAAAACGGAGAGGGGGAGACCTACAGCTCCGAGGACGGCCATCAGATGGATATTCCTGTGGCAATTCTTGTAAATGGGAATTCTGCCAGCGCGTCTGAGGTGTTTACGGGGGCCATGAAGGATCATAACAGGGCTGTGGTAGTGGGAACCACTACCTTTGGAAAGGGCATTGTCCAGTCGCTGTATACGCTGCAGGATGGCAGCGGAATCAAGCTTACTACAGAGCACTATTACACTCCGGACGGAACTGATATTCACGGAGCCGGAATTGAGCCGGATGTAACTGTGGAGCTGAACGAAGGGCTGGAAACCATGATCGAGATTCCAAAAGCTCAGGATAATCAGCTTCAGGCCGCTGTGGAGGCGCTGAATCAGAAGTAAGAAATTAAGAAAAAATAAAGGGAAGAAAAGAAATTTTTCTTGTTCCAATTGGACATCACCGAAAAATTTCTTTTCTTCCCTTTGCATTTACTTTGAAATAGAGTCAAGAGCCTTTAACAGCTCTTCTACCGCGTCTTTCGGGGTAGCCCAGGAGGTTACCAGGCGGACAGCAGTATGGTTTTCGTCTACCTTTTTTTCACAGAGTCCGCCCCACTGTTCTATCAGAACTTCTGCCAGTCTGTCATCTACAACAGGGAAGAGCTGGTTGGAGACTGAGGGGGCCAGGAAAGAGATTCCACGCTCTGCAAAGCCCTGGCGCAGCATCTGGGCCATTTCATTGGCATGGGAGGCCATCTCGTAAAACAGGCCGTCTGTAAAGAGAGTTTCAAACTGAATGCCGAGCAGCCAGCCCTTGGCTAAGAGAGCGCCGTTCTGTTTGATGAAATAGCGGAAATCTTCCTTGATATGCTCATTTTTTATTACGAGAGCTTCTCCCAGAAGGGCGCCGTTTTTTGTCCCTCCAATATAAAATACGTCGGTCAGTTCTGCCAGGTCGGCCAGCGTTACATCATTTACAGAGCTTGTGAGAGCAGAGCCAAGTCTGGCGCCGTCCAGGAAAAGATAGAGATTGTTCCGGCGGCAGAGATGGCTTAAATCCTCCAGCTCTTTTTTTGTATACTGTGTGCCAAGCTCCGTAGTATTGGAAATGTAGACCATCTTCGGCTGTACCATATGCTCGTCGGGGTGAGCGGCCAGGGCTTTTTCGATTTCCGGGACAGTCAGCTTTCCATCTGTGTGGGGGATGGCAATTACTTTGTGGCCTGTAGCTTCAATGGCTCCGGTCTCATGGACGTTTACATGTCCGGTAGAAGCTGCAATTACTGCCTGGTGTGGGCGCAGAGCTGCGTCAATGACAGTTTTATTGGTCTGAGTTCCTCCTACCAGGAAGTGAATAGCTAAATCAGAACGCATACTGCCGGATCCGCCGCACTCTTTTAGAATCAGTTCTCTTGCTTTTTCACAGTGGGAATCCAGACCATAGCCGGAATTCTGAGAAAGGTTTGCATTGATAAGAGCTTCTAAAATTCGAGGATGAGCGCCCTCGCTGTAATCGTTAGTAAATTTGTGAAAATTCATAGTTTCCTCCTCAAAGCTGCGTGAATCGCAAGTATTTTGTATGCCTTTATTTTGGGGGAAGAGGGGGAGGTTGTCAAGGGAAAACAGCGTTTTCAGCTACGCAATTTGGAAATTTATCTGAACGCGGAAGCTGGCAGGCGGGCGAAGTAAAACTGCAGTACAAAAACTTCAAAATGAAATATCAAAAATGAAACAAGTAAAAAAGTTGCAGAAAAATTGTGCAGAATATACAATTAAAAGGCGGAAAATATAGTAGAATATATGAAAAAAACAGTGCATATTTACTTCAAATTGTGCAGATGCTATGATTTTTTTAACAGATAACTTCATTTGCGGAATTTGAATCTGGAGGAAAAACATGAACGAATTACTGGTAAAAATCCGTTTTCTGATTCCGTCGCTGCCCAGAGCTGAGAAGGCTTTTGCTCAGGCCCTTTTGGAAAACCCAGAGGCTATCACTCAGCTGACGCTGGCGGCTATTGCAGCAGAGTCAGGAAGCAGTGAGGCTTCAATTATCCGTTTCTGTAAACGTATGGGGTATCATGGATATTCAGGACTGAAGGAAGCGTTTACAGCAGCGATTTCAGAAGGAGAGGAAATTCACGAAGAGGGAATTGAGGAGACAGACGATATTGATGTCATTCTGAAAAAAGTATTTCAGAGCAATGTTCAAACGCTTCAGAACACTATGGTTTTGGCCAATGATGGCTATCAGGCGGCGTTAGACGCGATTATTTCGGCGAAATCAATCCATTTTTTTGGCGTAGGAGACGCTTTTGCAGCCTGCCAATTTGCATTTATGAAATTTTGCCGATTAGGGATTCCCTGCTCTGCCTACAGCGATGTGATGCTTCAATATATCACAGCGGATAATCTCCGTCCCGGAGATGTGGCTCTGGCGATTTCTTACGAAGGGAGATCGCGGAATGTAGTTCAGGCTATGAAGATTGCAAAACTCAGGGGAGCAACCACTATAAGCATTACCAAGATGAATAAATCGCCTCTTTTAAAATACACAGATATCAGCTTGTTTACCTCTGTCAGCGACCTGACAGTAGGGCGGGATAAAGTGACAAGAAGAGTGGCAGATCAGTTTATTTTAGATGTGCTCTATCTGGGATATATTACAAAGACGAAAAGGGATTACTCCAAACGGCTGAAGCGGACTCAGACAGCCATTGACTGCAATAAATTGATGTAAAAGATACAGAAATAAAAGATAGAAAAGGTGACAGATATGGTACAGCTTGCGCCGTCAATTTATGCGGCTGATTATTACAGGCTGGGGGAGCAGATGCAGGTAATGGAGGAGGAAGGGATATCTATTCTCCACCTGGATGTGATGGACGGACAGTTTGTTCCTGGATTTTCATTTGGGCCAGAGTTTATTGCAAAGCTCAGACCACACAGCAGGCAGCATTTTGACGTCCACCTGATGACGAAACAGCCTCAAAATTTAATTTGCCAGTGCGCTGAATCAGGGGCAGATACAATTCTTCTTCATTGGGAGGCATTTGGGGAGGAAGAGGTTTTTCTGGAGGCCGCTGAAAGCATTCACAATTTAGGAAAAAGAGCGGGGATTGTTTTGAACCCAGAGACAGAGCTTAATGTTTTATCAGAGAATGTGTGGAGGGAGATAGACAAACTTCAGCTTATGACTACAAGGCCGGGAAGAAAAGGCCAGAGTTTTTTAAATTCTTCGCTGGGACGGTTCAGGCAGGCCCAAAAACAGGCAAAGCGGTGGAATCCGGCAGCAGAACTTCAGGCGGATGGTGGTGTGAACCTGACTAATATACAGCAGCTTCTTGCCAGCGGAGCAGAAACTTTTGTGGTGGGAAACGGGCTGTTTGCCGGAGAACTTCGGGAAAATATTAAGGCCTATCAAGATATTTTGACAGCAGGGAGGGCAGGAAATGAAACAGTATTTTATAGGGATTGATATAGGAACCAGCGCAGCTAAAACTCTTCTCATGGATGAGAATGGAGTGGTGCAAGCCCAGGTTTCCAGAGAATATCCTCTCTATCAGCCAGCGAACGGATGGGCGGAACAGGATCCAGAGGATTGGAAAAATGCTGTATTTTCAGCAGTCAGAGAATTAGTCGAATCTTCTCAGGTAGAAGGGGAACTGGTTAAGGGAATTGGATTTTCTGGTCAGATGCATGGCCTGGTTATGCTGGACGAGAAGGGAAAACCTATTCGGCGCTCCATTATCTGGTGCGATCAGAGATCAGCAGAACAGACAGTGGAAATGAGTTCTTTGATGCCGGAAGAGAAATGGCTGGAAATTACAGCAAATCCTCCTATTGCCGCCTGGACGGCAGCTAAAATTCTATGGGTGAGGAAAGAAGAGCCGGAAAATTGGAAAAAATGCCGTCATATTCTTCTTCCCAAGGATTATATACGTTACTGTCTCACCGGTGTATTTGCAACAGATGTATCGGACGCATCGGGAATGCAGCTTCTCGATGTAAAAAACAGGGTCTGGTCAGATACGGTTTTAGAATGTCTTTCGATTGATAAGTCAATGCTGGCCCAGGTGTTTGAGTCTCAGGAGGTGACAGGAACTCTGCTTCCGGAGGCAGCAGAAAAACTGGGGCTGACAGAGAATGTCAAGGTGGTGGCGGGAGCGGCAGATAATGCGGCAGCAGCTGTGGGAATAGGAGTTGTCAGAGACAGAGAAAGTTTTACTACCATAGGAACTTCCGCTCTTTTATATACACACCTGGAACACTATACGCCTGTGCCTGGAGGAGGACTCCATTTGTGCTGTGCAGCAGTGCCTGGAAGCTGGTTTACCATGGGAGGTCCTCAGGCGGCAGGACTTTCCCTGGAATGGTTTAAAGATTCCTACTGCCAGGATATGACAGAACAGGCGGACAGGGAGGGGAGGAGTATTTATCAGCTGATTAATGAGGCAGCGGAAAAAATTCCAGCTGGGAGCGAACGGCTGATTTATATGCCATACCTGATGGGGGAAAGAACTCCCCATATGAATCCTAAATGCAGGGGAGCCTTTGTAGGGCTTAACATTATTCATCAAAAAGCTCATCTTCTGCGGGCAATTATGGAGGGAATTGCCTACTCGCTGGCAGACTGCAATGCGCTTTTGAAAGGAACAGGAACAGAAATTTCTTCCATGAAGGCTTGTGGAGGAGGCAGCAGGAGCAGGCTGTGGCGTCAGATTCTGGCAGATCTTTACGAGTGTGAAATACAGACACTTGCCGAGGAAGAGGGACCTGCCTACGGCGCTGCTATTTTAGCAGGGGTGGGAACCTGTGCATTCCCAGACGTTTCCTGGGCCTGCAGACAGTTTATAAAAACAGGTGACACAGTGAAGCCGGACAGCGAGGAAGCAAAGCTTTATAAAAAGTACCATGCAGTCTACGACAGTCTGTATCACCACATGGCAGAGGATTTTGAGGCGCTGTACGAGCTTTAAAACAGGCTTTTGCAGACTTCGAAATAGATATTGTGAATCAATTAATAAGACGTAAGTAGGAGGAAAACAGGATGAAGAAGAAATTTTTAGCAGTGTTATCATGCGGATTAGCAGCAACTTTTTTATTTGGCTGCTCAAACAATGCATCTCAGAAGCCAGAGACAACAGCAGCACAGACAGAAGCTGCGG
>CAUCIO010000041.1 GCA_958442925.1 uncultured Clostridium sp. | reverse complement strand
GAAGAAGGAGGACGTGTTTGCTGCGATTGAGCAGGCAGGAGAAGATTTTGAGGAGGGATGCGTGGGAGCCGGAGCAGGAACACTCTGCTATGGCTTTAAGGGCGGAATCGGCTCAGCTTCCCGTCTGGTGACGATTGGAGAACAGGAATACACGGTTGGCGTCCTGGTACAGTCTAATTTCGGAGCCACCCGTTTTCTGACCATAGACGGAGCGCCTGTGGGAAGGAAGATTCTGGCGGCAGCAGATGGAAGAGAGGATCCCGCCCGCCCATTCCCGTCTGAGCAGGCCAGAGAGGCGGTAAAAAAATCCATGTTTCGCGAAGCGGAGGAGGACAGAGGCTCTATTATGATGATCTGCGCTACGGATCTGCCCCTGTCCGACCGACAGCTGCGCCGCCTGATCCGCAGAATGTGCAACGGCCTTGCCAAAACTGGTTCCTATACCGGCCATGGAAGCGGAGAGATTATGATTGGATTTACTACGGCAGGACGTGTTCCAGACGGAAAGGAGCCGGCTGTTCTTAATCGTCAGTGCTTAAACGAGAACTTGATGGACGGACCTTTCCAGGCAGTGGCAGAGGCCACAGAGGAGGCTGTATTAAATTCCATGACAGCCGCCGTTACGACGAAAGGTCTGGACGGAACCACGTATTACAGTCTGTCAGAATTTCTGCAGTAAAATCTGAGGAAATTGTCTGACACGAGCTCAAAATTGAAACAGGCTTAAAAAAGAGAGGATGTATCCTAAGGCAGATAGATGGAAAGCCAGGGAAAACAGTCCTCTCTTTTTATATGCTGTATTATTTTACTGCCTGCTTTCAGCCTCCTGAATAAAGGATTTAAACAGAGGAAGCATGGCGTCATCAGAAGCCAGCATGGCTTCCGGATGCCACTGCAGTCCGATTCCAAAGGGATAATCCCTTACCTCTACAGCTTCCACTACGCCATCGTCAGAGTGTGCGACTACCTTGAGAGAGCCTGGAACATGCTTTAAGGCCTGGTGATGGTAACTGTTGGTCCAGATTCGCTGGCCAAACAGGCTGTAAAGGCGGGTTCCCTCCTGAATAGTGACAGGATGGCTCACATCGCCTCGATCCGTTTCCTGCATATGTTTGGAAACTGTGGGAGAAAATTCAGTTAAATCCTGGTAGAGAGTGCCTCCGCAGGCGACATTGAGAACCTGGATGCCGCGGCAGATGGCGATAAACGGTTTTCTGGAGTCCAGTACCAGCTTCATCAGATTCAGCTGATAGTCGTCTAACAGCAGACTGCTGGGGCCGGTGAGACGGCTGGGCAGTTCGTTATACCGACAGGGAGAAATATCCTGTCCGCCGCTGAACAGGAACCCATCGCACATATCTGCATAGCTTTCTAACAGCTCTTCCTCCCGTGTGACAGGCAGCAGAACAGGGATGCCTCCTGCCTGGATGACAGCATTCTGATAATTGATATTGACAGATACTCTGGGGACTGCCTGAGCATCTATAATCGTGATAATTCCGATAAGCGGCTTTTTCTTCATAGGTAAAACCCCCTTAAAAGCTAGATATAGTATATAAGATATTCCAATTATATCACTAAATGAAGTAATGTCACAGAAAAAAATGAAAACGGATAATAAATGAAAATAAATTAAAAAAATATTGCAATGAACATACAAATATGCAATAATAGACGAAAATATTGAAAAGTAGCAAATTAAAGCGTTGTATTGATAACATAATGAAATATTCAGGACGTTATCAGAAGAAAGGGAGGAAAAAGCATGAGATGGAGAACAAGGATGCGTTTGGCAGCTGCAGCCGGGGCGATGGCATTGTTTATGACAGCCTGCGACTCATCAGAGACAGGAGGCTCAGGAGAATCTCAGACTCAGACAGAAAGCCAGAAGGCAGGAGCGGAAACGGATACACAAAGTCAGGAAAGCCCGGCTCTTCCTGTGTCAGAGACGGAGCCGTCAGTACCAGAGGGAGCCTCCGTATCCCAGGAGACTGACGTGACGGCGGCTATGCCGGTTGATTTTATGACCATGGATCCTATGGATACCAGTGATACCCTGTCAGGCGGCGTGCAGAGGCTGATGATGGACGGTCTTTTCGGCTTTGACGATGAAATGAATATTATTCCTCTTCTGGCAGAGTCCTATGAGGCCAACGAGGATGCCACAGAGTATGTGATTCATTTAAGGCAGGGAGTTGCATTTTCCGATGGAACACCGTTTAACGCAGAGGCAGCCAAGGCCAATTTAGACCGCTGGGGCGACAAAGAACTGGGACTTAAAAGAACCACTCTTCTCTGCAATGTGCTGAAATCTGCGGAGGTGGTAGATGAGTATACGGTGAAAGTAACCTTAACAGAGCCGTTTGGCGCATTTATTGCCACCCTGTCCCATCCAGCCTGCGTCATTATGAGTCCTCAGGTTATAGCAGAGGGAAAAGAGGCCTGCGCTTCCCGCCCGGTAGGAACAGGACAGTATATTTTCAAAGAGTGGATAGCAGGAGATCACACAACCATCACTCTGAATAAAAACTGGTGGGGATATGATAAGGAAATCTGCGGAGGAACAGCTCTGGCAGAGCCGGACGCAGGTTTTAAGAGCATTACTTTCCGCCCGGTTGGGGAGAATGCTTCCCGCGTAGCGATGCTTCAGGCAGGCGAGGCAGACTTTATCTGGCCGGTTCCTACAGAGAGCATGGAAACTCTTGCGGCAGACGAAAACGTGTATGTAGGGGCAGATGAGGGAATTGTAGTAAGATATATGTTTATGAATACTCAGAAGGCTCCGTTTAATGATGTGAGAGTCCGTCAGGCTATGAACTACGCCATTGATAAAGACGCTTACATTGCCGTTGTAAAAAATGGCCTGGCTTCCAAGGCTACTTCTATTTTAGGACCAGCTACCCAGCACTATAAGGGAAATGATCCATATCCCTATGATTTAGAGAAGGCAAAGAAGCTTCTGGCAGACGCAGGCTATCCGGATGGATTTGAGACTACATTAATCTGTACCACAACCACCAGCGATTTAAAACAGTGCGAATTTATTCAGCAGCAGCTGGCTCAGGCAGGAATTACAATCAATATTAATTCTATGGAAAAAGCGATTGTCAGTGAGAAGGTAGAGAGCGCAGAAGGCCCAGGTTCCGAGGCAGAGGTAGAGATGTACATGAGCGGATGGTCTTCCTCTACAGGTGATGCGGACTGGGGCATCCGCCCAGTGCTTGCCATGGAATCAGAGCCGCCGAAGAGCTATAATATCAGCTATTTTGAGAATGAGGAGATGGACGGCTTCCTGTACGCAGCGCTTGAGACAGCAGATGAAGAGAAGCGGGCAGAGCTTTATGCCAAGGCCCAGGATATTATCTGGGAGGAGTGTCCAGTGGTATTTTTTGCCAATGACTATAACACATGGGCTTCTGCAGCAGACGTGGCTAACGTAAAGATCTACCCGGATGGAGGGCTTAATATCAGAAATGCAAGGATGAATCCGTAGGAAGAGGGGAAAATGTCTAAAAATTAACAAATTAACAGTTATATTTAATAATTACAGGCTAAAAAGAAAATAGAGATTTTATAACATGAAATGTTGACATAACAGCCGGTTTATGGGATAATAAATTAAAAATTCAGAAATTTACAGTGAGAAAGTCCAGGAGGAAAGCGCTGTGAAAAGAAAGGGAGGAAAAACTATGAAATTGAGAGCAAAAAGGCTGCTGGCTCTCGCTATGGCTGGAGTAATGGCTCTGTCCATGGCTGGCTGCGGCGGCTCCGGTGATTCCGGCAAGGAAACTGCAGGACAGACAGGCGAAAGCCAGGCTCCGGGAGGAGAGAACGCAGGCGCTCAGGCAGAGGTTCCTGTATCGGCCACAGAGGTGACTGTAGCGGCAGGCGAATCCGTATCTCAGGAGACGGATGTGGTGGGAGCCATGTTAGTAGACTTTACTACCATGGATCCTATGGACACCAGCGATACCTTATCCGGCGGCATTCAGAGGATGATGATGGACGGACTGTTCGGCTTTGACGACGAGATGAAGATTATCCCGATGCTGGCGACAGAGTATGAGGCTAATGAAGACGCCACAGAGTATGTGATCCATTTAAGACAGGGAATCTCCTTTACAGACGGCACACCGTTTAATGCAGAAGCGGCCAAGGCCAACCTGGATCGCTGGGCTGACAAGGAGCTGGGACTTAAGAGAACCACTCTTCTGTGTAATGTAATCGATTCCACAGAGATTGTAGACGAGTACACCGTGAAGGTTAAGCTTTCCCAGTCCTTCGGAGCTTTTATCTCCACTCTGGCTCACCCGGCATGCGTGCTGATGAGCCCGCAGGTAATCGCACAGGGCAATGACGCCTGCGCTGAGAATCCGGTGGGAACAGGACAGTACATATTTAAAGAGTGGATTGCAGGAGATCACGCTACAGTTACTCTGAATAAAGACTGGTGGGGCTACGATGCAGAAATTTGCGGCGGCACAGCTTTAGCAGAGCCGGACGCAGGCTTTAAGAGCGTAACATTCCGCCCGGTAGCAGAGAACGCCACACGAGTAGCGATGCTTCAGTCTGGAGACGCAGATTTCATCTGGCCGGTTCCTACAGAGAGCATGCAGGCTCTGGCAGGGGACACAAATATTTACGTAGGAGCAGAAGAAGGTATGGTAGTCCGCTACCTGTTCATGAACAATCAGAAAGCTCCGTTTAACGATAAGAGAGTCCGCCAGGCAGTGAACTATGCGATTAATAAAGACGCTTATATTGCAGTTGTAAAGAACGGCCTTTCCTCAGCAGCCTCCTCCATTATCGGACCGGCTACCCAGCACTACAAAGGAAATGATCCGTATCCATACGATCCGGAAAAAGCGAAAGAGCTGTTAGCAGAAGCAGGATATCCAGACGGATTTGAGACTACCTTAATCTGCGCCAGCACCACAGGTAACTTAAAGCAGGGCGAATTCCTTCAGCAGCAGCTGGCTCAGGTAGGAATTACCATGAACATCAATGCTCTTGAGAGCGCAGTTGTAAACGACAAGGTAGAGAACGTAGACAAGCCAGGCCCGGAGGCAGAGGTAGAGATGTATACCATCGGCTGGTCTTCCTCCACAGGAGACGCTGACTGGGGTATCCGTCCGTTAGTTGCCATTGAGTCCGAGCCGCCGATGAGCTACAATATCTGCTACTATGAGAACGAAGAAGTAGATAAGCTTCTCTACGATGCTCTTGGCACAGCCGATGAGACAAAGAGAGCTGAGTTCTACGCTCAGGCCCAGGATATTCTCTGGGAGGACTGCCCGATGGTATGTCTGGTAAATGATTACAATACATGGGCAACCACAAACAAGATTGCGAATGTAAAGGTGTACCCGGACAACTGTCTGAACATCAGAAACGCAAGAATGGCAAAATAGGATCTGAGTAAAAAAAAAGGCTTTGCCTGAAAATGGTTTGGCATCCTCAGAGCAGTAAGAGGATTGTCAAACCATTTTTGAGACTAAGGAGAGAAGGGAGAGTGAGCGGATGCTCAAATACATCATTAAGCGCATCATCGGTGTGATCCCGACACTGATTATTGTTACAACCTTTGTTTTCTTTTTTGTCCGCCTGATACCAGGCGATCCGGCCCGTCTGGTGGCCGGTCCCCAGGCTACTCTGGAGGATGTGGAGGTAGTGAGAGAGGAACTGGGATTAAATAAGCCCATAGTAACTCAGTACGTGGACTATGTAACAGGACTGTTCCACGGCGATCTGGGAATGTCTCTGCGCACCAAACGTCCGGTAGCCACAGAGGTGAGTCTCCGCTATATGAATACTGTTAAACTGACTCTGGGCAGTCTGGCCTGGAGCGTGGTGGTAGGAGTGCTCTTAGGAGTCTGGTCAGGAAAACACAGATCGAAGTGGCAGGATTATACCGGTATGACTATGGCGATATCGGGAATTTCCATGCCGTCTTTCTGGATCGGCTTCCTTCTCATTATGGTCTTTTCTGTTAATTTAAAATGGCTTCCAACCACAGGAGCGGATTCGTGGAAAAGCTTTATCCTTCCCTCTATTGCCCTGGGAACCAGCATCGCAGCGATTATCGCACGATTTACACGCTCCTCCATTATCGAGGTTATGAAGGAGGATTATATCAGGACGGCCAGAGCAAAGGGATTAAAAGAAAGAACAGTTATCTGGAAGCACGCCTTCCGAAACGCCATGATTTCTGTTGTGACGGTTGTGGGACTCCAGTTTGGCTTCCTGTTAGGCGGATCCGTTGTAACAGAATCCGTATTTGCATTCCCAGGACTTGGCTCTCTTCTCGTAGAATCCGTAAACTACAGAGATTATAATTCCATCCAGTCCCTGATCCTGATTTTCTCCCTGCATTTTGTGGTGATTAACCTGGTGGTGGACATCCTCTATGCTCTGCTGAATCCGGAAATCAAGCTGAATTAATGGGAAAGGGGAACAGTTATGGCGAAGGAAAAAGTATTAAACGAGAAAATGGACATTAATACGCCATTTAAAGATTTTGTTAGAAAATTCAAGAAACAGAAGACAGCGATTGCAGCGATGTGCTTTATCATTGCCCTGGCGGTTCTGGCGGTAGTCAGCTACCAGGTAGCGCCTTATGGAATCAATGAATATGATTATACAGCGATTATGCAGGGCCCCAGCGCAGCCCACTGGTTTGGAACGGATGAATTTGGACGTGATCTCTTCTCCAGAATTATCTGCGGAACCAGAATTTCTTTAAGCGTGGGACTGTTTTCCGTCAGCATTGCGGCAGTCTGCGGAACTATTCTGGGACTGTTAGGCGGATACTACGGAGGACTGTTAGACTCCATTATTATGAGAATCTGCGATACGCTCTTTGCATTCCCGGGCATTATCCTGGCAATCGCCATCATCGCTATCTTGGGAAGCGGTATGACAAACGTAGTCATCGCTGTGGCGGTGTTCAGCACGCCTACTTTTGCAAGGCTTGTGCGAAGCACTACCCTGGCTACCAAGGGAAATGTGTTTGTGCAGGCAGCGAAGAATCTGGGCGCCAGTGACGCCAGGATCCTGTTCCGCCACATTCTGCCCAGCGCAATTCCGAATATTATTGTACAGTACACCATGTCCATCGGAACTTCCATTCTGACGGCATCCAGTTTAAGCTTCCTGGGTATGGGCGCGCAGCCTCCGACACCGGAGTGGGGTCTTCTTCTCAGCAACGGAAGAACTTATATGGCCACCAGCTGGCATATTACCCTGTTCCCAGGCCTTGCGATTTTCCTGACGGTTCTTTGCTTCAACCTTTTAGGAGACGGCCTCAGGGACGCGCTGGATCCGAAGCTGACAGATTAAACAGGCAGAGGACAGAAGGAGGAATCAAATGGATACAAGGAAAAATATTCTCGAAGTAAAAAATATGCACACCTACTTCTTCACTGACAACGGGGTGGTGAAGTCGGTGGACGGAGTGGATATTGAGCTGAAGGAGGGCTCCACCCTTGGAATCGTGGGAGAGTCCGGAAGCGGGAAGAGCGTAACCGCTTTGTCCGTTATGGGGCTGTTAATGGGAACCACAGGCAAGGTAGTGGAGGGGCAGATTCTCTTAGACGGCCGCGATATTACGAATTTAAGCGCTGAAGAGCGCAGAAAAATCAGGGGAAACCAGATTTCTATGATTTTCCAGGAGCCTATGACCAGCTTAAATCCTGTTATGAAGATTGGAGATCAGCTGGTGGAAGCTATTAAAATGCACCAGAGCAAAACAAAGGAAGAAGCCCAGGCTATGGCCGTGGAGATGTTAAAAAAGACAGGCCTTCCCCGTGTGGAGAGAATTGTCAACGAATATCCCTTCCAGCTCTCCGGCGGCCAGAGACAGCGTGTCATGATTGCCATGGCTCTTGTCTGCAACCCTAAGATCCTCATTGCCGATGAGCCGACAACAGCTCTTGACGTGACGATTCAGGCTCAGATTATCGATCTGATGAACCATCTGAAAAAGGAAATCGGAACTTCCATTATGTTTATTACACACGATCTGGGCGTAGTGGCGGAGACCTGCGATGAGGTAGTGGTTATGTACTGCGGCCGTGTGGTAGAAAAGGGAAATGTGTACGACATTTTTGGAAAGACGGCCCATCCATACACACAGGGCCTGTTGAAATCCATTCCAAAGCTGGGCGAGCATGTGGAGGAGTTAGACTCTATTCCAGGAAACGTGCCGAACCCCAAATATATGCCTAAGGGCTGTAAGTTCGCCCCCAGGTGCGCTTACGCTACAGAGCGGTGCAAAGAGGAGGAACCGGGATTCTTTGATCTCGGAAACGGACACCAGAGCAGATGCTGGCTCTGCGATAAATAAGGGGGGACGGTTATGGCAGAAGATTTATTAAAGGTAGAAGGTCTGAAACAGTATTATCCTGTGTCAGACGGCTTATTTGGAACGAAGGCCTTTGTAAAGGCAGTGGACGGCGTAGACTTCGAGGTGAAAAAGGGCGAGGTATTCGGCATTGTAGGCGAGTCGGGATGCGGAAAGTCCACCCTGGGAAAAGCCATCTGTAAGCTTATCGAACCGACAGACGGAAAAATTATCCTGGACGGCGAGGATATCAGAGGCTACAACAGCAAAAAGATGCGAAGCGTCAGAAAAAAAGTACAGATGGTCTTCCAGGATCCGTACGCATCCCTGAATCCCAGAATGTCTATTCACGATATTCTGGCCGAGCCCCTTCAGATTCATGGTCTGGTTCAGGGAAAGCAGGAGATTGACGAGGCGGTTGTGCGCCTGCTGAGAGAAGTAGGTATGGATGATTACCATGCCAGAAGGTATCCCCACGAGTTCTCCGGCGGCCAGAGGCAGAGAATCGGAATCGCCAGGGCGCTGGCAGTGCGTCCGCAGCTGATCATCGCCGACGAGCCGGTTTCCGCCCTTGACGTATCGATCCAGTCCCAGGTATTAAATCTGATGAGCAAGCTGAAGAAGGAATACCATCTGACGTATATTTTCATTGCCCATGATCTGAGCGTAGTAGAGCACATCAGCGACCGGATTGGCGTTATGTACCTGGGCAACTTCGTGGAGGAGGCAAACAAGGACAATCTGTACAAGAATCCAATGCATCCTTACACTCAGGCCCTGCTGTCCGCAGTTCCGATTCCGGATCCGACAGTAAAAAAGGAGAGAATCATTCTGGAAGGCAGCATTCCTTCCGCTATCAATCCTCCATCTGGATGTAAGTTCCACACCAGATGTCCCAAGTGCATGGAGATCTGCAAGAAGGAAGCGCCGAAGAAATACCAGGTAGGAGACGATCACTTCGTATACTGCCACCTGTATGACAAGGAAAATCCTAACGCTAAGTAGGATACCAGAGGAAATAGGAAAAGGAGATGAGGGTTATGAAGCTGTTTATCAGCGCTGATATTGAAGGCTGCGTCGGTACGACCCTTGCCAGCGAAACTCATAAGGAAAGACCGGAATACCAGCAGTTTGCAAGGAGAATGACAGAGGAAGTGGCGATTGTCTGCCAGGCGGCTCTGGAGGCAGGAGCCTCTGAGATTGTAGTAAAGGACGGACATGGGGATGCTACCAACATTGACTTCACCGCCATGCCGGAGGGAGTGACCCTGATTCGGGGAAAGAGCGGCCATCCGTATAATATGATGTTTGGACTGGATGAGACCTTTGACGGTGTACTCTACGTAGGCTACCATTCTCCGGCAGGCTGCGGAGGCAATCCCATCAGCCATACCTCCACGGGAAACAGCAATCAGATTCTTCTGAACGGAAAGGTAATGAGCGAGTTTATGCTCAACACCTACACAGCCGCCATGATGGGCGTTCCGGCTGTCTTTATTTCAGGCGACGAGGCAATCTGCGGCCTGGCACAGGAAATGGTTCCCGGTATTACCACGGCGGCTGTGAAAAAGGGTGTGGGAGCCAGCACTATCAATATGAGCGTGGCGGCAGCGGACCGGCTTTTAAAAGAGAAGGTGAAGAAAGCTCTCATCGGAGATCTGAAGGCCTGCCGGATCCCTATGCCGGAGGAGTTTGAGTACGTAGTCAATTATAAGGATCTGAAAAAGGCGTACCAGATGTCCTTCTTCCCAGGCGCAGAGCGGGTGGATGAGAGAACCAACCGGGTAGTCAGCAGAGATTATAAGGATATTGTGACAGCTCATTCCTTTATGGTTTACTAAGGCTGACAGAATGCAGAACTGATACAGACAGGAGGAATAAAAACTATGGCAGACTTAAAGATGGTAGAGGATCTTACCAATGCCTTCGGCCCCAGCGGGTTTGAGGAAGAGGTTGTACAGGCAGTGAAAAAGCACAGCGGAAGTCTTTATCTGGAGCATGACGCTATGCACAATGTATATGCCTATATGAATGAGGAGGCAAAAAAACGCTGTATGCCGGAGGCAGACAGAAAACGTCCTGTTTTAATGCTGGATGCCCATTCTGATGAAGTAGGCTTTATGGTTCAGAATATCCAGGAGAACGGCCTGCTTGACATTATCTGCCTGGGCGGTATTCATAATACGAATATTCCGGCCCATTCTGTCATTGTGAAGAACAGAGCGGGAAAGAAAATCAGAGGAATTACTACTTCCAAGCCAGTTCATTTTCTGACTGCTGCAGAGCGGGCGGACAATTCCTTAAATATCGAGGATATCAGAATTGACGTGGGAGCCTCCAGCCGGAGAGAAGTAATGGAGGACTATGGAATTGCAGTGGGAGATCCGGTGATGCCGGATGTGAAATTTGAGTATGATGAGGAACACGGTATCTGCTACGGAAAGGCCTTTGACAACCGTCTGGGCTGCGTAAGCATTCTGAGTACCATGAAGGCTCTTCAGGAAGAGTCGAACCAGCTGGCTGTTGAGGTAGTCGGAGGCTTTGCATCACAGGAGGAGGTAGGAACCAGAGGAGCTCAGGTAACAGCTCAGCAGGTTCTCCCGGATTTAGCTATTGTGTTTGAGGGATCTCCGGCAGATGACTTTTATTTCCGCCCTGGAATTGCCCAGTGCAGCTTAAAGGCAGGAACTCAGATACGCCACCTGGATGCCAGCTACGTGTCAAATCCTGAATTTATCCGTCTGGCTCAGGAAATCGGAGAAAAATGCGGAATCAAATATCAGGATGCCGTAAGACGGGGAGGCAGCACCAATGCAGGCAAAATCAGCCTGACAGGAAAAGCAGTTCCTGTTCTGGTGCTGGGAATTCCATCCCGGTACGTACACACCCACTATAACTTCTGCGCTATGGAAGATATTGATGCTACAGTAAAGATGGCTGTAGAAGTTATCAGAAGCCTTGATAAAGAGAGAATCGACGCTGTGATGCGCCGGAATATCCTTTGATAAAATGGTGGTGACAGCCGCTGCAGAGAGTTCTGTGGCGGCTATTTTTCGATTTACAGGGAATTCTCTATTGATATATTAAAATGATATGATTAAAATATAAAAAATATATTTTACAGATGTCGCATAATAAGTGTAATATATAATCTATAGGTAAAAAATTATAACTGACAGGAGGCAATTTCATGAAAGAAAACCACAGCTTAGAAATGATTGGAATTCAGAACACCACAGGCAAGATTCACTACAATTTAAACCCTGCCCGCCTGGTAGAGGAGGCTCTTCGCCGCGGTGAGGGCGTGCTTACAAATACAGGTGCCCTTTCTGTTACCACAGGCAAATACACAGGCCGCTCACCGAAAGATAAGTTTATCGTGGACACAAAGGACGTACATGATAAGATTGCCTGGGGAGACGTAAATGTTGCTATCTCTGAAGATGCCTACCAGTCTATTAAAAATAAAATGTTCGCATACCTGGCAGATAAGGAATTATACGTGTTCCAGGGCTTTGCAGGCGCTGATAAGAAGTACACCAGAAAGTTTATGGTTGTCAATGAGTTCGCAAGCCAGAACCTGTTCATCCATCAGCTGTTAATCAGACCGACAGCAGAGGAGCTGGAGAACTACGGAGCAGCAGATTTTACACTGGTAGTAGCTCCTGGCTTCACCTGTGATCCGGCAGTAGACGGAACACATTCTGAAGCTGCTATTATCGTAAACTTCCAGGAGAAGATCGTTCTGATTGCCGGTTCCCAGTACTCCGGAGAGATTAAGAAATCTGTATTCTCCGTTATGAACTACTTAATGCCGGTTGAGGAGAACGTGCTTCCGATGCACTGCTCCGCAAACATGGATCCTGAGACTCATGAGACAGCTATTTTCTTTGGACTTTCCGGAACAGGAAAGACAACTCTGTCTGCAGATCCGGGCAGAAAGCTGATTGGAGATGACGAGCACGGCTGGTGCGACAACGGCGTATTCAACTTTGAAGGAGGCTGCTACGCAAAATGTATTAACCTGGATCCGAAGAACGAGCCGGAGATCTACAACGCTATCCGTTTCGGCAGCGAGGTAGAGAACGTAGTGATTGATCCGGAGACCAGAATTCCAGACTACGACGATGATTCCATCACAGAGAATACACGTGTAGGTTACCCGATTACCTACATTGACAACGCTCAGATTCCAGGCGTAGGAGGCGTTCCGAAGGTAGTTATTTTCCTGACAGCTGATGCGTTTGGTGTGCTTCCTCCAATCTCCAGACTGGATGAAAATGCAGCTATGTACCACTTTGTAACAGGCTTCACATCCAAGTTAGCCGGTACAGAGCGCGGAATCAAGGAGCCGCAGCCGACCTTCAGCACCCTGTTCGGCGAGCCGTTCATGCCGTTAAATCCATCTGTATACGCAGAGATGTTAGGTGAGAGAATCAGAAAGTACAATACCAAGGTTTACCTTGTAAATACAGGCTGGACAGGCGGTCCTTACGGAGTGGGAAGCAGAATGAAGCTGTCCTACACAAGAGCCATGGTTACAGCTGCATTAAACGGTGAGCTGGAGAAGGCAGAGTACAAGCATGACGACGTATTTAACGTAGATGTTCCGCAGTCCTGCCCAGGCGCTCCGGCTGAGATTATGAATCCAAGAGATACATGGGCTGACAAGGCTGCCTATGACGAGGCTGCTGCAAAGTTAGCTAAGATGTTTAAGGATAACTTCGACAAGAAGTACCCGGATATGCCTGAGGAAATTAAGAACGCAGGTCCAAAAGCCTAAGATTTCAAGGCTGATAATTCGGCCTTAATTACCTGAAAGCAAAGAAAGGGCGCGTGAAAAAGCGAAAGTTTTTCACGCGCCCTTTCTTTGTTATTCTGTTTTATTTTGATCAAGCAGCAGCTTTATCAGCTGAGCAGCAGGCTGGCTCAGGGAACGGCTGGAGTCTTCGATTAAACTGCAACGCCTGACAGGCAGCTTCTCAGCCAGCGGAATCCGAAAAACAGAACCGGAAGACAAGGCAGTTTCCGCCAGATGCTCAGAAAGAAAGCCCAGTCCTAAGCCAGCCTGTACAAGCGCAAGCAGCTGCTCTGCAGAAGCCGCCTCCATATCGGAAATCAGAGAGAGCCCCAGACTCTGATAGAGGGAGCGGTAATCTTCAAAGGATCCGGCAGTTTTTCCCAGCGTTATGAGAGGAAAGCCGGAGAGTTCGGCCAGATGTCTGGGATGCTCGCTTAAAAAGCTGTATTTTTTGCCTCCGATGAGAATTTCCCTGAATTCTTTCAGGGGAGTTTCCCTGAAAGGGGGCTCTGTTTCTCTTTCCTCCTCTGCCAGAGTGGACAGGGCAAAGTCAATGCGCTCTTTTTTAAGAAGCGGGATGGCCTGAGCTTTTCCGGCAGATATCAGCCGCAGCCTGATTCCGGGGAAGAGGCTGCGAAACCGGGGCAGATTCGGCAGAAGGACTTCGTGGAGAGCGCTGCCGCTGATACCCACAGAGACGCTTCCGCTCTGGAGCTCACGGTTCTGCCCCAGTTCCATTTCTGCTGCCTGAAGATGCTGGTAAGCCACAGAGACATGGGAAAACAGGCGCTCTCCTTCCGGTGTAAGCTCCACGCCCCGATTTGAGCGGATGAACAGCTGACAGCCCAGCTGATTTTCCAGATTGTTCATGGAACGGGTAATATTAGGCTGGTTATTCAGCAAGGCATGGGCCGCCTGGGTGAAGCTCTTGTATTTGGCTACATAGTAAAAGATTCGATAGTAATCGTAATTGATTTCCATGCGTTTTTCTGTGCTATTCCTTTCCGCTCCAGCAGTAGGTACAGAGTTTGCAGGGGGAAATTCCGATGGATTCCACCAGATCGTCCAGACGGTGGAACTGAAGCGTTGTAAAGTTCAGTTTTTTGCGGATTTCTTCTACCATCTCTTTGTAATTTTTACTGTCCGGATTTGCATAATCGGCTAACAGTTCTTCAGAAACATTGTCTCCCTCGCGCTCTTTGATAATTCGCCGGGTGATCAGATCCATCTCAGAGTTGGAACGGGAGAAGTTCAGATATTTGCATCCAAACATTAATGGCGGGCAGGCCGGACGGATATGAACCGCCTTGGCGCCGCTTTCATATAAAAACTCTGTGGTTTCACCCAGCTGTGTTCCGCGTACAATGGAATCGTCAATTAAAAGCAGGCTTTTATTTCGGATTAAGGAGTCTACCGGAATCAGCTTCATGCGGGCGATCAGGCTTCTCTGATTCTGATTGGCCGGCATGAAGGAACGGGGCCAGGTAGGCGTATATTTAATAAATGGACGGGCGAAGGGGATACCGGACGCGTTGGCATATCCTACTGCATGGGCGATACCGGAATCTGGAATGCCGGCCACCAGATCAGCGTCGGAGTGATCCCGCTTG
>CAUCIO010000040.1 GCA_958442925.1 uncultured Clostridium sp. | reverse complement strand
TTTTCCCTGCTTTCTCTATGCGAACTGGCTGTTATAAAGCTCTGCGTAAGCCCCTCCTGCCTTCAGAAGCTCTCTGTGGTTTCCCTGCTCAATAATATCGCCATCTTTCATTACCAGGATTAAATCTGCATCTACGATGGTAGACAGACGGTGGGCAATTACAAAGCTGGTCCTGTTCTTCATAAGAGTCTGCATCGCCTTTCCAATGGCCATCTCCGTTCTGGTATCCACGCTGGAGGTGGCCTCATCCAGAATCAGCACCGGCGGACTGCAGAGCATTACTCTGGCAATGGTAAGCAGCTGTCTCTGGCCGGCTGAAATCGTCTCCGCCTCATTGTCCAGAACCGTATCATATCCCTGCGGCATAGTCCTGATAAAAAAGTCTGCATACGCTGCTTTTGCGGCAGCTGTAATCTCTTCCCTGGAAGCCTCAGGCCTTCCGTAAGCGATATTTTCTGCAATGGTTCCTCCGAACAGCCAGGTGTCCTGCAGCACCATTCCAAAATTCCGCCTGAGATCCGCTCTTGTCATATGAGACGTGTCCACACCGTCCAGAAAAATCTGTCCGCCGTTTACCTCATAAAACCGCATCAAAAGGTTGATCAGAGTTGTTTTTCCTGCCCCCGTATTTCCCACAATGGCAATTTTCTGCCCTGGCTTTGCCGTAAAACTCAGATTCTTCATGAGAGGGCGTTCTGGATCATACCCAAACTGTACCTGCTCAAACACTACGCTTCCTTCCGCCTCTTTTACAGTCTTTGGCTGTTCCGGCTCAAGACTTATCTCTTCTTCATCTAACATCTGATATACGTGTTCCACAGAAGCCAGCGCCGACTGCATGGAATTAATCATATAGGAAACCTCTGTCAGCGGCTCCGCTGCCTGGTATACATACTGTAAAAAGGCCTGAATAGCTCCCACAGTCATGATTCCGTCTATAAGAAGTTTTCCGCCTATCGCCGCAATCAGCACCTGCCCCACCCGGTTCACAAATCGGATAGCCGGATTGATGGCCTGAGTCAGAAAATCCGCCTGTCCCGCTGCCTCCGCCAGCTGCTCCGATGCCTGACGGATTTCCTGGCGGCTTTCCTCTTCCCTGTTAAAAGCCTTGATAATCACGCGGCCGCTCATGCTCTCCTCTACGCAGCTGGTCAGCCTGCTTAAAGCCCTCTGGCGTCTGGCGGATGTTTTTAATGTCTTTCCTGTAAAGAAATTTGTCAAAACCATGGAAAGTCCTGTAAAAATCAGGAATATAACCGTCAGAGGCACGTGGTACAAAAACATGATGAGAAGGGAGCCTGCTACCAGGCCCACCGAAGTAAACAGCTTTAAAAGCCCTGTCTGAAGAGCTTCCGACACTTTATCAAGATCATTCACTGCTCTGCTTAAAATCTCTCCCGGCTGGTGTCCGTCAAAGTAGGACAGAGGAAGCTTTGAAAGCTTACGGCTTATCTGCTCTCTGAACCTTAAATTCATCCTTTCTGCAAAACCAGCCATGAGAAAATTCTGCGCTGTGTAAAACAGCCAGCTAATAAAGTAAAGGGAAAACATAATAAGCAGCTGCAGTCCGCCCGATTCCCAGCTAAAAGAAAACACCTCTCCTGCCGCCTTAGCCTCCTTCACCCCATTCCAGATAAAATCCACCAGATGAGCGCTGTAAAGCGGCGATATAATAGAAAACAGAGTGTAGAATACTACGGAAATCCCGACCAGATACAGTCTTGCATGCTGGTCTTTGGAAGAATCCCACATTCTCTTTAATGTTTTTATGGCGTGGTTTGGAACCTCCAGCTCCAGCTCTTCTCCTGCGTCTCTTTTCTCCTGTTCCATTAATTCTCCCCTCCTCTCATCTGTGATTTTGCAATTTCCCGATATACGCTGCAGTGTTCCATCAGTTCCTCATGAGTACCGATTCCTGCAGTCTTCCCCTCATTCAGCACGATAATCTGGTCTGCATTTAAAATCGTATTGATTCTCTGAGCAATAATCAGAACTGCAGAGTCTTTCGTCTCCTCTTTCAGAGCCTTTCTCAGAGCGCTGTCCGTCTTAAAATCCAGGGCGGAAAAGCTGTCGTCAAAGATGTAGAGATCCGCCTTTTTCATCAGCGCTCTGGCAATGGCAAGGCGCTGCTTCTGCCCTCCTGAGAAGTTCGTTCCCCCTTGGGCTGTATGGGCGGAAAGCCCTTCTGGCAGGGATGTGACAAAATCTGCCTGGGCCACTGCAAGGGCGTGAAGCATTTCCTTCTCTGAGGCGTCTGGATTTCCGTATTTTAAATTGTCTGCAATAGTTCCGGAAAACAGCCATGCTTTCTGAGGTACATAGGACACCCGCTCCCGCAGTTCCTGCTGCCTCATCCCCTTCACATCGCTTCCGCAAACCCTCACCGTTCCTTCACCTGCATCATAAAAACGCATCATAAGTTTGGCAATAGTAGATTTTCCGCTTCCAGTGCCTCCTATGACAGCTGTAGTCTCTCCCCGCCTGCAGGCAAACGTCAGATTATTCAGGGTATCTTCGTCTGCATCGGCAAATCGGAAAGATACGTTTTCAAAGGAAACGGCAGGCTCTTTCTGCATATCTTCCCCCGTTTTTTCTCCTGCCCCATCCCTGATCTCCGGCTCCCGATCCAGGACCTCCCCGATCCGATCCAGGCACACTCTCGCCCTGGGCAAAAGGATAATAACCATCTGAGCCATCATCAGATAAAACAGAATCAGAATCGTATATTCTGTCAGAGCCGTAATATCTCCGATTTCCATGGTTCCGACTCCAATCCGGTTGCCTCCAAACCACAGAATTGCCACTACCAGAATACTGATGGCAAAAAAGGAGAAGCTGTCCAGACCGGCAAACAGAAGATTCGTCTCCACAGCAGCCTTTGCATAGTCCTCAAAGGACTTCTTCATCCGCTTTGTCTCGTATTCTTCTTTATTGAAGGCCCGAATCACCCGGACGCCTGTAATATTTTCCCGCATCACCACATTCATCCTGTCTAAAAAACGCTGCAGACGCCCGAATACAGACGCGGCCTTTTTGCTTATAAACACAGTGAGAAGCGCCACAAAGACAACGCCGCCCCCCAACACCAGTCCCATAGACGGATCAATGGAAAAGGCCATGACGATTCCCATCAGAGACAGAGCCGGAACCGGCAGCACCATGGTAACGCACCAGACCACAGCCTGCTGAATCACCGACACATCGCTTAAAATTCTCGTAATCATGGAACCCGTTCCATACTGTTCAAAGTCATGGATGGAAAAATCCAGGGATTTCTCGTACAGGGCGTTCCGCATGTCCTTTCCTATCTGAGCCGACAGCCTTGCCGACAGATAACTGCCCATCAGGGCGCTGGCTCCTGACAGTACAGTCACAGCCAGCATCAGGAGACCTTTTTCAATGATATAATTCAGATTCCCGCTCCCTACTCCCACATTGATCATATCAGCTGTGATTGTAGGAATGATCAACGCCCCCAGCACATCCAGCGTTACAAACAGAAGCGCCAGGGCTGCCAGCCCTCTGTAAGGCCTGACAAACTGCATAATATGTTTCATGTATCCTCCTCCTCAGACAAAAACTGCCTTGTCTGACAAATCATTTCGTCTACATACAGACGGCTCAGCCGCAGAAATTCCGCCCGTTCCTCTGCTGCCATATGAATAAACGCCCGATCCTCTGCCTCCATAATCGGATAGATTTTCTCCCTCATAGTCTGTTTTCCAGTCTCTGTCAGGCGGATGTGAAGCTCTCTCCCCCTATTGCCCTTCTCCAGGCGGATGATGCCGCCTTTTTCCAGCTTTCGGATCGAGGAATTGATGGTCTGCTTGCTGACTGATGCCTGCCCGCAGATCTCCTTCTGGGAACAGCCGTCCCCCAGTTCTGCAATGGTGTAGAGAATCATAAAAGTACTGTCCGACATTCCCATTTTTAAAGACAGGCTGTGGTACAGATCGTCCAGTCGCTTATACAGGCGGTTAAATTCCCGAAGTTCCTGCCCTGAGCTTCCATCCAGATCGTACCTCCCGGTCTCCCGCATCAGCTGCCTGTATTCATCTTCTGTTTTTCTGGCTCCGCTCATAAAATTCCTCCTGTTTATAGTATGATTTCGGACTTGATTGCTCTATTTTAGTCCGAAATCGGATTTAAGTCAAGAAAAATTTTTGTCTTGTCATCTAGTATTGAATACTATATAATATAACTACGAGGTGACAACTATGAAGACAAACGAACAGAGGCTTGATGATCTGATGAATTTTATTGACAGCCTGTCGCGGATCAATGCCGCTGATATTCCAAATATCAATCTGTACATGGATCAGGTGACGACCTTTATGGACACTCATCTGGCCTCCTCTCTGAAACCAGGGGAGGAAAAGGCTCTCACAAAAACCATGATCAATAATTATGCAAAAAATAACCTTCTGCCCCCTCCGGAGAAGAAAAAATATTCCAGAAATCACATTTTACTTCTGATTTTTATCTATTATTTTAAAAATGTGCTTTCTCTGCGGGATATTGAACAGCTGCTCTCCCCCATTTCCGAACGTCACTTTGCTTCTGAATCCCAGCCTGATCTCTCACGGCTGTACGAGGAGATCTTTTCTCTGAGAGCAGAGCAGAAAGGACGGCTGATGGAGGATGTGAAGGCTAAATTTGCCTCCGCCATGGAGACTTTTTCAGATGAAAATTTCCCGGAATTTGCAGAGCATGAAAATGACAGTGACAGGGAATATTTACGGCTGTTCGCCTTTGTGTGCGAACTGGCTTTTGACGTGTATCTGAAAAAACAGATGATTGAACTGATTGCCGAAGAACTGAGACAGGAAACTCCCTCTGAAGGGAGATCGAAAAAGGACAGGAGATAATCCTGTCCTACTCTTTTTCTTTCTTCGGAGCCGCATCTCCGCTCAGGCGTGCAAATACCATGTCATATCCATCATTTCCATAGTTCAGAGAGCGGTTGACACGGCTGATAGTGGCTGTGGAAGCTCCTGTCTTATCCGCAATTTCCAGATAAGTTCTCTTTTCCCGAAGCATCTTCGCTACCTCATAGCGCTGTGAAAAGGAAAGAATTTCATTGACTGTACACACATCCTCAAAAAAGCTGTAACATTCCTCCGGGCTCTTCAGCGCCAGAATCGCCTGGAACAGATGATCCACTGCTTCTGTCTTTATTTTTTTATTCATAGATGCAACTCCTTCTCTACCAATATAGTTCCTGTTTCTAATTTTAGCATACTAAAGTTCTGAAGTCCATAGTAAAAAGATAAAGAAACTATTAATTTATATCACAATTCAACCGCGGGAAAGATACATGGCTGAATCTCTCACCATCTCCCCTCCTGCCGCATATAATGACAGTATCAAATTTTCCGTAGGAGGCTTTCATTTTATGAAATTATCTGCTGTCAAAAAGGCGTCTTCCCTCTTTCTGGCTGCCGTCTTTCTGTGCGGCTGCTCTCAGGATTCGGACGGCCTTACCCCTGTCACCTTAAACGAAGTGGCCCACTCTATTTTCTATGCTCCTCAGTACGCTGCCATTGAACTGGGATATTTTGAGGAAGAGGGGATCGACCTGACTCTGGTGAACGGCAAAGGCGCTGACAAAGTCATGACTGCCCTGATTTCAGGAGACGCCGACATTGGGTTTATGGGATCAGAATCCAGCGTTTACGTCCGGCAGGAAGGTTCAGAGGACTATGCCGTCAATTTTGCCCAGCTCACTCAGAGAGCCGGCAATTTCCTGGTATCCAGAACTCCGGATCCTGATTTTAGCTGGAATAAATTAAAAGGGAAAACCGTTCTTGGAGGACGGGAAAATGGAATGCCTGAAATGATTTTTGAATTCATTTTAAAGAAAAACGGGCTGGATCCCAAAGCAGATGTGTCCATTGACAAAAGTATTGACTTCGGTCTCACGGCAGCCGCTTTTTCCGGAAACAGCGCCGACTACACCGTAGAATTTGAGCCTCACGCCACAGCCCTGGAACAGGAACAGAAAGGCTTTGTAGTAGCTTCCCTGGGCATAGACTCCGGCTACGTGCCATATACTGCCTATTGTGCTAAAAAAAGCTTTCTATCTGAGCGTCCAGAAGTCATCCAGGCTTTCACT
This sequence comes from uncultured Clostridium sp., assembly GCA_958442925.1. Classification (GTDB taxonomy): domain Bacteria; phylum Bacillota; class Clostridia; order Lachnospirales; family Lachnospiraceae; genus Otoolea. The sequence continues at coordinate 8,728 of CAUCIO010000040.1, read as the reverse complement.
AATGCTGTCCAGAAGGGGCTTTCCTATGTAAACTCCCACTCAGCAAAGGACATCGCCTCTGTCATCAGCCCTCAGTTCCCAGAGACAGATACTGAGACCATCGCCGCCATTGTCAGCCGTTATAAAGAACAGGATACCTGGAAAACAGATACCATTTTTGAGGAAGAAAGCTTTGATCTGCTCCTGAATATTCTGGAGGAGGCCGGCGCTTTAAACATGCGGGTTCCCTATCAGGATCTGGTGACAACAGAGTTTTCAGAAGCTGCCAAAAGCACCCGGTAAAAGCGCCCTTTCAGGCGCTGATGAAATGTTAAAAAGGCGGACAGGGAGCATAGCAGTTCATCCCTTCTCCGCCTTTTACTTCCTTCATTCGTCATTTGAAATATCTGCGTTCTCTTCCTGTCACGAATAAAAAATAATACTACAGAACCATAAATAGAACTTTTTTAAGCGCATCCAGAAATCCTGCTTTTTCCACCTCCTCTGCAGCTGCTGCATCCGTCTGCCCAATCTCCTTTCCGCCTATCCGGTATACCAGGCGCCCTACGATATCCCCCTCGTGGACAGGAGCTTTCAGATCTGTCTCAAATATCCATTCCTTTTCTATCCCGGAAAAATCCTCCCCGGTTGTGCTTAAATAGGAAAAGCTTCCATTCAGTTTTACCTTCACTGTGTCCTTGACTCCTCCTGCCACATGAATTTCCGGAATTTCCCCCTCCTCTTTATCAGTATACAGGCGGCAGTTGGCATATCCGTAATTTAACAGGGTTACTGCGTCTGCAAACCGCGCTTTATAGTCCGGAGCCGCTAATATTACAGCAATCAGTTCCACTCCATCCTTCTTTGCGGTAGCTGACAGACAGTATTTCGCCGTAGAGGTAGAACCGGTCTTTAATCCTGTAGTCTCAAAATTTGTGGCCATTTTTAAAAGTTTATTAGTATTGGACAAGCCAAATTCCCTGGTTCCCTGCTTTGTATTATGGGTAATATTTTCCATCCAGATGGTAGAATACTGGAAAATTTCCGGATATTTTGTGATCAGTTCCCGGCTCATCAGGGCGATATCCCTGGCCGACATGGCGTGTGTGGAAGAATCTGTCAGACCGCAGCAATCTTCAAACTTTGCATGTTCCATTCCGAGGCTTCTGGCTCTCTCATTCATCAGTTTAACAAAAGAAGCCTCATCCCCGGCAATATGTTCCGCTATGGCTACCGAAGCGTCGTTTCCCGAAGCGATGACAATGCACTTGATCAAGGTTTCTACTGTCTGTACTTCTCCCTCTTCCAGAAAGACCTGGGAGCCTCCCATGGACTTGGCATGAGCGCTTGTCATCACCGGATCTGTCAGACTGATTTTTCCTGCTTTCAGCGCGTCGAAGGTCAGAAGAAGAGTCATAATCTTCGTCACACTGGCTGGATTTCTCGCCTCATCTGCATTTTTTTCATAGAGCACAGTCCCTGTGGACGCCTCTATTAAAATAGCGCTTGGCGCCTGAACGGCAGGCCCCTCTGCTGCATTTGATTCAGCTGCCGCTGCGACCTCCACTGCAATTCCCGGACTTTGAGCGTAAATCTCCTTTGCCGGAATTATGGCTGACAGAATCGCCGCAGTCAAAAAAGCCAGAACTCGCTTCATACCTATCCTCCGAACGAATTTCATATCTTCTTTCACAAACATATGAAAAAGACCTGCCTCTTTATTCCAGGTTGCGGACTTTCTCCTGTTTTCCGTCATAAAAACTTTCAAAATTCGTAATAAACCTTATTGGCGCGTTCCTTTTAAATATGTTATAATGAATAAAATACATTATATGTTCTGCCTGCTGGCAGCACATCTAAAGGAGTATGATTATGAACCAGTATTCACGAAGAAGGGGCTGGAGCCGGAGGCGCATATGGCGTTCTCAGAATTAGATGCCCCTTATTTTATTGGGAGCCGTGCTGGCTCTTGTTCTGTTGGCCGGAGGCATTTTCTTTTTTAAGAACAAAGGCGGCTTCCCCGCTTCTCTTCTTCCTGCCTCCTCTTCCAATGCGCCTGGAGGACAGGCCTCAGAGACGCCTGAGGAGACAGAGCCTCTCACAGAGGAGGAAGCTCTCCAGCAGCTTCTAAGCCAGGCAAAGCGTCTGGCCGCAGGCTATGACTATGACGGAGCCATCGCTCTCCTCACAGAAAATGAGCAGTTGAAAGACAGGGAAGAAGTTATTTCAGCTGTCTCTGAATACGAGGAAATCAAGTCCACTCTGGTGAGGGCCGATCCCTCCAAAATCACCCATGTTTTCTTCCACTCTCTGATCATGGACACGGCCAAAGCCTTTGACGGGGACAGGAAACAGAACGGGTATAACCAGATGATGACTACGAAAGACGAATTTGAGAAAATTCTTCAGTCCATGTACGACCGGGGATTTGTCCTGGTAAGGCTTCATGATATTGCCTATGAGACCACAGACGAAAATGGAAATCCTGTATTTAAAGCCGGCGATATTATGCTGCCGCCTGGAAAACAGCCTTTCGTCATGTCCCAGGACGATGTGTGCTACTATGAATACATGGACGGAGACGGTTTCGCTTCCCGCATCATTGTAGGCGAAGATGGAAAACCAGTCTGCGAGATGAAAATGGATGATGGAAGCACATCTGTAGGAGCTTACGATCTGGTTCCCTTATTAGATGAATTTATCGAAGAGCATCCTGATTTTTCCTACCGGGGAGCCAAGGCGATCCTGGCCTTCACCGGCTATAACGGAATTCTCGGCTACCGCACTGCCGCATCCTACGGCACAGCAGAATACCAGGCCGAGCATCCAGATTTCAATTATGAAGAGGAGAAAGCTCAGGCTTCCAAAGTTGCCCAGGCCTTAAAAGAGGACGGCTACGAACTGGCCAGCCACAGCTGGGGACATCGGGATATGGGAGCTATTTCCATGGAAGACTTTACTGCAGATACGAATAAGTGGGACACAGAGGTAGCGCCTCTCATCGGAGGTACAGACATTATTCTCTTCCCCTTTGGAAGCGATATCGGCGACTGGCGTCCTTATGAAGAAAGCAATGAGCGGTTCCAGTATCTGAAGTCCAAGGGCTTCCGTTACTTCTGTAATGTGGATTCCACACAGTACTATGTGCAGATTGGCGCTGATCACATGCGTCAGGGACGCCGAAACCTGGATGGTTACCGGATGTACTACGATCTGCCGGAAACAAATCCAACTAAAACCCATTTAGACGATCTGTTTAATGTGGAGGAGGTATTCGACCGAACCAGGCCGACTCCAGTCCCGCCTATGGGATAAGACTCCAGGCCTCTGTAAAAGGAGCGCCGTCAGGCAGGCACAAAACATGTGCAGCAGCTGGCGGCGCTCCTTTTTTTTATTGTATCAAATCTTATTTTTTAAAACTGTACGATCTCCTGAATCGGTTCAGCCTGCTCTACATAGTCAGCGTAAAGCATAGGGCCGTCTCCCTCGTACTCCGGACTGTACTCGTACTCTACCCGGGCCTTTACCTTAACCCACTGCTTCGTCTCCAGCAGTCTGGCGTTCTTGGCTTTGCACATAAAGCCCAGGAAGGTCATGTCTGCCTCGCAGCAGGTCATGGCCATACGGCCCGGAACGAAGTAATTCTTCGGGAAGTCCGGCGTCTTTAAGACCATGGCTGTAAACTCCACGGTTTTTCCTCTGTAGCGGTCCGGCTTGTCCAGCATGTCAATATACCAGATTCCGTAAGCCTCCGGAGAAATCTCAATCACCTCTGCGTTGACGTCGTAGGGAAGATCTGCTTCCGTCACTTCCTCAATCATTCCTTCTTCGTCCTCAAAGATAATATCCACCTGTGGATTCATTCCCTTTAAAGTCCTCCTGTAGGAGTCCAGATCCTCCACCTCGTCGCAGCGGTTCATGACAATCATCTCAGAGTTTCTCACCATAACGCCGATCAGAGGCTTCATATTATTCAAATAAAGATCAAAGGTGGAACCGTCGATAATCGTAATCTGCTGATACAGATCCCAGTCTGCGGGAAGCTTCAGCTCTTCCAGATTCCACATGCCGTTCCACTCCATGATCACCCGCTCCGGGTTGTGGAGAAGTTCCAGATCTGACAGATACTCCGGCGTCAGCTTTGACAAATCGTCCACATAGACAGCCTCTGTCCTGTTTTCCTTTAAAAACTCTTCCTCGTACTCCTCTTCGCCTTCCTCGCAGACAATGAGAAGCGTCTTTCCCTCTGTCTTAAAATACTCCTGCTCCATAGTAAACTGGATAAACTCTGTTTTTCCAGCTTCCAGAAAGCCGTTAATCAAAAACAGTGGCATACGTTCTTCCTGCATCGGTTCTCCTCCTGTCTGCTATCTGGCGCTGAAAGCCTCTTCCAGAGCCTTCTCATCTAAATCAGCTCCGATTACACATACCTTTCCTGTGTAGTCGGCAGAGCCCTCTCTGATTTCCACCTGCTCCGGAACCAGATCAAAGTGAAGCCATGTTCCGTCTGGAGCCGGAATCATGCCCTTGGCCCTTAAAACCTCTCCGTATTTTGTGCCGTAGGCCAGATCGTCCAGAATTTCTTCCAGCTGCTCCCTTCCCACACCTGTCACATTCTCCTGTCCCCAGCTTGTAAAGACCTCGTCTGCATGGTGATGATGATGGTCGTGGCAGCCGCAGGTACATCCCTCGCCATGATCGTGATGGTGGTCATGATCATGGTGGTGGTCATGGTCGTGATGATCATGGCCGCAGCTGCATTCCTCATCATGGATGTGGTGATGATCGTGATCGTGGTGCTCGTGATGAGCATGATCGTGACAATGTTCATGGGCGTGCTCCCTCGCCTCTTTCATCAGCTCCTCCATCATGTCGTCCTTTTTCTCGATTATCTCAAGCAGCTGAGAACCTGACAGCTGGCTGATAGGAGTGGTGACAATCGCTGCATGCTGGTTCTTCTCGCGGATCATCTCCACTGCCTTCTGCACCTTTTTCGGATCTGCAAGATCTGTACGGCTGAGAACAATCGTTCCTGCATGTTCAATCTGGTTATTGAAAAACTCTCCGAAGTTCTTCATGTACATGCGGACCTTTCCTGCATCTGCCACAGTAACGGCGCTGTTTAATTCTACCTCGATTTCAGAAGCCACGTCTTTTACTGCCTTCATCACGTCGGAAAGCTTTCCTACGCCTGACGGCTCGATGATTACCCGGTCCGGAGCATACTTTGTAAGAACCTCTGACAGGGATTTTCCGAAGTCTCCTACCAGAGAGCAGCAGATACATCCTGAGTTCATCTCCCGGATCTCAATGCCTGCATCCTTTAAAAATCCACCGTCAATACCAATCTCACCGAACTCGTTTTCAATCAGAACTACTTTCTCACCGGAAATTGCTTCCTGAATCAGGCGTTTAATAAATGTCGTCTTTCCAGCGCCCAGGAATCCGGAAATAATATCAATCTTCGTCATGTCTATCTACCTTCTTTTCTGAAATTTTACTGCTGTTTCCTTATGCAGCTGCCGGTATTCTCTGCTGAAGCTGCGCTATCATTTTGGCACAAAATTCCTCCAAAGTCAATCCATCAGCTTCTGCGGCAGAATTTCTTCCTCCGGGACAGGACGACCGAAATAGTAGCCCTGGAAGCTGTCCAGTTCCCGATCTTTTAAAAATTCGTGCTCCATAGCTGTCTCCACGCCTTCTAAGCACACCTTAATTCCAGCATCGTGACAGATGGCCACTACAAAAGAAATAAACGCCGCGTCAAAGGTGCTGTGCAGGATATCCCTCACAAACCCTCTGTCTATCTTTACAATATCTACAGGGGCTGTTTTTAAAAGCTCCAGGGAAGAATATCCGGTTCCAAAATCATCCATAGCCACTCTGATTCCCATAGCGCGTATTTCCTCAAACTTTTCCTGGAAAATGCGGATATTTTTTACAGTGCAGCTTTCTGTCAGCTCTATAATCAGATTTCTGCATGGAAATTCTTTCTGAGCAATGACCTGCCTTAAAGCTTCGACAAAACCGTCCTCCAGAAGCTGCAGGGCGGAAACATTGACGCTTACTGTAAAGGAAGGATCTTTTTCAATCCACCGTTTTGCGGTATCAAGAGCTTTGTTCATCACCCACATTCCCACAGGAATAATCATTCCATTCTCTTCCATAATCGGAATAAATTCTACCGGTGAGACAGAATTTCCTTCCTCGTCTTTCCAGCGCAGCAGCGCCTCCACTCCTATCATGCGGCACGTCTTCGCATCCACCTGAGGCTGATAGCAGAGGGAAAATCCCTCATAATTCTGGAGAACTGCTTTCTGCAGGCTGCACAGAAGATCCAGGGAACGCCGTTTTCCCTCCAGAATACTCCTGGAAAAGACCTCCATTCTGTTCTTTCCATGAATTTTGGCAGATTGAAGCGCATAATCGGCATACCTGCACAGTTCATCCACTGTCTGCCCATCTTCCGGATATGCGGCACAGCCTCCTGACATCCCCACTGCTACCTTTTTCTGTCTCCACTCTTTTAAACGCTTCAGCGTGTCCTGAATCAGGCCGTACAGAGACTTCATGTCCTCTACTGAACCGTTTTCCAGGATCACTCCCATTCTGTCATTTTCCAACCGGTAGAGAGTAGCGTTTCCAGGCAGAATTCCCTGGATAATCTGACCGATATCTTTCAGCATCTGATCCCCGAATTTTCTGTCGAATACCTCGTTAATCCGGCGGAAACTGTCCACGTCCAGCACCATGACTGTCATCTGCTCCACCATGTCTTCCTCGATGCCGCGGTTTAACGCCTTGACAAACTCGCTGCGGTTCAGAAGCTGCGTAAGAGAATCCACTTTGTTCTGTCTTCCAAGAAGCGTCATAATTCCAGCAAACAGGCTGGGCTCCCCTTTCTCATCCCGCATTAGCTGTCCCCGGCATTTGATCCAGACGTATTCCCCGCTTCTGTTTCTGGCCCTGAACTCTACCAGATGGCTGTCTTTTCCATCTTTCCCCAGCTCCATATTGGACTTGTAAAATCTCTCCCAGTCATCTGGGTGAATCATTTTTTTCCAATAAGGCATTGGATTTTCCACTACCTCCCCGGGCAGCTCGAATTCTGCCACCTGCTGAGGAGAATAGCGGAATACTCCTGTTTTCATATCACAAAAATAGATAAAATCATCCGTGCTCATAATCAGAGCGCGGTACAGAATCTCTGAAGGATAATTAATAACCAGATCCCGCGAAATCTGTTTCTCTTTTTCCTGAACCTTTTCTTTCATTTTCCTTCTTCTCCTGCTGCATTTCGCTGTAAATCACCGCCGTCTGCTTCCCCTTCTTTTTAGCTGCATAAAGAGCTTTATCTGCTTTTTGATACAGCGTCTGAAAATCCCGCCCGTCAAAAGGAGCTATGGCTGCCCCTGCCGAGGCGGAAATCTGAAACTCCGTGTCTCCGTTTTGATAGGAGAGATTCATTTTTTTCAGCAGACTTTCCAGATTTTTGTATACAATTTCCGGTGGGATGTTATTGATCAGTACGGTAAATTCATCTCCTGCCAGACGGCATATAATATCATAAGTTCTGAAGTGGCGGCGCAGAACCGACGCTACATCCTGCAGCGCCGCATCTCCCATCTGATGCCCAAGAGTATCGTTCAGACCCTTAAAATTATCCAGATCCATAATAATAAAGGCATGGCTTTCCTGCTCCGGATCCATATGTTCCAAGAGCTCTGTCTTTAATTCCGTTCCTTTTCTTCTGTTGTACAGACCTGTCAGGTAATCAGTTCCAGCTTTCTGGCGGAAGTTTTCCATCTCCCGCCTCATGACCATCTGCTCTGTAATATTTTCAGCCAGGCCGATGCACCGGAACACTTTATCTTTTTCATCCACCAGGCTGCTGACCTGAATCTGATAATGAAAAGCCATATCCCCAGTCTCAAAAGCAAGCTGAAAAAGCTGCGTATCGCGAATGGAACTGAGAGAGTCAAAAATCTCTCTCACCTGCTCCCTGGTATTTTCATCGCCTGGAAGCATAGCCGGCAGCTGAACCGGCGCATTGTCGAGCACAGCAGGAAACGGCAGCGGGGAACATTCCGGATTCAGACATCGCAGCTGCTTTATTCCCAGGTCATAAATTAAAATCAGCACATCGCTTTTTCCGATAGCTGCCCGGATCATGTCGTCATTTACCTTCAGCTGCCGATACATGCGAACAGCATCCCGTTTTTCTTTAATAAGGAAAAGGAACACAACGCCGCATAAAAGAGCTACAGCCCCTATCACCTTTCCCATCACAAGATAAATGTCAGTTCCCCTCATCTCCTGAACGTAGTCAAGAATCTGAGCCTGATCCATCGTAGTAACTGCATACCAGCTGTTCAGATCAAGGGGCGAAAAATAGATCACATAATTGCGGCCATCCATACAGAACTCAGACAGAAAGGCTTTTCCTTTCTGAATCTGCTTCTGTATCTGTTCCACTGGCTGTACCAGTTTTATATTGTCCATAGTTTCAAAATTTTCAAATAGATTGCCGCTCTGAAGCTGGTCTGCATCTATATTTCCACGCAGAATATAATCCCCGTTCCGGCCAATTACCTGAAAGCCCTGGCCTTCTCCGCTGTCTCCCTGGTGAAGCTGGAACTTCTCTACCTCCACCACGCCGTATAAGACTCCCTTTACCTGTTCTTCCGAATCTAGTACAGGAACCGAAATAATAAAAATGTGATTATCATCTATCACCTTTGAATGCTTG
>CAUCIO010000039.1 GCA_958442925.1 uncultured Clostridium sp. | reverse complement strand
GCAACCTGTCGAGCTTTCTCGCGTGCTGCTTCCTTGCTTTCCTGGGCATGGATGGCCTTTAACATCATAGCTACAGCCTTCATCTTATTACGTGAAGTAGCAGAGAAAATGTTCCGATAAAAATGAACGGTGCAGCGCTGATAACGGGCATCTGGGAATACTTCTGGTATGGTTTCGAGCATTCCGAGATTTTTATCTCCGATAATCAGGCGGACTCCTGTTAAGCCTCGTTCTTTCAGCCATACAAAGAAGGAACGCCAGCTTTCCCTGTCTTCTTTCATACCTTCAGTTGCACCAATAATCTCGCGGCAGCCATCGTTGCTGACTCCAATCGCAACAAGGATAAGGCTGCTATTATAAAGACAGCAAATCCAATAAAAGAAAGAATCTCTTTCTGCTATTATCGGCTGACTAAAGGTATCTCCGGGATACTGTCCTATGCAAAAGAGGGCGTCAGGTTATGGTTTCGGACAAAACGTCCTGCATACCGTCAACTCTGCCTTAAGCTGGTTGCTTAAATAGATAAAAGAATAACTCTCCCAAAGTCCGGTTCCGGCGGGGCTTATTAAAGTACCTCTAATCACAGAACTGCCACTCTAAACTTCTCAAAAAATCGGCAAATTGGCACTTTAGACGGCTATATTCATTTTAAAGTTACAGTTTACGGAAACTCAAGCTTATGCCAAAGTTATATATGCCCTGTCTATCATTTACATAAACATACAAAAAAAATTCTTATCATGTATATCCCATCGATTCTGAAAATATTGGATTGTCTTCCACTTGTATGAATCTGTGCCGCAGGTACTGTCTCATCACCGGTTTATCTCCCCCTACATCCTCCAGACCTCATATCCCTGCCTTCTGGCGGAATCATAAACCGGGCGCATATTTTTCTCTAATATGCTGAAAAACTCTTCTCTCCTGTTCCCTTTCCGGTATAACTCCTGGCTGGCCCAGATAGAATGAAGGTTATCGCGGTAACAGGCTCCATATAGCTTTCTTATTCCTGCTTTCCCGTGAATCAGTTCATACATAATGTATTGGTTTTCAGCAAAACGCGCAAAGAATCTGTCCCACTGCGGCAGACGATTACTTTTTGATGAATTCAGAGAGGAATCCATTGGCATTAAATTCCACAGTTCATCGTTCATAACAAATGACCATGGAATGAAATGGTCTACATCGTAGGATTCTTTTTTAATTGGTTCATCCTTAAACACGTCTGTAATACTGGTTGTATCCAGGATTCCCTCCCACAGCCTGCGGACATGAGTAAGTTTCCTCATTTTATCATCTAACGGCATCATCTTATATACAAGGCCCGGAACTTCTGGGTTATTGTTCTGCAGCCATCGTACCTTTTCATACTGAATCCACCCTAAAATGGCAGTCATCTGATCCTGAATCATCTGAATCCATGCTTCCTGAAAAATGATTTTCCTCTCCAGTCCTTTTTGACTGCCAAAGATATATGGAAGCAGCATCCCGGTACTGTTGATTCTATTGTAGTAGGCTATCATTCTGCCGGCGCTGCTGTTTAAATCAATGTACTCGGAACATCGATTGGCAAATCCGGACAAGGCTTTATAGGGCACATTTTTTGTCAGTACCATCTTCTCTTCATGCAGCTCTTTGTCAAATTCTGCAATTTTATTTTTGATTTCCACCTTTGATGCGTTAGCTGGCAGCTCGCTTAGTTTATATAATTTCAATACTGCCTTTTCCAGGCTGTCTTTTATTTCTCCGTCTCCCCAAATACCGCTGAGATGCACATGGAATTCCAGCACAGAATACCAGGCATTGGAAATCATCTCATTAATAATTTCATCATAGGAAGCCTCATTCCTGTCCTCTGAAATCAGCTTCACAATAGCTTCCAGCCAATAAAATTTATAACAGTAGGACGGATCCTTCAGCATTCTTGAAAATCCCGCAATATCCAGTGTATTGTAATACTCTACATCGATCTGAAGCTGGGACTCTGCTTTCTGAAAATCAGATTTAGCCATCTTTCCTCTCCTCTGCCGGTTCTTACATCTCCTGTAATCCATTGCTTTTCGATTTTTAATTCTGGAATACCTGCCAGCAATTCCGCCGCCGAGGCCTCTGTCAGATCGGTGAAATATCTTCCATTTCGTTCTCCTTCAAACTCCCCGTACTTAAATGAAGTATAGATGATTCCACCTGTTTTTACTGCCCGGCCCATTTTACGAATAATATCTGGCAATTCCTTCTTTTTTGCATGTAAGATCGAGGCACACGCCCAGATTCCATCATATTTTCCTATTTCTTCTAATTCTTCAAACAACATATGTTTTACTGAAATACCGGTATATTCGCTTGCTAGTTTGCACAATGGTTCGGAACCATCGGTTGCTTCTACCTGGTATCCCTGATCCAGAAAATACTTTGTATCTCTTCCAGAACCGCAGCCAAAATCAAGAATATAACCGCCTTCTGGAACCAGCTCCAGAAACACGTTCTGAATCTCTGTAAAATTCACTGCTGCCGTTCCATCTGCAAAGCTCTGCGCATTTTGATTGTAATATTCTATTGTACTCCCCATAAAACGGTATCCTCTTCGCAAAAAACTACAAATACTCCTCCACCATTGGAATCAGCCCTCTGTCTGCTGGCAGCCAATCGACGCTATAAAGTGTATCCTTGGTCAGCCATTTTGCCGCTTCATGCTCCTTTAAAACTAAGTTTCCTGATTTAATGTGACAGATGAAGCAGTCCATGGATAAATGGAAATTAGGGTAATCATACTCTACTGTATCTAACAGCTTTATTACCTGAACTTCGGTATCTAATTCTTCTTTGATCTCGCGCACAATTGCATCTTCTGGTGTTTCTTCTGGTTCAATTTTTCCGCCTGGAAATTCCCATCCATCTTTAAATTCTCCATATCCTCTTTGTGTTGCAAATACTTTTCCCTGCTCTATCATAATAGCTGCTACGACTCTGATTGTTTTCATAGTTTCTCCTGTTCTTCTTTCTTATCCATTGATCATATATTCATAAATATCTTCTCTTACTGGCGTATCCAGTGCCCACTCAATTTCCACTGCTGTTTTGTCTGTATTGGGCATGACAAATTCTTTTACAGCGCCTGTAGAACTCATTTTCCCCAGGTAATAGAACTCTTTTGATATTTTATCATCCTTATTTTTTCTTACAAACAGATGGACAGCGATCCCTCGCTCTCTTGCCTTTAGAAAATTTTGAACATCCTCTGAATCAAGACTCCTTCCACTTTTTGAAATGGCAATCAGTCTTTGATTGTTGATAAAATGATCCTCATATTTTGTAGTATCACTGATATCTTCCTGCTTATGGTAATTGATAAACACAGGAAATGTTTTTGTCTTTTTGTCATATTTATAACCGCCAATATTTAACGGTACTTCATTTTTTTCCCAATTTAATAAATGGCAGGCATCTTCGTATGTATATTTCTGATACAGCACTAAGTCTGTGTCCTGATACCGCATACTGAAATTTGTCTGATAGCGTGCAATACCAAAATCGATCAGTTCTTTTAACATATGAAAAAAATCTTTATTTTTCAGCATTTCCTGAAACGATTTTGAAATACCGTAATCGTCTCCCTCCTGTTCCAGAAATACACAATTGGCATATGTTTTCTTTGCTGCACTGGTTGGAAATTGATTGGTCATCACATTTATAATGTTCGCAGCGCAATTATCATCTATGGAGCAGTTGTAATTCTCCTGCAGTGATGTTTGCAAACTTCTCATAATTCCATGATGATATCCCAGTAATCGTTTTAATAATTCCAGCTCATGGATTCGTTTTCCACTAGCCAATTTTTGTGAAACAAACGCTATAACCGTTGCTTCCTCCTCCGACAAACGAATCGTATATTCTTTTTCATATTTGACGAGAAATTGATAATAAGATCCCAGGTTCTTATTGTCAAAAATCCGGAGTACATCCATCTCTCCATATTTATCAAAATCTGCCAGTGCTGGGATATGGCCCAACTTATTTTTTAAATTGATGTAATTTTCACGAATTAATTTCGTGTCACTAAAATTGGCATTATCAATGGCCTGAAAAATCCGCTTTCTTGAAATCTCGTCAAAGTGAATGGTGCTGGATCCAGGAATGACACGCCCTCCTTCTGTCACATAGCGTCGGATATTATCCTTGTTATAGGTTCTGTCACCGGAAAGTGCTATGGGAATCATAAAATTATTTCGATAATTTCCAATAAAATCAATCACCACCACATATTCTTTTTCTTCTGACTTTCTGAGTCCACGGCCCAACTGTTGAATAAATACAATGGGGGACTCTGTGGGACGAAGCATAATCACCTGATTAATTTCCGGTACATCTACACCTTCTGAAAAAATATCGACAGATAAAATGTAATCCAGGGCATCCTCTGATTCATCGCCAGCCAGCCGCTCAATAGCTGCTGCCCTGGCTGCCTCTGAATCGCTGCCGCTCAGTACCAGAGTTCTCCATCCCTTTTCATTAAATTTCCTGGATAGTTCCCTTGCCTCATCAATCCGGCTGCAAAAGATCAGTCCCTTTACCCGCTCTCCGCTGTAGCCGAAAAACTCAGCCTGTTTCATTACATTGTGAACTCGTTCCTCTGATGTCAGATAACGAAAGCCTTCCACTTTCTCCTCTGCTGTTTTTCCTTCATCTGAAACCACCTCTAAGTCGGTAATTCCGAAGTAGTGGAACGGGCAGAGCAAGTCCTCTTCCATAGCATCCTGCAGACGAATCTCGTATGCAATCTGGTGGTTAAAAATTTCATAAATATTTTTTCCCTCCAGATTATCGTCACGCTTGTCCGGCGTAGCCGTCATTCCCAGCCAAAGCTTCGGTGTAAAATAATCCATAACTTTTTTATAGCTGCCAGCAGAGCTGTGGTGAGCTTCATCTATAATAATCAAATCCCAGGTATCCTTTTGATACCTCTGCAATGTTTCGTCCTTACTAAGTGTCTGCACCGTGGCAAATACAATATCTGCATCATAATCCTGTCGGTTTCCAGTGACCATTCCCATAGAAGCCTGTCCGCCAAATACCTTGCGATATGATTTTAATGCCTGCTTTGCGATCTGGTGGCGATGCACCAGAAAGAGCACTCTCTTAAATTCCAATTCTCTGGCTGCAAAGGCAGAAGCATATGTTTTTCCCGTTCCGGTTGCAGAAATCAAAAGTGCCCTTTCCTCACCAGCTTCATGTATGGTACGCAGATTGTTAATAAAACCAACCTGCATTGAGTTCGGCTGTAAACGATACATCTCTAAAGATGGGATCTCTTCCTGTCTGGCCGTTTCTCTTTGCTTTTTAATGAGCTTATTTTTTGTGTAGAGCTTTGTATACGACTCAATAAACTGTTCAAATGCCAGAGACTCTTCTGCGTTCCAGAGCTGCTCAAACTCAGATACCAGATTCTGTGCATACTCTCCCTGGTCGGTCGATACGATTTTGGTGTTCCATTCACGGTTTTTAGTCAGAGCGCTGAGAGTCATATTGGAACTTCCCACAATCATTCGATATATTTCTTTTTTCTTGAAAATATATCCTTTTGTGTGAAATCCTTCTTTTGCGTTCTCTGTCATGAACATTTTCAGCTCAATATTTTTAAAGTTGGCAAGGATACGAAGGGCCTTCGGATCGCTGAATACCAGATAATCTGTCGTGAGAATTCGTCCGGGAATCCCACGGCACTCCAGCTCTCTCAGTGTCTGGAGCAGAGGCGTGATACCTCCCATGGTAATAAATGCCACACTGATGGAGAATTCTTCACAAGATAAAAGCTCATTCTCAATGGATGAGAATACCTTTCTGCCTTCCCTGTAGTTATTCGAGATAAATTGCGGCTTATAAGCCAGATTGGATGAAACCGTCTGATTAATAAAGGCCGTTGTCAGGCCCTGCTGCAGTTGAAGAATTTTTTCCTGTTCCATTCTGCTTTTTCCTCCAGATAATCTCCCTTTATCATATCACATTTACTGGCCTTCCTAAACCATTTCCCCCTCTTTCCTATATAAAAAAGCCCGGCAGATACAATTCCACCGGGCTTCTCCCCTACTTCTCCAACATTCCCTGATTCATTTTAAATACAGTGTCCACATAGCTTAAATACTCCAGCTCATGGGTACTGAGGATGACAGTCGTACCCTGTGCGCTGATGTCCTTTAACATCTGCATCACCTTATGTGAGTTTTCCGGATCCAGGTTGCTGGTAGGCTCATCGGCCAGTATGACCTTAGGCTGATTCAGCATGGCCCGTACAATGGACACTCTTCTGATTTCTCCTCCTGACAGATTGGAGGGGTATTCCTTGGAAAACTCCTCCAGTCCAATCTGCTTCAGCAGCTCCAGAGCCCTCTCCCTGAATTCCTTCGCATTGGAAGACAGGTAGGCCGGCATACAGATATTGTCCAGAATCGTAAAGTTATTTAAAAGACTCTGCCCCTGAAGCACATAGCCCATATTTTGGTTCCGGAATACGGCTTTTTCGTTTTCCGACATGGCTGTAATTTCAGATCCGTCAATATAAATCTTTCCGGAGAGCGGGGCAATCAGGCCTGCGATCATATTGAACAGGGTTGTCTTTCCGCTTCCTGAATGGCCGATTATCGCTGCAAATTCACCCTTTTTCACTTCCAGGGATACATTTCTGACTGCATCGAAATCTCTGTCATTTCTGGTAAATTTTTTTGTTAAATTTTCAACCTTTATCATCTATTCATTCTCCCTGAGCAGGCGGTATACCTCGCCCTTGCTGATTTGGTAGGCAGAGCATACGGCTGCGATGATTCCCGTAAACAGGGCAATTCCAATGCAGATGGCTGCTACCGGCATGGTCTGTGCCAGGCTCATATCCAGGACAGGTATATCCAGCTTCACACTGATGACATCCTTAAAGGCAGCTACCACACCGTATGTAAGGAGTGTTCCTGTTACTCCGCCGATTCCGCTGATCATCAGCGCTTCTGATAAAATGATATTTCTCATCTGGCTCTTTTTTGCTCCCAGAGCGTACAGAACTCCAAATTCATATCTTCTCTCATTGATGGTAATGACGAAAATACTGATCAGAGCCAGGGCAGTGGAAATCAGTGAAATGTAGATCAACACATTTCCATATCCGGCCAGCTTTTTCACCTGGGCGGAAATTCCGCTTAACAGCTCGTCTGTTGTGCCTGCATACATCTTCTGGCCTTCCGGACCGCACTTGGCCACTTCCAGCCTTAATCGAATCAGATCCACGTCACGAATCTCATCATTGACATCTACCATCAGCATGGACAGCTTATTTTCAATCTCATCCATGGGCAGAGTCGCCTGGGCTGTGACAGAATCTTTCAATTCGTAAAGTGTCTCAAAGGTCATGAACACGGAACCGTCATAGCCCATGCCCGTCGGCTCCAGCTTTCCGGCTACTTCAAACTCTGTCAAATAGAACTGAATCATATCTCCAGGCTCAGCCTCTACCCTGCTTCCTACCAGAACCTGTCCCTTTTCAAGCTTCACTGCATTCTGGTTCTGCAGCCAGGGCTGAACCACAAAATCTGTTTCCGGATCAAAGGCCACCATCTGCACTGGCAGATCACAGCAGGAGGCAGACAGGGTTCCTACATACAGCTGGCCGGAGACGCGCTCCACACCTTCTACCTGCTCTACGGCTTCCTTCCATTCCTTGTCAAAGAAAATGGAACAGGGGGTACCGGCAAACAGGGAATCCCTGATGTCCTCGGTTCCCTCGTCCGGAATCACAATCATATCGGCTCCGGCCCGCTCTGTCGTACTTTTAATGCCCTGCTTCAGGTTATTCATCAGAATCGTACTGAAAAATACGGTTGCTGACATTAAAATGACAAAGAACATCATAAACGCGGTACGGGCTTTCTTTGCCTTTAAATTCTGCACCGCCATGTTCAGAGTGCTTAATTTTCTATCGCTTTTCATTGCTGAACCTCTTATCTTCTATTTTGTCTCTTTTACTCCTAAATAGACAGCAATAACGCCCAGTACCACACCGGCAGCTCCCAGCACTTTTACAAACGGTGCAGTAAAGTTACACGCCATTTCCGGGTTCATGCAGATACCGATTCCCACAGAGGAATTCAGTGTCAGAATCGCCAGCACAGAAGCTGTTGCGGCAATGGCTCCAAATACTGTCATTTCCTTTCTGACTGCACACATCACTGCGTTCACCAGAAGAATCACAGCCAGAAATACTAATGCAGCACTTGTATAGTGGCATTTCATGGGAATCTTTTTTCCTGCTGCTGTCTCTACCATTCCGGTACATACCGGTGCAATAACTTTTACTGTAAGAAGCAGGGCAGCAGCATGTACCATTCCTGCTCCTGCCAGAATCAGACTGTTTTTACTTGTTTTCTTTTCCATTGTTTTTTTCCTTTCCTTTCCCTTAGTGCAGCAGCCCTGAATCAGTCCTGTTTTCTGCTTGATTCCGGAAGCTGACGGAACTTATTGTACAAAAGAAATGTGGCATTCTGGTGACATTTGTGATTGGTTTTTTTAATACCTCTTATAGACAGGAACTATAAATGTAATTCTGGTTCCCTTCCCTTCTTCACTCTGAATGCGGATATCAATCTGATGTCTGTCTGCAATGCTTTTGACAATCACCATTCCCAGCCCTGTTCCAGGGGCGCGTTCCTTGGAAAGGCGGTAAAATTTATCGAAGATGCGGGAAATTTTGTCCCTGGCGATTCCACATCCTTCATCCTCAATGACAATATAATAATCATCTGACTTTACTGTAATCTGAACCCGGATGGTCTTATCCGGATCTGAGTATTTCACACTGTTGTCAAGGACAGCTAAAAACATCTGTTTCAGTCTTCCATAATCGCCTTCAAAGGGCAGCTCCTTCTCTGGGATAGCCAGCTTTACCTGAATCCGCTTTTCCCTGGCCAGCATGCGGACCGAACGGGCCGCATCCTCCAGAACGGTACGCAGATCAAGCAGTTCCCTGGAAATCGGAAAATCCTTGTTTTCCAGCCGGGACAGCTCCAGCATATCGTTAATCAGGCGCTGCAGGGATATGGTTTCGGAAAGCATCTGCTTCTGGTATTCCTTCACCTTTTCTTCCGGCACCATTCCGTCGTACAGCGCTTCCATAGAGCTTCGGATGACTGTCACCGGCGTGCGCAGCTCATGGGAAAGGTTGGCAATGTAGTCCTTCTGCATCTGCTCCATGCGGGCCCTTTCCTTATCTGTCTCCTCCAGCTTTTCTGCCAGAAGATCCGTCTGTCTTGCCAGATTTCCTATTTCATTCTGATCCCTTACCTCTGTTTTAACATGGTAATTCCCGCAGGCCAGCTCTGACACAGCAAAGGCAATTCTGTGAATCGGCTCCATAAACTTCCGGGCCATATTTCTGGCAACTGCTGACGCCAGAAGAGAGGCAGCTGCCAGGCAGCCAAGAAGACTGGCCACAGCCATCAGAAAGCTTCCGCGATCCACTTCAAACGTGTCCACAATCACAACTACTGCCGTCGTCTCCGCACCTTCTCTCACCGGAATTCCTACATAATCTCTTTTCGCATCCTTCACCTGCATATATTGGCCGGATTCAAATACCTGCTGTGCAAACTGCTCCACCTGGGCAGATGGCTTTTTTTCAATCTTTACAGTTGTTCTGCAGGGACAGGGGCAGGTAAAGGTTTCTCCTTCCCTGCTGATAAAGTAGGCGTCTGCCAGCGTAACATCGTCCAGCACCTTAATATAGGCGCTCAGCTCCTGCGCTCCATTACAGTCCCGCATAAAATGTTCCAGTCTGGCCCTTATCACCTCCGCCCGGTCCTGCAGCTCACGGTTGTATTCCTGATAGGAATAATAGCGGAATGTGCCGTAAAAACCTGCAAAGGCCGTACCAGCCAGAACCAGGGATACAATGACAAAGTATAGAAACAGCTTTCTGGTGATTTGACTCATGAGTCACCTCAAACTTGTAGCCGACGCCCCGCACTGTCGCAATATTCCAGTCTGGGTGGGGATATTTCTCTGTTTTGGCTCTCAGGCGCTTAATATGAGTATCAATGGTTCTGCTGTCTCCAAAGTAGTCCATGCCCCATACAGAATCCAGAATCTGCACTCTGCTGAAGACAAGACCGGGATTAGAGGCCAGCAGCCACAGAATTTCCACTTCCTTTTTGGTAAGCTCTGCTTCCCTGTCATGGATGCAGACCTTGAATGTGCCCAGATCAATTCGCAGGCTTCCCACAGACACCAGATCCGGGCTGTCTGTCTCAGGATTCTGCACCCTTCTCAGGATCGCCCTGAGCCTGGCCATGACCTCAGAAGGTGAAAACGGCTTTACCACATAATCGTCCGCTCCTATATCCAGCCCCATAATCCGGTCATAGTCCTCTCCCCTGGCCGTTATCATGATAATCGGCACCATCGAAGTTTCTCTTATCTTCCTGCAGACCTCAAAGCCATCCGGGGCCGGCATCATGACATCCAGCAAAACCGCGTCATACGTTCTCTTATAAAATTCCTCCAGCGTCTCTGAGCCGTCACAGGCCGTAAACACCTGGTATCCTTCCTTCACCGCATACTGTTTTAAAACCTCAATAATCTGAGCATTGTCATCTGCAATTAAAATCGTTTTCATTCTGTCCTGTCCCCTGCTAATCCAGTCTTGTAAAACCATCCGCCTGCCATTTCAGCACTCCTCCTGCATGGCAGAACGCACATGCTTGTCGGAACAGAAAAATTCCCACCGCACGAGCCGATGGGAATTCTCCTGACATTTTGCTGCACCACTCATACAGCTGTATATCTACTCTTTTTCATACCCCTGAGCGGACAAAACTCCATATCCGCCCAAATCCCTTTTATGTACAAGGAAAAACACTCCCTTTGTACCTTCTCCAACAGGCTCCCGCCTATGTACGAGGAATAACCTTCCTCTTTCCAGCAAAGCACCGCCCATGTACGAGGAAAAATTTTCGGTGACTTTAAATGGAACAAGAAAATTTTTTCCTCGTACATCCATTTTCGGTGACTTTCGGTGGAACAAGAAAATTTTCCTCTGAAGCGTTCACCTGTTTTGCAAAGAAAAAGTTTTTAGTGACTTTCAGTGGAACGTAAAAACTTTTTTCTTTGCATTTATCCTAGTCTAAAACCGGTGTCCACGCAATGGACATGATCTCATCTACATCATCCATGTTCTGAATCAGGCCCAGTCTTACATATCTCTCTACCACGTCTCTCAGGGAAACCTCTGTGAAATCCTGGTCCAGACCAAACTGAAGGGAGTTGTTAAGCATAACGTTCATCTCGTAGCTTCCTCCGTTCCAGCCCTGGTCCAGAAGCATCTGTGTAGCCTCCTCCGGGTTGTCACGCATGTAGGCATGTGCCTTCTGAACTGCCTGTGTCACCTTCTTTGCAATTACCGGATTCTCTTTTACGAAAGTACGGTTCATGGCAATAACGCAGCAGTTCTCATCCTGGAAGTCCTCATCCAGCAGGGAACGTACACATTTCAGTGTGCCGTCCTTTACTAAGCCGTAAGCAAATGTATCGGAAAGCAGGGCTGCGGAAATCTCTCCGTTTGCCATTGCCTTCAGGCAGGCGTCTGCAGATACTGCAGTAATGTTTACATCCTCCTGCGGATTGATGCCGTCAGCATCCAGAAGCAGGCATGTGATGTTGTAGTCAGACTTACCGATTCCGTTAGGAGCAGAAATAGCAGTTCCCTTCAGATCCTCTGTTGTGTTGTACTCGCTGTCAGCTAATACGTATAAGGACTTGCAACCAATATGAGCGCCGCCTACGAAAGTAAGATCTACGTTGTTTGTAATCGGAACCAGCATGGTTGCAATGTGGCCTACTGCAACAGTTGCCTGGTTGCTTCCCAGAGCCTCTGTATAGGAGTTACCCTTCACTCCCTCTGACTCCAGTCCGGCTTCCTCATAATATCCAAGATGGGCAGCAACTGTAGGTCCAGCTGTACATCCGTCTGCCATGTAGTAGAGGATCTTCTGTCCGTATGCAGGCTCTTTCTTCATAGCCTCTAACTCTTCTGCTGTAGGTGTCAGATCGAAGTCTGCCATATCAATGGCGCGTCCCTCAATATCAACCGGAGTAAACATAGCCTCCCATTTTCCGGAAGTAGATGCCTCGAAGGAATCCATATGCTCTGTTGTGTTCTCCTGCTCTACCTTTACGTCCTCATCAACGCCCATGTCGATCTGGCCGTCATTATTTGTATCTCCGGCAATTCCCTGCTTCGGCTCTGTTTCCTGTGGCTTCTCCTCTGTCTTTGTACCGCATGCTGTCATGCTGCATGCCAGTGTTAAAGCCAGTAATGATGCTGTAAGTTTCTTCTTCATCGTTTCCTCTCTCCTTTATAATTTTATCTAAAATCGCGGTGCGATTTCAAATACATAGTAATCTACTGACGCTTTCCTCCAAAGTGAAGGGTATTGAGAATTTCATTTCTGTACTCCACAAACTGTGCGGAGGAACGGTCTCTTGGAAATTCCTCGTCTATTTTGATGTCAGCCACAATGCGTCCCGGATTTGCGTCCATTACCAGCACCCGGGTTCCCATATAGATGGCCTCGTCCACATCATGCGTCACCATCAGGGCCAGCTGTTTCGTATCTGCCCACATGCTTAGAATCTCATCCTGCATATTCATACGTGTGAAGGCATCCAGCGCTCCTAAGGGCTCGTCTAACAGAAGGATCTCCGGCTCATTGATCAGGGAACGGACCAGAGCTACTCTCTGGGCCATACCGCCTGAAAGCTGTCCCGGATAGTCGTCCTTAAACTGTTCCAGACCGATGACTTGAAGCATTCTCTGAACCTTGTGCTCATTTCCCTTCAGCTTTCCCTGCATTTCCAGGCTGAAGCCGATATTTTTCTCTACTGTCAGCCACGGAAACAGAGTCGGTTTCTGAAATACCATGCCCCGGTTTGGATCCGGGCCCTCAATCTCCTGATCATTTACAGTAACCTTTCCCAAAGTCGGCATAATCAGTCCTGCCACCAGGCGGAGAATCGTGGATTTTCCGCATCCCGAAGGGCCTACCAGAGAAATAAACTCTCCGCTTTCCATGGAAGCATTAATATCATACAGCGCATGGGTTACGTCATCGCTCTCTACCTTTGCGAACACCTTGCTTACATTGTCAAGCTTTAATGTAACTTTTCTATTTTCCATTATTTTTCAACTCCATTCTGCCAGCGAAGTACATGACGCTTAATCCTCTCAAGCACTTTGGTAACAAGAGTAAAGATCAGGCAGATCACAAACAGCGCTGCAAATACCTTGTCATAGCTTGCCCATCCTGTCTGCCATGTCATATACCATCCAAGTCCTGCCTTTACACCCAGCATCTCGGCGATCATAATAGCTACACAGGAGGAACTCATGGCCTGAGTGCAGCCCTGAAGAATCGACGGCATGGCATGTGGAATCGCTACCCGGAACACAAGCTGTCTTTTGCTGGCTCCCAGCGTTTTGGCAGCCTCAAAAAAGTCTTTGTCCACATTAGAAATACCGGTCAGCGAAGCAACTGTAACTGCAAACCAGGAACCCAGCGCAATGATGAAGACGGCTCCGGCAAATAAGGAGCTGGCAATTACCATGATAACCGGAATCCAGGTGGAGGTGGGAATCGGTCCCAGGAATTTAATCACCGGATCCACCCAGTAGCGTACCTTTTTAGAGTAGCCGCAGGTAATTCCTGTTACCAGCCCCAGGCTGACGCCGATGCAGTAGCCAATCA
Source organism: uncultured Clostridium sp. (assembly GCA_958442925.1). GTDB lineage: Bacteria > Bacillota > Clostridia > Lachnospirales > Lachnospiraceae > Otoolea. The sequence goes on along the minus strand of CAUCIO010000039.1, from coordinate 1,475 downwards.
TGAGGAGCCTCAGCGTATGAAGGGTACACTCAATCAGCTTCGGATAATCTGATACAAACGCATTGATAATAAAGTTCATACAGGGTACGAAGGGCTGTGTCAGAATACCTGTTTTCAGGGTCAGATAGTCATATAATGTGAGAAGCAGAAATAATGCGGAGCACAGAGGTGCTTCATAGCGGAGCTTCTCATAGTAAATTTTATTTCCTTTTGCCCTTTTATGGAGAACAAACAGGCCAAAACCAATATAAACCGCTATCAGTGCAATCAGCACGTAGACGTAGTACATGGGATTCTTGTTTCGTGATAAATCTGGAAGTATCAGATATTCCAGCAGTGCAATAACTCCGCACAAAACAGGAAGCGCCATGATCACAGCCTCCAGAAGCTTCTGTATCGGAGTTTTTTCTTTTTCTTCCAGTTCCTTTAACTCACGCCTGGTCAGATTTCCCAGCTGCGCCAGTGCGGAATCGTTTTCTGGTGTAGGTTGAACATTCTCAGACATTTCTTTCCTCTCCCGTATCTTATTTCCTGAAATATGCATCAGCCCTCAATGGGCCTTTACTGCAAAAAAAACCGAGCGCATTCCGCCCGGCAGAAACCCGCTCATATTTTTTCGTTATTAAATTACCATAATTTTCAGTTAATTTGAAATTGATTTTCTTAATAAAAACATTCATTTATTGATATTTTCAATAAAAAAGAGACATCCTCCAGCCTGCTGTCTGCCGGAACATGTCCCCTTTTCTGTATGTGTGCTGTTTTTTATTCTACTTCCAGAAGCTCAATGTGGAAGTTTAACTCCTTGCCTGCCATCTCGTGGTTTGCGTCAAAGGTAATGTTGGTTTCGTCCTTCGCTGTTACCTTAACCGGGAACGGCTGGCCAAACTGGTTGGACAGATATACCTGCTGTCCTACCTCCAGGTTCTCTGCACCTGGAAGCTGTGCAATCACCACGGTAAAAATAGCGTCCGGATCCGGCATACCGTAAGCCTCCTCCGGCATCAGGTGAATGTCTGCAGACTGGCCTGGCTCCATATCCACAACTGCTGCATCGAAGCCCTTAATCATCTGTCCTACTCCGCAGATAAATTCTAACGGCTGTCCTCTGTCATAGGAGGAGTCAAACTGTGTTCCGTCGTTGAGGGTACCCTTATAGTGTGCCCGGCACAGCTTTCCTGCATTGCGTCCCTCCATAATAATCTGTGGCTGGGAACCACATCCGCCGCCGCAGCCGCTGCATCCGCCGCCGCAGCCGCCGCAGGAATGGCCTTCCTCATGCTCCTCGTGATCGTGGTGGTCGCAGTTCACGCCGGTGGAAACCAGTTCTCCCTTCAGGTAAGCCTCCACTGCCTCATCACAGCTTCCCTCAGCGCCGGAAACTACCTGGATTCCTGCCTCATCGAGAGCTGTCTGGGCTCCGCCGCCAAGACCTCCGCAGATCAGTACATTGACAGACTGTCCTGCTAAAACAC
>CAUCIO010000038.1 GCA_958442925.1 uncultured Clostridium sp. | reverse complement strand
TTTGATTGTCTCATTTCCATGTTTTTTAATTGCATCCGCCGTCAGCATAACCGGCTCCGGGCATGAAAGTCCTCTTGCATCTACCTCATACATGATTCTTCCCTCTTTTCTGTTTTATCATTCTGCCTTTTTTGTTTCCCAAGCTGCCTTTTTACTTCTTTTCCCTGGAAGGTAAAAATCCAATCAGGAACAGCACTGCAATACAGATCAGAACTGCTGCTTTTCCTGCAGGTCCTGGTCCTCCCACTACTGCCTCTGATGTCTCTGTGGCAGCTGCCGCTGCAGAAGCTGCCAGTCCAAAGTTATGGCAGAATGCAGCACCTACTAAAAGTCCCAGGAAGGTAACTGCAGAATCAGAAGATCCCTGTCCAGCCAGTACCATCTGTCTTAACGGGCAGCCACCAGCCAGTACCGCTGCAAAGCCTACCACATACATGCCTAAGAAGTTCCAGAGATGCTGGGAGTGAGCTACCGGCTGTCCTGCAAAGGACAGCTTGAAACCGCCTGTTGCAAGGTTAAATACCAGCATAACAACGAACAGTCCGCCAAGCACGCTTAACAGGTCAAAGTTTCTCATCAGGATGACATCACGGAATCCTCCTGCGAAACAGGTACGGCTTTTCTGAGCTACTGCTCCGAACACAAGACCTCCGATTAACGCTGCGATTACAGGAGCGTGCTTGCTTCCTGGACCAGATTCACTGGATACAAACAGCGCTGTTGTCAGGCTGAGCACAAACAGGAAAACCAGCACTCCTGGAAGCACGTATCCGCTGGAATCCTTTGTCGGATACGCCCGTCCCAGGGTAAAGCCCTTCTTCAGTGCAAGCGTACCTGTAAAGATACCGAGAATAAAGCCTGGAAGAGCTACTACCGCATTCAAGTCTCCTGCTGACAGTCTGATAAGCAGACGCAGCGGGCATCCTAAAAATACAAGAGAACCAATCATCATGATCACGCCTAACAGGAAACGGATCATCGGTGAGGAACCGGAAGTGGACCGGTATTCCTTGGTTGCAATTGAAATCAAAAATGCTCCGCATACAATACCTACTACCTCAGGTCTGAAGTACTGTACGACAGCCGCTGAATGCAGTTTCATGGATCCTGCCGTATCGCGGATAAAGCAGGCGATACAAAGCGCCATGTTAGACGGATTCCCAAGAAAAGCCAGAGCGGCTGCAGCTGCTCCCAGGATGGCTCCCAGAATCAGCCTTGTTGACAGGTTACTGTTGTTCATTACTCATGTCCCCCTTTGTAAAAGATGTAATATTTATTGTCAGGGCTGTGCCCTTACAACCAATTATTTTCCGCCAGGAACCCTGGCGTCTCCTATCTTCTTTGTGATCTTCATCTGATCATAGGTTTCAAGAAGCATCACTGCGTATTTTCTGGATGTTCCCAAAAGATCCCTGAACTCTCCCAGAGTGATCTGCGGATGGCTGGCCAGATGCTCTCTCAGAACGCCTAATGCCCGCTCCCAGTGCTCTTTATGCATCAGCACACCAGTTCCGGCTTTCACGAGAATTCCCTTCTTAGTCAGCTCAGAGAGTACCTGTCTAGCCTGTTTTCTGTCCTTATAGGCCCCTACCAGCTCATCGGTAGACGGAACCTCAATGCCTGCCTTCTTGTAGATGTTCTCCATATCTGTCATCATCTGAGACGCCTCATCGGAATAGCTGACAGTAAAGCCAGCCACCGATACAATGCTTCCCTGAATGGTAATCACCTTACGCTTCTCCAGCTCTGCCATGAGAGCCTCTGCCTTCTTTCCGCTCTGCAGATGCATCCGCTCAGCCAGGCGGCTCTTTAACTCCTCGCGGTCCATTCCCTCTACAATCGGGTTTTCCCGATGGAAATGGGCCAGTACCTCATTGGCAAGCCCGGATACTCTCTCCCAGTATGCCTTTCCTACAAAGCTGCCGTCATTCAGATGGAGAATCTTTTTCTTGTTTCTCAGAGTATCCAGCATCTTTTCTGCCTCTGAGACCGTCATATCCATCCAGGCTGCCAGATCCTTCGCCTCTGGAAATCTCCGGCTCTCCTCGTTGACCATCTGCTCCAGAATCTCTATATCAGTTCCTGTTTTTTTCAGCCTCAGAGATTCAATGACAGACTCCTGCCCTCTCTTGTGCTTGTCAGCAGCCGGATTTAATACCGTGCCTCCTCCAAAGGTCTCTACCGGGGAGTAGAAACGGATAATAAATTTATCGTTTCTCTTGACGCAGATTGGATCGTCAAACCGAAGCTGCACTAAAGCTTCCTGTCCGGCCTCCACCACATCACAGTCTAACAGGATCACCTTTCCAATGGCCTGGGCAGAGCCGTAGCTTAAATGGACGCGATCCCCATTTTTCAGCTTTCTCTGAGTAGAGTCAAAGAGACGCAGGGTAGCATCTACCATGGTACTGTTTACCAGAGATCCAGGGTATGCCAGAACCTCTCCGCGGCTCAGCTCCTCCTTCTTAATACCGGCCAGGTTGATAGCCGTTCTCTGGCCTGCAGAAGCCTTCTCCTCCTTCTGTCCGTGGCTCTGTACGCCTCGGATTTTCAGCAGACGCTCCTGGGGATATACCATCACTTCCTGTCCGGCCTCGCACATTCCCTCTACCAGAGTTCCTGTAACGACGGTTCCGAAGCCTTCCATGGTAAACACACGGTCAATGGGAAGACGGAACAGCTCCTTCTCCTCCCTGCGTCTGCCGGCCTGTTTGGCCATGGCCACAATCTTCTGTCTTAAAACGTCAATATTTTCTCCCGTATAGGAAGAAACGCGGATCAGTTCCGCCTGCTCCAAAAAGCTTCCCTTGATCAGCTCTCGTACATCTTCTTCCACCATGTCCGCCCAGTCGCTGTCCACTGTGTCAGACTTGGTGAGGACCACGATGCCCTGGCGGATCTGAAGCATCTTCAGGATTTCAAAATGCTCTACTGTCTGAGGCATGACTCCCTCGTCCAGAGCAATGACTAACAGTACCAGGTCAATGCCGCCGATACCGGCCAGCATGTTTTTGACAAATTTCTCATGTCCCGGCACGTCAATAATGCCAATGTGGACTCCGTCTGTGTCAATCAGATTGGCAAATCCCAGCTCAATGGTGATTCCCCTCTTCTTCTCCTCCTTCAGACGATCTGTATCAATTCCGCTGAGGGCTTTAATCAGACATGTTTTTCCATGATCTACATGGCCTGCGGTTCCCACGATTACATTCTGCATATTATTCCTGATCCTCTCTATCACAATTCTTTGTGCTGCCAAGGGCTTTTGCAATCAGAGGATATTCATCCTCCTCAATGGTCCGCACATTCAGATATACTGCATCACGGAACACGTGGGCGATAACAGGGAGCTCTGCCTTTCTGAGAACTCTCTCAATCCTAGCCTCTGTCATGCTTTCACTTCTGACAGAAACTGCGTAGCCTGGAAGCATCACGCCCGGCGCAGAGCCTCCGCCTACCTGATCCTGGCAGGCCTCCACCTGGAAAATAAAGCCCTCTGTCTCCTTCTCAAGCACTGCTTTCAGAGCTTCTGCCTTCTTCTCAAGCTCTCCGGCTGTCATGGTAATCATTCGCAGAATCGGAATATTCTTTCTGCAGGTCGTCCGATCCGAATACTCAAAGAAGGTGGCCTCCATAGCAGACAGCGTCATCTTGTCCACACGGAAGGCTCTGGCCAGAGGATGTGCTTTCATTTTATCAATGTACTCTTTCTTTCCAATGATCACGCCTCCCTGAGGGCCTCCAAGCAGCTTATCACCGCTGAACAGGACTACATCAGCTCCGTCCTGCAGCGCGCTCTGCACCGTCGGCTCGTCTACGCCGAAATCTGTCAGATCGTTCATAAGACCGCTTCCTAAATCGTAGATCACCGGCAGGCCCCACTGTTTTCCCAGCTCCGCAAGTTCAGAAACCGTCGTTTCCTGAGTAAAGCCGATAATCTTGTAGTTGCTGGTGTGAACCTTTAAAAGAGCTCCTGTCACACCTTCCGCATATGCATTGACATAGTCGGAAGTCTTTGTCTTGTTGGTGGTTCCGATATCTCTTAAAATTGCGCCGCTCTCCTCCATAATCTCCGGAATACGGAAAGAGCCTCCGATCTCCACCAGCTCTCCTCTCGACACAATTACTTCTTTGCCTCTCGCCATAGCAGAAAGACACAGCATGGTCGCTGCCGCATTGTTGTTCACAATCATAGCAGCCTCTGCCCCTGTTACCTGCTTGATGATTTCCTCCACATGGCTGTGGCGGGAACCTCTGGCTCCCTTCTTTAAATCATATTCCAGGGTAGAATAATGGGAAGCTGCCTCGCAGACACCTTCGATAGCTGTATCTGACAGATTTGCTCTGCCCAGATTTGTGTGCAGTACAATTCCCGTAGCGTTAATCACACGTCTGAGACTGCGCTTTTTACGGATCCTGATCTGCTTTAAAGCCCCTTCCACAATTTCATCCAGCCCTGTTGTCTCTTCAATGCTTCCCTCTAAAATACCGTTTCTCAGCTCATTAATCTGCTGTCGCACAGCCTCTACCACTACGCTTCTCGGTGTTTTTTCCATAAAAAAAATGAGACGCTCGTCCTGCAGCACCTCATCAATCTTAGGGATTTTTCTCAGTAATTCCTGTTTTTCTCCCATATTATATTATCCTTCCTAAATAACTATCAGATGAAAAGAAACGGAGGAGGTGGGAATCGAACCCACCCAGGGAGCTCCTAACTCCCCACAACGGTTTTGAAGACCGCGAGGCACACCAGCAACCTATCTGCCTCCTCATTCTGCATAGCGTATAATATTATATCCTATATTCAGTTTTTTGTCAAATGAAATCGAAAAAAATTAGTTAAACAGTGCGGTATCCAGCATAACAGATTCATGTACAGTGACCAGCTTCGTTTTCTGCTCGGTTCGCGCGTCTTTTATCCGCCATTCGCGAAAACTCGCCTACGGCTCAAACACTTCGCTCGGTGGCGTAAACCAGCGCGCACCTCCCTGCGAAAGCCTCGCTATCATCACTGTACATGAATCTGTTCCGCCTGTACTGCACGGCCAGAACTCCAGGAAACGTTTTCGGTGACTTTCATTGGAACAAGAAAACATTTCCCGGGAGTTCACTCGGCCTCTGCTAAAGCGGCAGAAAACTGATTCCCCGTTCTGCCTTTTTAACCGTTCATTAGCCGATATATCCAGCTGCTGTAAGCAGTTCTACTGCCTTCTCCTTCTTATCAGCTGCCATTCTGACGATTGGGCCTGTACATCCCATACCGCTCTCAGCGTAGATGCCGTTCTTCCAGAGAACCTTTACTGCGTCCTCCAGATCCATAACCTCGATTCCTGGAATCTGCTCTGTACAGATCTCCTTCGGAGGCATAGCAACCTCTTCATCGCCATCGTCGGATTTCTTGGTGTTAGCCTTCTTGATCTCGTCTAAGATGGACTTAAGACCAGCCTTCTCAGCCTTCTTCCACTCATCCTTTACGATCTTCTTCCAGTCATGGTTGATCAGGTTTGTAGCGAACTCCATAGCGCCTGCAATAACAGGAGCGCCGGAAGCTCTGGAAACGATCATAACCAGCTTGTCAAAGTCAGGTCCGATTCCCGGGCCATAGCCGAAACCTAAGGACTCGTAGCTTCCGCCTGTTGTGTAAGCTGAGAAGATCTTTGTCATCAGGTTTCCTGTCAGGGAATCCATAACCATAACGTCTGCAGAAGCGCCTAACAGGTCGTTTCCTCTCATTACGATTCCGCCGTCTGCACGGGCAGAGTCAGCGAAGTGAATGTCATAACCATTCTCTTTTAACTGAAGCAGGTACTTCTCTGTCTGTCTTGCACCATCGATGTTGGCAATACCAACAGTCGGGTTCTCGATTCCGTCTGCCTTAGCTGCAATAATACCATAGATAGCATTCTTAACCATAGCAGAAACACGATCTGTGTCAGAAGTTCCTGTAGTTGTAGCCAGATACATGGCTTTTCCCATTCCTGGGGTGATAATTTTTCCAACAGTAGAAACGCCTACCGGGAATGGATAGTGCATGGTAACAGCAGCGTCGATCTCGCCGGATTCCAGCAGCTCCTCCATCTTTTTATGAATATCTTCCCCTTCGATCATGTAAGGGGTGAGTCCCTTCCTTACTGCCAGCTCAAAGGCTCTGTCAATGTTCTCCTGGCCGTGCTCGCTGCCCTCGCAGGCAAATCCGATCACTGCCTTTTTGCCATAACGGCCTGTCTCAAGAGCATCTGCAACTTCCAGAAAGGTCTCTGCGATCATTTTCTTAATCTTTGCTTCAGACATAATTTTTCGTCCTTTCCAGATATTTTCTTACTCTTCCAGAAGTCCCTTTGCAAATTCTTTCATAGCCTGGCCGATCATGGACTTGATCTGCTTCTCATCTACAGCCTGTCCGTCATCAGCACCGGAACCGTCATTTGCCTCAACTACGAAGGAGATACCATCGAACAGGTTTGTCATTCTTCCAAGGAAGAGGCTTCCCTTTCCGATAATCATGGCTCTCTTTGTCTCGCCTGCCAGGATCTCGTCTCTTAATGCTCCCATGTACGGAACACCAGACGGGATGTGACCCTGTGTCGGAGCCCAGCCAACCATACCGTGCTCGCTTACGAAGGAAGCGATCTCATTTCTCTGAAGCTCGCCCTTCTTTACGCCTAATGCAGCGATCATCTTGTAGTTAGCCTCAGGAACATCTCCTGCTCCTGCCGGTTTTGTGATATCCGGGTTCTGCATCTCAGGTGAATATTTATCAATATCAAGGATCTTCAGGCCAGCAGCCTCAAGTGGAGCTGTAACCAGAGAAGAAATTACGTTCTGAGGAGCAGCACCTGTTCCGATTGTATGACGTCCGATGATATCTGTACGAAGTACAGGGCTTACACCGTCGTTAGCGCTGATTAATACAGAGAAGCCTGCTACGCAGTCCTCAAGTACCGGAACACCTTTCTTAACGTGATCCTTAGCGTTCATACCAAGCTTAGCTGTACATCCGCCAGCTGTTACAACTACGTTCTTGAATGCACCGGACTGTACCAGAGCAGCTGCATGAACGATAGCATGTGCCGGTCCTGCACAGAAGCCTCTTACGTCAGAGCCAGTAGCGTTTGTGAAACCTGCAACCTCAGCAGCAGCCTTAGCAAAGTTTCCGCCGCCTCTCTGGTTCATATCACCGCAGGCCTCCTCACAGCAATCGATTACATAGTCAATCTCTTCTGGATTTACTCCGCCCTTCTTTACTAACTCGATCAGAGCCAGTACGCTGGATGCCTTAGCAACGATGTTCTCAAGCATAGTATGAGCAGAAAGGTTCACATCAACATCGTGAGCTCTCTTGATAGCTCCTACTAATTTTCCGCCGTCGTAAAGAGGCTCAGAATGCTCGCCCTCTACTAAAGCCTTGATATCGTCCTCTGTAGACTCGTTTCCATCTAATACTGCTAACTGCTCATCTGTCAGAATGTTGAGAGCAGCTAATTTCTCCTTAACGGAAGCAGCAAAAGCTTTCTCAAGGTGTACTAACTCGAATACATCACAGATCTGCATCAGTCCGTAGAACTCGTCCTGCGGCATAATCTGGCCGTATTTTCCGTCTCTCTTTGCATTCTCCCACTTTGTCTCGAAGAATGGGAACTGAATTCCTCTTAAAGCCTCTGGCTTCTCGTTTCCAATGTAAATCTGGTTCGGAAGGTAGGAAACTGCATCCTCAAAGCTTCTTAAGTGCTTCGGGAGCTCCTTTAAGTATTCGGACTCAGGATTTACAATCTTCTCTGTGGTCTGTGTTGTTCCGTTCTCAAGAACCATATCCGGAACTACTGCAAGTACATAGCTTGCTCCTTTTAATACAGGATAACCGCCCATGTTATTCACCTCATATATGATTTAAGTTTTAAAATTTGTTCCATATTTAAGAATTTCCCGGCAGAACAATGTCCGCCGGGAAATATACCGAGAACGCCTGAAGGCGCACTCAATTAGAGGTATTTACAGAACTCATCACGAATGGAAGACATCTCGTTGTGAATGTCATCAACATCCATAACCATCTCCATCATGCTGATCTGGTCGTCGTAAACACCAGGATCTACTTCTGCCTTAATTTCATCCTCACAAATGTGATATACGGTAAGTCCCAACTGGACTCCTGCCAAAGGACCTGCGAAAGTTGGATCTCCTGCTGTAACAGTCTCAGCAGCGAGGCCTGCTGCCTCTCCCTCTGCTGCGCCGAGAATAACTACTACATTCTCTGCTCCATACTGGTCTGCGAAATCTTTAACTCTCTTCTGGTTCTCCAGATCCATGGCACCTGCGGATGTTCAGACGAAGCACTCCGTAGAGGAATAAATAACCTCAGCGCCGGCTGTCTTAACACACTCTTCAATAGCCGGGCCCGGAATTCCGTCACGGTCGCCAATGATAATGGTTTTTTTACCGTTTAAAATTGCCATTTCCGATTCCTCCTTCTTCTAATTTTTTTATATAGACACCACTTTCGTGGGTTCTAGCGGAACTATTATATCACAAACAAGGCTGTTTGCCCAGCTTGTCCTGTTGAAAATTTTAAAAATTTCCAACAGTTTTTTCAATGTAACGTAGATATACTTCTGATTACAGGTTAGCCTTAATCATAGCCTCTACGTTCTCTGGTGTTGCATCGTCCTTAACGCACTCTGCAATCTTCTCGCCACCCTTGTAGATAGCGATAACCGGAAGACCTAAAATCTTCTGTCCGATAGCCAGACGGCGAGCCTTCGTAGTGTTCAGGGAAGTGAATTTAATATCCTTTCCATAAACATCTTCCATAGCATGAATGTGTGGCATTAAAGCCTGGCATGGAACACAGCCGTCTCCATAGAAATCAACTAAAACGGTTCCTTCTGCTTTTAAAACTTCCTCTTCAAAGTTTTCCTTTGTTAAATCAACCATTTTCTTTCACCTTCCCTAGATTATTTTGTTTTTCACTTACAAATTCCCCATTCACTAATGGGAACCCCAAACTCCACTGCGTTACGTTTGGGTAGCGGTTCAATTCACATATGAAAATATGTGAACTGAACCTTTACTCCATCTCTGCGATGTATTTCTCTGCCTGCTGAGCAGCGATAGCTCCGTCAGCAGCAGCTGTTACTACCTGTCTTAAAGCCTTAACCCGGACGTCTCCTGCCGCAAAAACACCAGGGATATTGGTGTGCATGTTGTCATCGGTCTTAATGTAACCGTTCTCCATGTCAATCACACCCTCAAACAGCTCAGTTCTCGGAATATATCCGATGAAACCGAATACGCCGAACATTCCGTCTTCCGGATCAGCCTCTACTCTTGTGATCTCGCCTGTCTTTACGTTCTTAACAGTCATAGCGGAAAGGAGCTCATCTCCCTCAAGTCCGTCTACAACAGAATCCCACATAAAGTGCAGCTTCGGATTCTTGAATGCCTTCTCCTGAATAGACTTAGCAGCGCGCAGCTCGTCTCTTCTGTGAATGATTGTAACTTTTCTAGCGAACTTTGTCAGGTACATAGCCTCCTCTACAGCGGAATCTCCGCCGCCAACTACGAATACCTCAAAGTCCTCGAAGAAGTTAGCATCACAGGTAGCGCAGAAGGAAACTCCCTTGCCTACGAACTCGCCCTCTCTCTTGCAGCCGATTGGACGCGGATAAGCACCTGTAGCGATGATTAAGCACTTGCACTCATACTCGCCCTTGTTTCCGTACAGCTTCTTAACCGGACCCTCTAACTCAACTTTGTTGATAGTATCTGTCACGCGCTCTGCGCCGAACTTCTCAACCTGCTGTGTCATACGAGAGATTAAGGAAGGACCGCTCTCGCCTTCTACCTTCTGTCCAGGATAATTCTCAATTTCGTCTGTAATTGCGATCTGTCCACCGTCTTTTGCCTTCTCGATTACGAGAGTATCAAGGCGGTATCTTCCGGAATACAGACCGGCAGCCAGTCCTCCTGGACCAGCACCTAAGATAATTACGTCATAAATCTTGCCCATCTCAATTTCTCCCTTCGCAGCCCCGAAAGGGGCTGCAAATTATCTTCATCAGAAAGCGCACCGTTCCGCTTTCAGATTACTTCCATTCAAAAACCGTCTGGTCGTCAACCGGAGTCTGTAACGCTTCCAGAGCCTTTCCAACGATCTTTCTTCTGATATCTTTCTCTTCCTCGAGGGAAAGAGCCGGGTTTCCAAGTGGATGAGGAATAGCAATGGCCGGAACAATTCTGTTTGCTCCAACTGTAAGTGAAATCGGAACTACTGTTACAATATGAACTACAGGAATTCCATAAGCCTCAATGCCTTTTACCATCGTTGCACCGCAACGTGTACAGGTGCCTCAGGTAGAGGTGAGGATAACCGCGTCAACATGGTCATCAACCAGTTTCTGTCCGATTTCCTTAGCGTACTTGCTTGCACTTGCTACTGCTGTTCCATTACCAACTGTGGTATAGAAGTATTTGTGGAGGCTTCCGATCTTGCCTTCCTTGATGAACTCTTCAACGATATCTACAGGAAGAACGCGGTCAGCATCCTGGTTAGCGTATACTGGGTCGTATCCACCGTGAGCTGTCTCATATGTCTCCTCTGTCAGATCCATAACGCCCTCGATGTCGTACTGTCCGTACTTGGAAGCACTGGAGGACTCGATGTGATCCGGGTTGCCCTTCGGAACGATACCGCCGGATGTTACTAACGCGATCTTAGCGTGAGCCATATCCTTGATTGCAGCACCTGGAGCTACACGGTCGAAGCTTGGCATTGGGTACTCTGTCTCGTACTCTTTGCCGTTTAACTTCTTAACAAGCATCTCAACGGCACGCTCTGCACCGCGCTTATCCTCGAAGAAGTTTACACGCTTGCCATTCGGCATGTAGTTGTCTTCCTTGGAAGAACCAATCTTCTCGCCCTTAACAAGCTTAAGAGCTAAAGGAGCCATCTTCTTAACAGCGTCTCTCATACCAGCTGCGCTGTTCTTTGTCGGGCACATATATACTTTGTTCTTGTACATATCTGCACCTGGGTTCTCCTTGTACATACCTGTTACTACAGGAAGTCCAAGCTGCTCCTTAACAGCTGCTGCTACTGTACCGCAGGCAACACCGTAACGTCCAGCGTTGAATGCAGGTCCACAGATAACACCATCTGCACCTTTTTCTTTGATCATATTGAGAACAGTCTCTGTAGCAGAGTCTACGTTCTCGTTGAAATAAGAGTCTCCGCAGATAACAGTTGCGATAATCTCTGCTTCCTCACCAAATGCCTGATTGAATGCAAGTCCAGGACCTACAACTCCATCTCTTACCTCTGGTGCATAGTCAGCTTTCTCCTCGCCACCGATATTTGCGAAAAACTGATTAATATAATGGACAAATTTCAGTTTTCCCATGATTTCCTCCTATCTGGCGCTTAACTTATTGAAGCCCATCTCGTTAGTAGCTCCTGTAACAACCTGAAGCTCTGCTACGATGGATCCGTCTGCCTGTAAGCTTCCGTCGAAGCCTCCGGCAATAATGTCTGCTACTTCTGGATATCCGATAACCTTGTCCTTCGGCTCCAGAGTAATTACCATGTTTGCGTTTCCGCCTGTAACAACTGCGTCTGCTGCTGCATCTGCATCTGCTAAGGACTGGGAAGCGCCATCGCGTCCTGCGTACTCGTCTGTGATGATAACAGTCTTAACGCCCTGGCCCTCGATCTTCTTGCAGTTCATGATAAGGTCTGTATCCGGGTTTCCGAATCCCTCCTGGGAAACGATAGCGCCGTCAACGTCTAACCACTTGCAGAGCTTGGAAGTCCAGTCAGAGGAACGCATCTTATCTGCCAGGTATACGTTCTCATTTGTAATGATAACGCCTACGAAGTTTAATGTCTTTCCGTGCTGATCAAATAAGGATTTGATAACCGGGTTGTTTAAGTGATGGTAGGATGTGTTCTTATCGCAAGCAGATACACAGTTACCGCTTAAGATAGCTCCATCCATTGTCTCTGTCGGGTTGATGATTGTCGGAAGGGACTGCTTCATATCAACACCGTATACATATGTGTCGTGCATCAGACCCTGGCTCTGAAGCATTAATACATAAGCGACTCTAGGAAGGTTCGGGTACTTAGCAAGTCCCTCTTTCACTGTCTCTGTCTCATATGTCTCAACTTCCTCAGCCTCGATGTCCTTAGCCAGCTTTCCAATGTAGTCAGCTGTCTTTAAGCCTGCCATACGAACAGCCTTCTCGTGAGCGTGCTTCTGGATTCCATCAACCGGCTCACAAACAACAACCAGGTTGTTTAACTTGGAGAATGGTGTGTACTCAGCACCAGTTCCGCACATGTCGATGATTCCCTCCTGGAAACCAACGATCTTTCCTGTTGTAACAACTGCGGATCCGCGAAGTACATTTGTTCTTCCGCTTCCAACAGTAGCAACCTTGGAAATCATACCCGGGAACATAGCTCCCTCTCCGCTTACCTTTACTCGTGGCTCAATAACATCCTTTACAGGCATAATGCGAACGCTCTCGCCTGGTCTAGCGATGTCAAACTCTACAGATTTCAGGTTCTCATCCTCAAGAAGAAGAGCCTTTAACTCATCTGCATTCACATAGATAACTCCATTCTCCACTTTGGACTCCGGACCAAACTGGATGTCTTTTACAGGAATAATACCTAATTCAAGTTTCATGAATGCCTGACCTCCTTTTCTTATTTTTGTATTTGCGGCAGAAGATTTACTCTTCGCTCTATAAATATAGCAAGTTATATGCCATATTTTCAAAAATGAAAGAAAGACGGTAAAAAAATATTGTTTTCCCTTAGTAAAACCTCTTGATTTTACTGGGTTTTTCTATTTCTTCTTCATCACAGATTTTTTTATACACCGTCTTTTGCGGGAAATTCTTCCGGCCTTCTGTCAATTCTGCAGAATGCCAGCCTGACATTTTTGACAAACTTGCCACTTGTTGACATGTTTTTGACAGTTTTCGTCATCAACCTGCCTGAATCAGACTGCTTACCCTGCCTGCCGGTATTCCTGATTTTAAACAAACCTGTCAATGGCTCCGCTGATCAGCTCCAGATCCACCTGTCCGAAATCTTTAACAATGGATTCCTCCCACTCCCTTGTCGGGTGATCGCTTAAAAACTTCTTTGTCATCAGTACAGCGTCTTCAATCATCAGCTCATTTGTGATGCTTTCATCTCCATCCATCTTCTCATCAGAAAGGAGCACTGTACGGAACGGTGTCTGGTTCGGCTTAATGCTGCCTGCCATAGGGTGGGTTTCAATTCTGTAGCCTTTCTGTGCATAATCCCTGACTTTCACCAGGACATCCAAATAAGAGCCCTCTTTCAGATAATCTACCTTAATCCGGCTCTGATATTTGTCATAGCACAGGCTGTTATTTGTCACCAGCAGATGCATGCTTCTATCCCCCTGTTATATTGAAATCCAGGGCGCTGATTTCAACGCCCTGTAAGTACTTTTTTATTATACGATAAAACCGCAAAAGAATAAAGGGGATTTTGTGATTTTTTTATCTTTTTTTTAACTTTTTCTTAACATTATTTGCAAAATTAACAAATATTTTCTTATTTTTATTTAAAATTTAAAACTATTTGTGTAATATATGTATTTCCGCAAATACATTCAGGTATTCTCCCTGTTTTATCAGGCTTTTCGCAGCTGCATCTGTCCGGAGTCCAGATGCTCCCTTCTTTACCAAAAAGCCTCTTTTTTATTTGGTTTGCCAGATTTTGACAAATACTTTGACATACAATGGACAAACACTTTGACAATCCATCTGTTTGGCAGCTCCTAGTCTGTACCGCTCAGGCTTTCTCTTACCAGACCTCTCTGTTTATCACCTCTCTCCTTCCTTTTCAGGATAAAATTTATTTTTATAGTAGCCCTGGGCGCAGTATATCGGAGCCAGAGGATTATGTCCTGTAGCCCGATCCTTCACAGCCAGTACGGTGACCGGGCTCTGAATATACTTGAAAAATAAGGTATCATGTCCCACGCACAGTCCCATGACCACATTAAACTCTGTTCCTGCTTCATTTAAAATTTCAGCCTGGCCAATCGGGTTGCACATGACCTCTTCTTCCGCGCTTCCTGATAAAGTGTATTCATCCTCCACTCCGATTACCGCTTTAGGAATCCCTCCATTTTTGCAGATTACAGATACCACCTCAAAGCCGTGGTATTCTAAAATCTTTGAAACCTCTCTGGCTTCGCTTAACAGTCCCTTGCAGAAGGCAAAACCGATTTTTTGATACCCTGCCCGCTTCATAAAATGGATGATTTCAATCAGGCGTGTATCCTTTCCGTATCCCTCTGCTTCTGTGCAGGCAGAGTGATAGGCAATTCTCTGATTTTCTTCCTGCCCATATTTTTCCAGTGCCTTTTTCTGGACTGCCTCGTTCTTGCTTGGACATTCCGGCAGCGTTTTCTCCATATTCCTGGAAGCGCATCCTGTCTGTCCGCATTTTGCGCAGGTGTACATAGCAAATTCCTTTCTCTTTTTTAATTTTATATCTATTTCTATGATATTACTTATTTTTGCATATTTCAACAATATACCTCTTTATTTTTCGCTTATTGTTATTATTTTTTTCTATATACAAACATTTCACATAGATATTTTCTCTTACAGCACAGCCGCTGCTGTTTTCAGCAAAAAAATATATAAAAGCAGAGAGAAACCGGACCTGAAAGGGAGCACATCAGCTCTCTTCTCCGTTTTCTCTCTGCTTTTTAATTCTGATGTTAAAATTGTTTTTATGGTCTTACCAGTAAAGCTGCCCCTGTCATCTTCTCTACAATCTCATACATGTTGGATACAGCTCCTACCTGCAGCTTGTCCTCAATGCCCAGGTGCTTCAGGCAGGTTCCGCATGTTAAAATCTCCACGCCCTGCTCAGCCATATATTTTAAATCTTCCAGGGATTCACTGCCCTCTGCTGTCAGCTTAGCGCCTCCATTATAGAACAGCATTGTTTCCGGAAGGGCTTCCTGACGGCTTACTGCATAAATAAATCCTTTAATCAGAATCTTTCCCAGTTCCTCATCCGGCTCTCCCATCTTGTCAGAGGCAATCACTACCACTCTTCCTTTGGCGATTCCATCCTCGACCTTTACCTCTGCAGGAGCCTGGGCTTCGCCTGCTTCTGCAGCAGCGCCGTCTCCCGGTGTGAATACGACTGCGTATTCTTTATCAGAATGTTTTTCACTGGATACGTTCATTCCCTCATGTCCTGCCAGCTTTGTCAGATTCTGAACTGCAATCTCATTATCTACCAGAACTGTGATCTCCTCTGCTTTTTTCACTTCCTCCAAGACTTTCTTTGTCTCGATTACCGGCATAGGGCATGCCTTTCCTCTCATATCAAGCTGCTTCATCTGTTTGTGCCTCCTGTCTGACATTTCTTTCAACGCTGTGCGACGGCTTTCATCTGCTGTATGACAAACAGCTGTCTTTTCCTATCGCCCGCGTAAATTTCTGTTTTTTATTATAGAACAGCCTGATTCAGTCTGTCAATCAGGGGGAGTTATTGTAAAATCCAATAGGCTGACAAGTCTTATAGATTTTTTCCATAAGCTGTATCCCGCCATTTTCCCCAAAACCGGTCTTAGCAGCCGCATCCCGATTCACAGCAGATATACACAGAATACATTTCAAAAAGGAGGGCGCACGCACCCTCCTTTTTATTCTATCCTTTTATCCTTTTTTCTTTT
>CAUCIO010000037.1 GCA_958442925.1 uncultured Clostridium sp. | reverse complement strand
ATGACCTGTCCGGGAATCGAACCCGGGTTTACGCCGTGAGAGGGCGTCGTCTTGACCGCTTGACCAACAGGCCTTTTATTCTGTTTTTCTGTCGCTCGCTGTCGACTTAGATAGTATATCACATTTCAAAAAAAATGCAAGCACTTTTTTTGATTTTTTCAAAAAATTTAAAAAGATGTAAAAAACAAGGATTCAGATTTCAATTTTACCCTGGAAATGGTATAATATCATTATATATTATACCGCACCGGTTTGAGCGAGCGAAGCGAAGCAGATACAAATTCAAACCGTGCGCATCCGCCGGAGGCTCATATCCATAGGATGGATATGGTATAATATCGTCAGATATTATACTGCGCCGGTTTGAGCGAGCACAGCGAAGCAGAGATAAATTCAAATCGCGAGCATCCGACGGAGTTTCATATCCGTAATAAACAGCTGCGATAGATTGGGGAAGGGAGGCGGAAGAGTGAAACGATACAGGGCAGTAGGAGGAAAGGAATCCGCCTGGCAGACTCAGGCAGTCAAATCGGCGGTTCAGCTGCTCAGAGGGGCTTTTGACAGAGAGGATTCAGAAACGGGGCAGACAGGGACAGCAGATACGAAAGCAGAAGAAGTTCAGCCGGAGTCGGGAGCCAGAATCTGCCTTCCTGGCTTTGGCCTTCCGGTAACGAATCCTGTCATGGATATTGGAAAGGTTCTCAGAAAGAATCTGAGACGTGTTCAGCGGGAAAATGGAATTGTCCAGGCCTGTCAGCCCCTGGAGGACAGAGTGGATATTTCCATAGAGATGCCGGAGGGAGAAGGACGCAGTTTTGCGCTTCTCAGGACAATACTGGAGCTGAACCGGGCCTATGGCCTTTTGAAATTTATTGTAGCGGTTCCTTCGGTGGCGGAGAGGCTTAAATTGGCGGAGGCAGTCAGAAAATTTTCAGACTGCTTTCTGGAGCTTGGCTATCCCAGCCTGTCAGCCTGCAGCTTTTTATGCCGGGGAGAAAATCTGAGGGAAGTCAGTACACGGCTGGTGGAGTCGGAGGGACTTTCCATCTGCATTATGAATATCCAGACCTTCAACAGGGGGACGAACCGGCTGCGGGCTGCTGATGAGTATGGGCAGGTTCTGTGGGAGGATATAAGGGCTGTGAGGCCTGCGGTGATCCTGGATGAACCGGGGGCAGACAGGACACTTTCGGAACTTCAGGAGACTTCCAAGGCGTTTCAGGCCCTGGAAGGATTAAATCCCTTATTTACGCTGCGCTTTCAGTCCAGGGCGGCAGATGGGGAAAACAGGATTTTCAGTATGACAAGGGAAGAGGCCTTGAAACAGGGCGCGGTGAAAGCCTGTTATTTAAGGCGGCCGGAATCCCAGCCGGGAGAGTCTTCTCTGACAGAAGAGAAAATCCGTCTGGCTGTGAAACAGCATTTTGATAAGCAGCTGGAACTTTTGAAAGCGGGGCGAAGGGTGAAATGCCTGACATTGTTTTTTACAGCAGCTTCCAGCCGGGACAGGGAGCAGATGCTGAAACTCTTTGATCAGATATACCGGGAACAGCTGGAAGAGTACGGCAGCCAGATTTGCCTGACTGAAGAGGAGAAGCTTTTTGTCTTCTGCCGCGAACCGGAGAAGGCCAGACGGGTATTTCTGGGAATTGATACAAAAGGGAATGAGCGCGAGCTGGACGGCTGGGAGAGGAAAGACGCCGGAAGCTTTAGAAAGCGTCTGCTGGAGGATGTAAACCGGGGGATCGGGGAAATGCTGAAAGAAAGTGAAACGCTTTCCTCGTTTGAACGCCAGGAAGCCTTTCTTTTCGCCCACCCGGCTTTAAGAAGAGGGTGCGAAAACAGAAATATATTTGTAATCTGCTGCCTGGACGCCGGAGTGACGGAGGCATCTCTCAGAAAGAAAGCGGCCTGCGGCCAATGGCCGTCAGAGGATCAGGAGGGCTGTCAGAGTCTGGAACATGAGACAGAGAGCCTCTGTGTCATCGGAGAAGGGCTGGAGGAGGACCCTTACTGGAGCAGCGGAATGGAAGCGCCAGCTTCCCGCCAGGAGGCTGTGAAACAGTTAGAGAAGCTGAAGGATACGATGGCTGCTGTGCCATTGGGACTGACGCAGGAAGAGCGAAGGGAGCTTTCCGCCTGCATGAGCAGGATGGAAGCGCTTTTGAAAAAAGCATTGCCAATGACATGAGTTTTCAGATACAATAGGGAAATCGAAAGGAGAAGCATATGCAGAATTATTCAGGTGAAGTCGGTTTAATGTATCATTTGCAGATTAGAAAAGGAGATGTGGGGCGGTACGTGATCCTTCCGGGAGATCCAAAACGGTGTCAGAAGATTGCCCAGTTTTTCGATGATCCGGTGCTGGTAGCTGACAGCAGAGAGTATGTGACTTACACAGGAACCCTTGACGGGGAGAAGGTAAGCGTTACCTCTACCGGAATCGGCGGTCCTTCTGCTTCGATTGCCATGGAGGAGCTGGTTCAGTGCGGAGCTGACACCTTTGTCCGGGTAGGAACCTGCGGAGGAATTGATTTGGATGTAAAAGGAGGAGACATCGTCATCGCCACAGGCGCCATCCGCATGGAGGGAACCAGCAGGGAATACGCGCCTATTGAGTTCCCGGCTGTGGCGGATCTGGAAGTGGCCAACGCCCTGGCAGCAGCGGCGAAAAAGCTGAATCTGCCTTATCACACGGGAGTCGTTCAGTGTAAGGATGCCTTTTATGGACAGCATGATCCGGAACGGATGCCAGTCAGCTATGAGCTGTTAAATAAATGGGAGGCATGGAAGCGTCTGGGCTGTAAGGCTTCAGAGATGGAGTCAGCTGCCCTGTTTATCGTAGCGGCTCACCTGGGTGTGCGATGCGGCTCTAACTTCCTGGTGGTGGGCAACCAGGAGCGGGAGAAACTGGGGATGGAAAACAATATCTGCCATGACACAGAAGCGCCCATCCGTGTGGCAGTGGAGGCAATCCGCAGCCTGATTCAGGCTGACAGGAAGAAATAGATAACAGGGAGGCAGTAATTAAAATGGGACAGTATAAGAAATATAAGCGTGTGTTTACAATTGTGTTAGATTCTCTGGGAGTGGGAGCTATGGAGGATTCCGCTCAGTACGGAGATGTGGGAGTAGATACTCTGGGACATATCGCAGAGAAGGCGGAGCACCTTGAGATTCCCAATCTCAGAAAGCTGGGTATGGCCAATCTCCATCCCATGAAGCAGAATGAGCCGGTGGAACGTCCGCTGGGAAAATACATGAAAATGAGGGAGAGAAGCTGCGGAAAGGACACCATGACCGGCCATTGGGAGATGATGGGACTTCATATTACCAAACCGTTTCAGACCTTCACAGATACAGGTTTTCCAAAGGAACTGATCGATGAGCTGGAGAAGAGAACAGGCAGAACCATTATTGGAAATAAAAGCGCCAGCGGAACGGAAATTCTAGACGAGCTGGCAGAGGAGGAGATTGCCACAGGCCATCTGATTGTCTACACATCAGCAGACTCGGTGCTTCAGATCTGCGGAAATGAGGAGACCATGGGCCTGGAAACCCTGTACCATTACTGTGAGATTGCCAGAGAGCTGACTATGAGAGATGAGTGGAAAGTGGGCCGCGTCATTGCAAGGCCTTATGTGGGCAGGAAGAAGGGCGAGTTTAAGCGCACAGCCAACCGCCACGACTATGCCTTAAAGCCTTATGGCCAGACGGCGTTAAATGCCATGAAGGACGCTGGCTATGATGTGATCTCAGTTGGAAAGATTTTTGATATTTTCGACGGAGAGGGTCTGACAGAGTCTAACAAGTCTAAAAGCTCTGTTCACGGTATGGAGCAGACTATCGAGATTGCAGGCAGAGACTTTACAGGACTCTGCTTTGTAAACCTGGTGGATTTTGACGCTCTGTGGGGCCACAGAAGAGATGTAAAGGGTTATGCAGAGGAACTGGAGAAGTTCGATGAGAAACTGGGGGAGCTGATCCCCCTTCTGAGGGATGACGATCTGCTGATTTTAACGGCAGATCATGGCAATGATCCCACCTATACGGGAACCGACCACACCAGAGAAAAGGTTCCGTTTATCGCCTGGTCTCCATCCATGACCTGCGGCGGTGAGATGGAGGAAAATGATACTTTTGCGGTAATCGGAGCTACCATTGCAGACAATTTCGGCGTAGCCATGCCAGAGGGAACAATTGGATCTTCCAGACTGGAAGAAATTGAAAAATAACAGGAGAAGAACATGGAAAAGCAGGAAATTTTAAAGAGATTAGATCACACTCTGCTTCAGCAGACAGCTACCTGGGAGCAGATTAAGGTTCTTTGCGACGAGGGTATGGAATACGGAACAGCATCTGTATGTATTCCTCCCAGCTTTGTAAAGAGAGCAAAAGAGTATGTGGGTGAAAAGCTTGCCATCTGCACAGTTATTGGATTTCCGAATGGCTACATGACTACAGCAGTCAAGGTCTTTGAGACAGAGGATGCAGTGAAAAACGGAGCCGACGAGATTGATATGGTCATTAACGTGGGCATGGTCAAAGAGAAAGATTTTGACGGCGTTCTGGCAGAGATTAAGGCTGTAAAGGCAGCCTGCCATGGAAAGCTGTTAAAGGTTATTATTGAAACCTGCCTTCTGACAGAGGAGGAGAAGGTGGAGCTGTGCCGCGTTGTCACAGAGTCAGGAGCCGAGTATATTAAGACTTCTACAGGATTTTCCACAGGAGGAGCTACTTTTGACGATGTGGCTCTTATGAGAAAGCATGTGGGAAGTGAAGTGAAGGTAAAGGCGGCAGGCGGAATTGCCAGTGTATCAGACGCAGAACAGTTTATTGAGCTGGGGGCAGACCGTCTGGGAACCAGCCGTCTGATCAAGCTGCTGGAGGCAAACTAATCAGGAAGAGACAGTGAACAGGAAAGGGAGAAGTTTTTCAGTATATGCGATGGAGCGTGTACAGGGAAATTTTTCCCTTTCCTGATTTTGTCCTGGCAGATAAAATGAGGTTTGCCGCAGTACAGTATTTTTTAATAATCCGGTTGACAGCCGGCTTTTTTTGTTGTATAACTGTATTAAGCAATTAATACAACAATACAGTAATACAGATAATTGGAGACAGTGAACGAAAAGGATCTGCACTCAGAATGAAAATGAGGTGAAGGAATGGAATGGAAAATTACAGATGACAGGCCTATCTGGATGCAGCTGTCGGAACAGCTTTCCGCCCAGATTGCAGCGGGAACCTACGGGCCTGGGGAGCGGCTCCCCTCAGTCCGGGAATTTGCAGCCCAGGCTGGGGTGAACCCCAATACCATGCAGAGGGCTATGGCCGATTTGGAAAGCCAGGGGCTGATTATTACAAACAGGACAGCAGGAAGGTGCGTGACGCAGGACATGGAGATGATTAAAAAAGTGAGAAATGGACAGGCCAGAGAGCAGGCTATCCGCTTTTTAGAGCAGATGGGAAGCCTAGGATATACGAGAGAAGAGATTAAGAGAGTATTAGAGGAAGTATTTGATGCCATGAAGGAGGATGGGACAGTATGAGCAAAGAGATTTTAGTTTGCAAAGGGCTGGGTAAGAAATTTGGATCCAGATATGCCCTGAAAGATGTGGATCTTACTATAGAAAGCGGGAAAATTATCGGTCTGTTAGGGCCGAACGGATCCGGTAAGACAACTCTTATGAAACTGGCTAATGGTCTGCTGAAGCCGGAGGAGGGGTGGCTGGAAATAGACGGAAACCTTCCTGGCATCGAGACAAAGTCTATCGTTTCCTATCTGCCGGATCAGACGTACTTTGCCGACTGGATGCGGGTGTCGGATCTTTTGAATATGTTTTCGGATTTTTATAAGGACTTTGACAGGCAGAAGGCAGCAGCCATGCTGGCGGATCTGAATATTTCCGAAAAATCCAGGATGAAGACCCTCTCAAAGGGGAATAAGGAGAAGGTTCAGCTGATTTTGGTGATGAGCCGGAATGCCAGGCTGTATCTTTTAGACGAACCTATCGGAGGCGTAGATCCGGCGGCCAGAGAGTACATTCTGCAGACGATTCTGACCAATTATTCAGAGGACGCGTCAGTTATAATCTCCACCCACCTGATTGCAGATGTGGAGAAGGTATTGGATGAGGCTGTTTTTCTGAAGGAAGGCCGTCTGGTTCGCCACAGCAGCGTAGACGAAATAAGGGAGACAGAAGGAAAGTCAGTGGATCATCTGTTCCGGGAGATCTTTGCCGTACACGGAACCGGATCGGATGGGTGGATCAGATAAGGAAAGGAAGGCAGTACTATGTTTGGAAAGCTTTTAAAATATGAATGGAAGGCCATGATGAAGACCATGCTCCCGATTTATGGAGCTACGCTGGTTCTGGCGGCAGTGAATGGATTTCTGTTTCAGAGTATTCTGGGCGTATGGATGGAACGTTCGTCGCTGTTTTCTACAATGCAGATCGTGGCTCTGACGCTTTATATGTTGATTCTGGCCGTTATGGGAGTATTTACGGCAGTGATGATTATCCAGCGTTTTTACAAGGGGCTGCTGAGACAGGAAGGATATCTCATGTTCACCCTTCCGGTAAAAACATGGAAATTGATTTTTTCCAAGGCCTGTGTCTCTTTTGCCGTCACGGTTTTGTCTGCGATAGTAGGGATTTTTTCTATGGGACTGTTCGGCGGCCTCGACTTCTTCAGAACGCTTTACGAGCTCCCAATTCTGATGTGGGCTTTTCTGGCAGAAGGATATAAGGCGGATTCTGCTGCTTTTGCATATTTGGCATTATT
This sequence comes from uncultured Clostridium sp., assembly GCA_958442925.1. Classification (GTDB taxonomy): domain Bacteria; phylum Bacillota; class Clostridia; order Lachnospirales; family Lachnospiraceae; genus Otoolea. The sequence goes on along the minus strand of CAUCIO010000037.1, from coordinate 8,985 downwards.
TGCGCTGGAAATACTGGCAGGGCTTGCAGCAGCGGCGTTTGCTTCTATCTATGAGCTGTATTTTTCCATGGCCCTGGGGCAGCTGTCCAGAAATCACAAGGTAATCTGGTCTGTCTTCTGGTTCATGGTAGTGAGCACAGTGATGAACCTTGTGGCAATGCTTCTGATGGGAAGTGGAATGAATCTGATGGATTTTGCAGAGACAACAGAAGAGATGACAATGCGCCTGCACATGGTGGGACTTGGAATGCTGGCTGTTCAGGTTGTCAGCCTGGTAATTCTGATGTTTGGAACAGGATACGTGCTGGATCGCAAGCTGAATCTTGAATGATTTTAGAAATGAAATTCTGCGGCAGGGAGAGGACAGGCTCCCTGCCGTTTTCTGACTTTTTTATCTGGTTTATGGAGAAGATGTAGACAGAGAGCCGGCAAATTTATAGCCGTTTCTCTGTGTCCGTTTTACCTCATAGAGGGCTTTGTCTGCCGCTTCATAGAGCTGGGCAAAGGATTCGCCTCCTCTGACGGGAACGATTCCAATGGAAGCGCTGACGGTCACTGTACGCTTATCTTCTTCAAAAGTACGTTTCAGAGCTGAAACCAGCTTTTCAGCACAGCGTTCCAGACCGCTGAAATTAGCGGCGTTCTGAATGAACAGTACAAATTCGTCTCCTCCCAGGCGGCCGGAGAGGTCTGTGCTTCTGATAATGGATTTCAGAATCAGGCCAGTTTCCTGCAGAACCTTATCTCCTGCCATATGCCCCAGCTGATCGTTTACTTCTTTAAAATAATCCAGATCCAGAAGAAATAGTGCGCTGACGCCTTGAGACACTGGAAGACGCAGGGCTGCCTCTGTTTTTTCGATAAAGGTTTTGCGGTTGTATAAACCTGTCAGAGGATCAGTCTGATTTTTCAGGTTGATTTCTTCAATTGTGCGTTCGCTTTTGAACTGTTCATTGTAGTCCTCCAAAAATCCGATTATGTGCTTTCGATCCACAGTCAGAGCGTGGACTTTATTGCAGTCCCATTTGTGGTTCAGCCAGATTTCAAGTATGATGGGTTCCGCTGTTCCTCCGCTCATGGCAGTTTCATAGAAGGTCTTATAGGAAGGGTAGCCCTCCTGCCGGATGATGCCTGCTTCCAGAAGATGATCCGGCGTAAAATCTGAGATAATCTGGTAATCCAAATCTGGCTCATTTAACTGATGGTGGTAGAGGAAAAGCAGATTCTGCTCCAGATTAATCTCAAAGGGAATATCGTTGGTTTTTTTCAAAATCATGGAGAGAAGGGAGTTTTTTACCTGCATTTCCTGATTCTGCAGGTGGATGGTTTTCATCACCCGGCTGATAAAATGTCCGATAATAGCAAACACAGTTATAACGCAGACAGAAAGGCCAGTCAGAAGCCATACAAAAATTCTTTCAATATTTTCTGCATAATCCTTTAAAAAACTTTCTACTACAACAGAGAAAACATACCAGTTGTTAATGCCAAGAGGCTCATAGGTAACATACCGTCCCTGATTTTTATAAGTAAAATGAAAATAGCCGGATCTTCCTTCGGAAATATCCTTTTTAATACTCTCTGAGGTTACTTCTCCGGTAAAGGTATAACGTTCCAACTCCTTCCATATATTCAAATCCTCGGCAAATGAGTGGATGTTTCCGGAGTGGCTGATGTAGTTGCCATTATCATCTACAATCTGAAAATACCGGTGAAGTTCCTTGTCCATTTCAATACTCTGAGAAATAGAGGAAATAGATAAATGGCTCCACAGCGCTCCGACAATCTGCCCGCCCTGACAGAGAGGAACAGCAATCAGCATATTGTCAGAGACGGCCAGAACATTGGAGGTATAATTTTCTCCTCGCAGAATGTGTTCAAACAGCTGGGGATCCTCAATCTGCTCTATCGTTCCGGCATCATCCATACTTGTCCCATCCAGTCCGACTACTCCCATTTTTTCAAAGTGGAGCTCTTCCCGTATTTTATGAAGGCTGCGCTGGATCTCTTCCAGTCCGACGTTTTTGCTTTGGTGAAAAATTTCTTCGCTGGCCTGCAGCGTATCGATACTGTGCTGGATTTCAGTATGGATCAGCTTAGTCACATAGTGAGACGTCCATTCAATCTGTTCCATATTTTTTTCCAGAACAGCAGTGTAGACTTTGTTAAAGTAGACGGCAAACAGGCTGACCATAATCACGGCAGCCAGAATGACAGTAGATATAATAACAGCCAGAGATTTAGTACGAGATTGCACATCCTGTGTCTTAGTTTGTTTCATCTATCCTATTCCCTCCTGCAGGCTTTGATTCCCAGTGCAAAGCCAGGATGACAAAATAAGTCATTTATTATTATACAATAAAGGCATTTAATTGAACAGTCTGAAGATCTAAAATCCTGGTGACACTGATTGGAAAGTCTGATATGATAGAAAATGTGCGCCCTGTAAAGCGGGCCATAAAATGCCAAAGAACAGGATGTGAAATAAAATGAAACAGAGAATGACAGCCGGAAAAAGTGTGAACCTGACAGAGGGGCCGGTGGCGTGTTCCATGTGGCTGTTCGCCCTGCCCCTCATTGCAGGAAATCTGCTGCAGCAGTTTTACAATGTGGCGGATACTCTGATTGTAGGCCGGTTTCTGGGATCTGGAGCTCTGGCGGCAGTAGGATCCTCCTATACGGTGATGACTTTTCTTACTTCTGTGATTCTGGGGCTCTGCATGGGAAGCGGAGCGCTGTTTTCCATGCTCTGCGGAGCGGGAGATACAGAGCGGATGAAGAACAGCTTTGTCCAGTCCTTCTTTTTTATCGGGCTGGTGACGGCTCTGGTGGAGATTCTTTCTCTGGTTTTTCTGGATCCCATGATACGAATTCTTCAGATTCCCTTGGATATTTTGACAGAGACGAGAGAATATCTGCAGGTTATTTTCATGGGCCTCATGTTTACCTTTATATATAATTATTTTGCCGCGCTGCTGCGGGCGCTGGGGAATTCTGTGATTCCCCTTTTGTTTCTGGCAGTCTCAGCCCTTGGAAATATTGTTTTAGACCTGGTATTTATTCTGAAATTTCACATGGGGACAGCAGGGGCGGCCTGGGCTACCATTCTGGCACAGTTTCTGTCTGCCTTGGGGATTGGCCTCTATGTGTGGATTAAAATGCCGCATCTTCTGCCGGAAAAACGGCATTTTTACCGGGATCAGATGATTCTGAAAAGGATTTCCAAATACTCGATTTTAACCTGCGTTCAGCAGTCTGTGATGAACTTCGGGATTCTCATGGTGCAGGGGCTTGTAAACAGCTACGGAGTAACTGTAATGGCCGCTTTTGCGGCAGCGGTGAAGATCGACTCCTTTGCCTATATGCCGGTGCAGGATTTTGGAAACGCCTTTTCTACTTTCATTGCCCAGAATCAGGGGGCTGGGAAAACGAAACGGATTCGCTCCGGCCTGAAAGCGGCCGTATTAAGCTCCGGCCTGTTCTGCCTCGTGATTTCATCAGTGATTGTATGCTTTGCAGGACCTCTTATGACTATTTTCATCAGTCCTGAGGAGACGGAAATCATCAGAATAGGAGTTCAGTATCTTCATATAGAGGGAGCCTGCTATGTGGGAATCGGCTGCCTGTTTCTGCTCTATGGCCTCTACCGGGGGCTTGGCCAGGCAGGGGTATCTGTGGTTCTCACTGTCATTTCCCTGGGGACGAGAGTGGCTCTGGCATATCTGTTGTCCCCGATTCCGGCTATCGGACTTCTGGGCATCTGGTGGGCTGTGCCTGCAGGCTGGTTCTTAGCTGACGCTGCGGGCTTCTGGTATTTCTGGAAGATGGAGAGAAATATGAACCATAGTATTAACTAGAGATGAAAAAAGAAATATGTTATTAATTTTCAAAGGGCAAAGTCCAGGAAATGGCTTTGCCCTTTGTCTGTATTATTTAGAATCGTATACTGTTTTTACAGTTATGAAATAGATACCCATCTAACGCTGAGCTTTCTGTGGATTTTTATTCCATAAGGTAAGTCTGAGAACAATCAGTACAGCTATTGAGGCACCGCAGAAGATAAGTCCAGCCGCAAGAGGGCCAATGCTGTTAATAATGTAGGGATACGCAGTTGTTACAAGGCCGCCTCCGATAAAAGGACTCATAAGCGGGCAGCCTAGAGCGTAAATAGTTCCTGCATCAGTCTCCATTTTAGGGTCTACAGTACGTAGAAGCATGTATCCGACAGCCGCTACACCAGCAAAAGCTCCATATCTGATGATTCCCTGTTCAAACCAGCACTCCTTAAAAATTCGGGGGCTGAGCCAGAAGAGCCAGAACAGCATAAATCCCATAATAACAATACTTCCAACCAGAAGAGGAAGCCAGTAAGCTGCAACGACTGGCACTTTAATGGAAGCCATAGCTCCTACAACTAGAATTTCCAGAGCCATTCCCTGAATTCTCTGGAAAATTCTCCGATCTAAAAGATGGCGGAGAGGAGTTCTCTGCATTATAGCGTTCAGGATCCAACCGCCAATCATGGCGAAAGGGAATAAAGGAAGTCCAGTGTACGTAAAGACTTTCCCAAAACTCCATACCATGATTTGTCCCATAAGAATAGCAATACCGATAATTCCCAAATGGAAGGCAAATGGTTCTACGACATCCTGACTGACAGTGAGGTAAGCGGCAGGTTCTCTTTCTTCCTTTATAAAGATTTCGTTTACCTGATCAGCTGATGCAGGTTCTGTGATAATTTTTGTATATTTTTTACGAACGCTGTAATTAATGACAATCATACCGCCAAAGATTCCGCATAAAAGCCCGATGGTCGCTGTTGTCAAACCAAGATCTGCACCGTCTGGCCAGTTGAGAAGGGCAGGATCCTGAAAGACAGTAGCCATGCCGCTGGCGGTTCCGTGTCCTCCTGCAAAGCCTATTTCAAACAAAGCTCCGAATAGAGGATTAACTCCCAGTACTGGGGAAAAGAAAAGCGCGCACAGAAGACAGCCAACTCCGAACTGCATAAAGCTGTTTGACCAAAGCCATCCGAGCCCGGCGGCAGCATCATGAAACATCGTTTTTCCGGATTCCTGTTTTTCTACTCCCAGAAGCATAGAAGCAAATACAACAGTAATCATAGGAGTGGGAAGGGATCCGATAGACGACATCATGTCAGCAGGGATAATTTTCAAAACATACGGTCCCAAAATTAGTCCGATGATTCCAGCTAAAAGAGAAGCAGGAATAAAGGCTTTTCTCAAAAGCGGCACTTTGAGCCGGATCAATGATGCAACAACGAGAAGCAGCCCTACTATCGCTACATAGAGAACGATATTGCTGAGCGTACCGCCGGATATTTTTTCAATGGGTATCATATGTATTCCTCCCTTTTGAAAATAAAAATATTTTTTTGAGAAAGAATTATAATATTATTATTTCTAATCAGATATTATCATACTGCGGGTATCAAGTCAACAGAAAAATATAGAAAAAGAATGGAAAATTCTGCCATTTTATACAAAAAATTCCTCCTGCCTGTAAAAATGGCAGGAGGATCTGGCACAGCTAGACGAAAAAAGTGTTAAACTCTGTGAATAAGTCTTCAAGTTCTTTTAAATATTCCTTTGTCTCCTCCATATGGGAGAGGGAAAGGGCAGTACATACTGCGTTGATAAGAGCCAGCCCGCCTACGTGGGAAGCGGCATAGTAGTAGGATTTCATCTCACAGGAGAAGGTTAAATCTACTTTTGGGTAGATAGGATTAGCAGGGCTGTCTGTAATCAGGACGCAGGGAACATTTTTCTTGGCTGCGATTTCTACTGCCTTTACTACTTCCTTGGAATAGCGGGAAAAGTTGATGGCTACAAGCAAATCTTTCTGTGTGATTTTACAGAGCGTGTCCGCATAGGCTCCGAGACCAGGCGTCACGGCAATGGCGTTGATATTCTGCTGGCTCAGATAGAGGGCTGCGTATTCAGCCAGAATAGCGGAGGAGCGGAAGCCCAGAATATAGACGTTCTCTGCTTTTTGAATTAAATCCAGAAACGGTTCAAAATTTGCCCGGTTCAGCGGATTGTTCAGAGTCTGGGTGATGTTGGCTGTCTCACAGGCGCAGACCCGATCTAACGTATTGGAATCATTTTTAATTTCTTCGGCCTGAAGCTCTAACTTTTTGTAGGAAGTCATTTCCGACTGTACGTACTCAGAGAGAATTTTTTTAAAGCTTCCATATCCGTCAAAGCCCATCTGCATACAAAATTTGATGATTGTCGTCTCGCTGACTCCGATTTCCCTGGCCAGGCTGGTGACAGAGAGAAAAGGAATTTCCTTATAATTTTCCAATATATAAGAAGCTACGGACTTCTGGGCTGCAGACAGACTGTTGTAGGACAGCTGAATTTTTTGAAATAACTCTTTCATTATTGTTCATCTCCCATCTTTGACAGTTTAAAACAACAAGTTTTGAGCACTGTCTTTCACCTCTATTATAGCGGAGGAATGAAAAAAAGAAAGAAAAAATAAATAAAAATATTTTTTTCTATTGAAATAAAAATAATATTATGCTATATATTGATTAGAGAGAATTATATTATTATTTCTGGAACGTGAAAATTATCTGAAAAGGGAGGACGCCATATGGAAGGACTTAACATTACCATATGCGGATGCGGGAACGGAGCCCATGCCTGCGCGGCGCTGATGAGCCGGCAGGGACATGAGGTAACTATCTTCAGCCCGTTGAAAGAGGAAATCAGAGAATTCAGAAAGAATTACCAGGAGAACCAGGGCTTGGATGCAGTGATTGTGGGAAAGGAAGAGAGAGGACTTGCCATCAGCCGGATTACAGACGATCCGGAGGAGGCTTTAAAAGAGGCGGATCTTGTATTTGTCACTGTTCCGGCTTTTGCTCATGAGACGGTGTTAGGGTGTCTGAAACGCCATGTAAACCGCTCGGCGCTGATTGCAGTGATGCCTTGCAGGGGAATGATTGAACTGGAATTTGATCATTTCTGGAATGAGGTTCATATGATTGCGTTTCAGACGCTGCCCTGGTCTTGCAGGAAAGAGAAGATGGGCGCCAGAGTCAATATTAAAGGAATCAAGGAGAAGATTCAGGCAGCATCTTATCCTGCAGGGCTTTCCAATCTGTTTTTCAGGCAGCTGGAGGAGCTGCTGAATATGAGGATTGAGCGAATTCGCTCTGCTCTTACTCTTACGTTTGCAAACATTGGCCAGATTTTTCATCCGGGCATTATGTATGGGCTGTTTAAGGAAGATCCCTTCCGTGAGTACGGGGAAGGGGAGATCCCTCTGTTTTATCAGGGAGTGACGGAGGAGGGAGCCCAGATCCTGGAAGGCCTGTCAGAGGAAATTCGAAGGGCTGGAGAGGCATTTCGCGCTGTGATGCCGGATATTGAGACAGAGCGGATTCTGACGCCGCGAGAGTGGATGCTGGATTCCTACGAGGATGTGATAGAGGACAAAACCTCCCTGGCGTCAATGCTTCGCACGAACCAGGCCTACCGGGGAATTCAGGTTCCTGTTAAACGGACGGAGAGAGGAACCTTCCTGGTAGACTATTCGGCCAGGTATATTACAGAGGACGTACCTTACAGCCTTCTGGTAACCCGGACCCTGGCTAAGATGGCAGGAGTGAAGACGCCTCTGATGGATCAGGTGATCGAGACACTGGGACAATGGAGCGGATATCCTTATCTGGAAAACTGTGAGCGGGCTATGGAGCTTTCTGGAAAAAGCCGTCTGCCCTTCTTTTTCGGAAAACGTGAGATAGCTGATTTAGCCGGGACAGATGCAAAACGGTAGGAGAATGCTGCGTACAGGAGAAGGTACAGTAGAAGAAAGTAAATAATAGAAGAAAATAAAGCAGGAGGATATGGTTATGAAGCATGATATTCTTTTTATGAACGATAAACTGGTCAACGAGCTGGCAGGAAATGATATGAAGGGAGTCATTCATGACGTGGAGCGAGCGCTGTCTTTACTGGATTCCGGAGAAGCCCTTAACCCGGAGAAGGCTGTTATGAAGTGGGGAAAGACAGTGGAGGATGAAAATACGCTGGGAAGGATCAATGCCATGGGCGCCTACCTGGGAGGAGAGTACCAGATGGCAGGCATTAAATGGATTGGAAGCGGTCCGATGAACTACAAAAAGGGACTGCCCAGAGCCAGTGTGACGGTGATTTTAAATGATCCGGACACAAAGCTTCCGCTGGCTGTATCCGATGGAACGAAAATCAGCGTTATGAGAACTGGAGCAGCAGGAGGCCTGGCAGTGAGATATCTGGCCAGAAAAAACGCGGCGGTTATGACGATCTGCGGAGCCGGAGCACAGTCCAGAACACAGCTGGAGGCATCTCTGATAGAACGTCCGTCTATTGAAAAGGTCTACATTTATGATATTGTGAAGGAAAGATCAGAGCAGTTTGCCGAGGAGATGAAAGCGCAGTTTGGCATTCAGGTTGTTCCGGTAGAAGAAGCGGGACTTCCGGATGCAGTGAAAGAGAGCGATATCATTACTACAGTCACCCTGGCTTCCCAGCCGATTGTAAAGGGAGAGTGGATTAAAAAGGGAGCTCTCATGTTAAACATGGCGGATTTTGAATTTACTTACGACTGTGTTCAGATGGCAGATAAAATTGTAGTGGATACCTGGAACAATATCAAGCACAGAAAAATCAGCACAGTGGCCCTGATGTATGCGGACGGCCTTATTAAGGACGAGGATATTACGGCTCATCTGGGAGAGATTATCAATGGAAAGAAGCCGGGAAGAGAAAACGAGGATGAGATTATCTATTTCAATGCAGTGGGAATGGGCATCGAGGATCTGGCGGTAGTGACGAGAGCTTACCGGGCTGCCAGAGAGCAGGGCCTGGGAGTGACAGTCAACTACTGGGCTGAGTAGAGAAGCTTTCGAGAAGCTCTTGTCCCCTGTCCGTTTTTATGTCATAATAGACGTATTGCAGAAAACATCTGACA